>JBEKUR010000055.1:0-27358 GCA_049514855.1 Terriglobia bacterium
TTGGCTTTCGGATTTGGCGAGTACATGGGGATTCGACAACAGGCGCTGCGATTGCGGCGCGAGTAAGCCAGGTTCACGGGCGCCTCAAAGCCCGGCACGAGGCGTTTGTAAGAGTTTGTGGTGGGCGCAATGAGCCCCGCGAGTGCGGGCGAGTGCTTCAGGAGGCCGCCGATGTACCATAGCCCCATTTGGCTGAATCCCGCGTATTTGTCCCCGGCAAAGAGCGGTTTGCCGTCTTTCCAGAGGCTTTGGTGGGTGTGCATGCCCGAGCCATTGTCCTGGAAAATCGGCTTGGGCATAAAGGTCACCGTTTTCCCGTACTGGTTGGCCACATTGCGGATGATGTACTTGTACAACATCATTCCGTCCGCAGATTTCAACAGGGAGTTGAATCTCTGGTCAATCTCGGCTTGGCCGCCGGTGGCGACTTCGTGGTGGTGACACTCGATTACAAGCCCGGCCTTTTCCATCGCCAAGACCATCTCACTGCGCAGGTCCTGGTAATGGTCGGTGGGTGGGACTGGGAAATAACCTTCCTTATAGCGCGGCCGGTAGCCCAGGTTATCCTTCTCCCGGCCCGAGTTCCAGCGTCCCTCTTCCGCGTCAATATAGTAGAAACCGTGTTGCTGGGCCTGATCGAACCGGATGTTGTCAAAAATGAAGAATTCGGCTTCCGCGCCGAAATAGGCCGTGTCCGCGATTCCGGTGTAGGCAAGGTAATTCTCAGCCTTCTTGGCGATATGGCGGGGGTCCTTCAGATAGTGCTGCTTGGTGACGGGGTCGACGATATCGCCAATCATTGCCAAGGTAGGTGTTTCTGTGAACGGGTCAAGCATATACCAGCTCGGGTCAGGAACCAGGAGCATGTCGCTCTCATGAATCGCCGCCCAGCCGCGGATGCTGGAGCCGTCCATGCCGAAGCCTTCTTCGAAGGAACTCTCTTCCAATTCGTGAATCGGGAATGACACGTGTTGCCACAAACCCGGAAGGTCGGTGAAACGAATATCTACAATCTTCACGCTGTTGGCAGCAGCGAACTCCAAGACTGCCTTCGAATTCATACATCCTCCATAAAAGGATTTTCTCCCCACGATTAGGAGCTCAAATGCCGGCTGTTCTTCACTAATCGCGGAAACATATCGTGGGTGGAGATTTTAGTCAAGCCCTGCCAGCATGAATAATTTTAATGGTCTCCATCTAACTTTGATATCCCGCTCCCAGATTCGGCGCCCCGACCCGGAAGAGCCCTTTCCGAGGGTAACGGTGCAGCGTAGGACAAGTAGCGCTGGTCACAACCAAGGTCACTGTTTTCCACTTGTCGGGACTGGTGTCGTTTGCGAGACATGGGCGTTCCGAGCCGCAGTCATTCCCGTCCCGCCATGGCAGGACGGGAATGACCGGCGTTCCGAAAGGGATCCCACCCAAATGACACCACCACCCACTTGCCAGGAGGTCTCCGGGGACTCAAAAATGCCCTCAAAAATGCATTGACACTTTTCTTGGCTTTTTGTTAGCCTACAAAATTCCTGGCCATATCCCGAAATGGAGTCTTCCAGGTCCGTCTTCGTCAGCGACGCCACTCGGCCGCCGGAAAGAGCAGCGCCGACGAGAAGGTGGAGAGCCAAATGTTTGTAGCCAAGCGAATGTTTTTCACCAAGGGGGTCGGGAAACACCGCGAAAAGCTGACCAGCTTCGAATTAGCATTAAGGTCCGCCGGGATCGCTGCCTGTAACCTGGTGCGAGTCTCCAGCATTTTCCCGCCTCGCTGCAAGCTCGTTTCCAGGACCGAGGGCGTGAAGGAACTGCGAGCCGGGCAGGTGACTTTTGTGGTCATGAGCGAGAATTCGACGCGGGAGCCACATCGTTTGATTGTCGCCTCGGTTGGCGTGGCGATTCCCTCTGACCGGACCGCTTTTGGCTACCTTTCAGAGCATCATTCTTTCGGCGAGACAGAAGAAGTCGCTGGCGAATACGCCGAAGAGCTGGCGGCGGAAATGCTCGCCACCACGCTGGGCGTGGAGTTCGACCCCGACCGGAGCTGGGACGAGAAGAAGGAAATTTATCGAATCTCCAATAAGATTGTCCGGACGATGAATGTCACCCAATCCGCTATTGGCGATAAAAGAGGTCTCTGGACCACAGTGCTGGCCGCGGCGATCTTGCTTGGAATCGACGAATAGACTTCGCTCAACCCTCATTGGTCCGTTGTTTTCTTGCCCGTGACTCTATTTTGAAGGAGCTTTCCGGCAGAGGCGGACCCCGCCTGCCAGCCTTGTCAGGAATCGGCTGCCCAATTTCCTTTTGACCTTGTCGGTCGTCTGCAGTCCATGGCGGCCAGGTGCTGACCGCTGACCCGCCCTGCCGGGACAACGCACGAAGAACTAAGCGATGCGCAAACACCAGATACTTTCCAGGCCGACCCACCCTCTGGTCGTTGATGGTCGAAAGAGCGTTGCGGCTTTGCTCGAGAAAATGCAGGGGATATCCTTTCAGGGGCGTTCGCTGGCCACCGCTTACCAGATCTGGAAGAGGATGCTCGGCGACCGGGTCATGATCATGATGGGGATGTCCGGAGCGCTGGTCCCCGCCGGCATGCGACGGTTGGTGGTCTATATGCTCAAGAGCCGCCTCATCGATTGCCTGGTTTCGACCGGCGCCAACTTCTTCCACGATATCCATGAAACCCTGGGCCGGTTCCATTACCAGTCCTCGCCCTCCATCGACGACGTCCTTTTGCAAAAAAACCTCCTTGACCGCATTTACGATACGCTCGCGGACGAAGAAGAATTTCGGCAGGCGGACGAGATGATCGGCAGGTTCGCCGCCTCTCTCGACCAGTCGCGGGCCTACTCAACCCGCGAATTCCTGTACCTGCTCGGCAAGCAGTTGGCGAAAAAGGCAAAAGAAGACGGCATCGTCACTGCGGCGGCGAAAGCCCGAGTCCCGCTGTATTGTCCTGCCATTGGAGATTCCTCCATCGGAATCGGTATCGCGGAGAACCGTTTCCTGGGCAAGAACCAGTTCACGTTCGACGTGATCGGTGATGTGCTCGAGACCGCGCACCTGGCGGCTGATTCCCCTGCCAGCGGCGTCATCTACTTTGGCGGCGGCACTCCCAAGAACTTTGTCAATCAGACCGAGGTGACGGCTACGTTCATGCGTCAGTCTCATAACGGTCATAAATATGCCGTACAGATCATCACTGACGCCGCACACTGGGGCGGGCTTTCCGGCTGCACGTTCAAAGAATCCCAGAGTTGGGGAAAGATTGCGCACGACGCCAGCATGGTGGACGTCCACTGCGACTCCACCATCGCCTTGCCCATGCTGGTCACGGCACTTTCGGAGAATAGGGGCCTGATTCGAAAACGGAAGAAGCCCGCCTTCGAAATGGGCCGCGAGCTCAAGTTCACTTTTCCGAAGTGAGCACCCTCGACTGCGTGGTGGTGTCATTTGCTATGGCATCCCTTACGAAACGCCAGTCATTCCCGCGAAAGCGGGAATCCAGTCCGTAGACAGCGCATTTCCGAAGGTTTGGCGGGTAGATTCCCGCTTTCGCGGGAATGACTGCGGCTTGCAACGCCCATGTCTCGCAAATGACACCAGTACCCTCAACCGCCAGCGCTTGACATGACCAACCCCCAATCCCGATAATGCTTAACGGTTCAGAGTGGGCTTATCCTCGAGGGATTCCCACTGGCGAATCTTCGACTCTTTCTCTCGGCTTTCAAATTTCTTGCGGAGGGAAATCCTCTTGCGCTTAATCTTCTTGGTATTGATACAAGCTACGCTCCTGGTGGCCGGCGACAAGCCCGTGGCATTTGTTCGGCATGGTGACCAGATCGACGTGAGCATCAGAGGGAAACCTTTCACGACTTACTATTTCGGAGCTGAGGCGCCCAAGCCCTATCTCTACCCATTGCGTTCGGCTGAGGGCATCATCGTCACGCGTGGGTTTCCGATGGTAACGAGCATCCCGGGCGAGAGCAGGGACCATCCTCATCACCGCTCTATGTTCTTCGCTCACGGCGACATCAACGGAGTTGATTTCTGGGGAGAAGCAAAGTTCGAAGAGAAAACGCCCGTGCACGTGATGGGCAAGGCTTACACATCTGAGGATCTCCCCAAGGGCCGCACGGTATTTACCAAGCTCGAAGAATCAATGGGCGGGCCTGATTCCGGCACGCTCCGGGCAGTGTTCAGCTTGGTCGGCCCGGATGGTAAGGCGATGGGCAGCGAGACACAGGAATACACTTTTCGGGGCGATGAAAGTTCCCGCACCATCGACTGTTCGTTTACTATTACGGCTGACCAGGGAACGCCCTTGAAGGTGGGCGATACGAAGGAGGGAACCTTCGCCATTCGGGTGGTCAGGAACCTGCAAGAACCCGCCGTGAAAATGCTGAACTCTGAAGGCGCCGTGGGTGAAAAAAACATCTGGGGTAAGCGAGCTGATTGGGTCGACTACTCCGGAGTTGTGGGGGGAGAAAGGATCGGAATTGCTATCTTCGATAACCCCCATAACATTAAGCATCCCACTTACTGGCACGCCCGTGGCTACGGTCTGTTCGCCGTGAATCCCTTCGGCGAGCACGACTTCTATAATGACCCCAAGCGCGACGGAAGCGTCGCCATTGCAGCCGGAAGCTCGCTGACATTGCGATATCGGGTGCTGATTCATGATAGCGATGCTGCCGAAGCCAAGGTTGCTGAGGCCTACGAGCGGTATGCCGGAGCGAAGTGAAATGGCAGCGCCATAGCCCCGGTATCTCACCGTGGCTGGAGTTCGATTAGCCTCTCTTTTTAGGAAATGTGCAATCATTCGAGGTGATTTATGCAACGACTGCTCAAAGCTCAAGCGAAGGGGGAATTTCAGCAGATCGTCCGGCCCGGGGTTTTGCGTTTTCTCGACTTTGCCCGCCTAAATCTGGTGAAGGGCCAGAAGCATTCGGCAAAGGCCCAGGGACGGGAATACGTTCTGGATATATTTTCCGGAAGAGCGACCGTCACCGCTGAGACTGCGGACGGGCAGAGGCAGGTCTTCTCGAATGTGGGCGCGCGCGCCGATGTCTTTTCCGGACCGCCTGTCATGGTCTACTTGCCGCCACAGTCTTCCTACGAGATTACGGCAGAGTCGGAGGTCTTCGACGCGGGCATCTTCTCGGCCCCTTCTACCGCAACGGCGCCTCCTGCGCTCCTGGAAGGAGCGGCGGTGGTCGCCAAGCAGGTAGGTCGCGATAACTGGCAACGCACCGTCTATTCGGCGCTGGCAGAAAACGTTGCGGCAGAGCGCTTGTTGGCGGGCGAAACGCTCAACCCGCCAGGCAACTGGTCCAGCTACCCGCCCCATAAGCACGACCGCTCGAACCCGCCGCAAGAAGCCGTCCTCGAGGAGGTTTATTTTTTCCGCATCAAACCCGCTCAAGGCTTTGGATTGATGTGGACCTACACCGCCAATGGTGACCCCGACGGTTTCTCCACGGCCTTGGTGGTGGAAGACGGTGATACAGTCCTCTTGCCTAAAGGTTATCATCCTCTCGTGGCGGCCCCGGGCTACGAGCTTCACTACACCTGGGTCCTCGCCGGAGAAGAACGCCGCTACGGGGCCTGGGCTGACGACCCGCGGCACGCTTGGGTGAAAAATGCGTAGGTAAGAAAGCTTGGCAGGATGCCGAAAAACCCACAAAGCGTGTCATTCCGAGGAGCCGCAGGCGACGAGGAATCTCGCAAGGTCCTTTACCTCCAGAGCGAGATTCCTCGCTTCGCTCGGAATGACAATCTTCCGAAACGTTTTTCTGCATCCTGCCCGGCTGACTGCTGATCCGCAAACTATGCCGAAACCTGCCCACGCTCCGGCCCAAACTACCCGCCCCGGCGCGGGTTTCACAATTCCCAACCTTCGCTGGGCCATCTGCGCGCTGCTATTCTTTGCCTCCACGATCAATTACCTCGACCGGCAGACGATCTCCGTCCTGAAGCCTCACCTGCAAAGCGTCCTGCACTGGTCGGAGAGCGATTACGGCTGGATTGTGTTCGCGTTTCAATTGGCCTATGGCCTCATGCTCACGGTCGCCGGTCTGGTCATGGATTGGCTCGGGACGAGGCTGGGATACGCGCTCTCCATCACCTGGTGGTCCATTGCCGCCATGGCTCACGCGCTGGCGCGCGGGGCGCTTTCCTTCGGCGCAGCGCGCTTCCTTCTGGGGGCCGGCGAAGCGGGGAACTTCCCTGCCGCCATCAAAGCCGTTGCCGAATGGTTTCCAAAAAGGCAACGCGCGCTGGCCACCGGCATCTTCAATGCCGGGCCAACGGTGGGCGCCGTTATCGCGCCTCCGCTGGTCGTCTGGCTGACGCTCCGGTGGGGATGGCGGGCGGCGTTCATCTTCACCGGGGCTTTGGGATTCATCTGGTTGTTCTTCTGGGCGGCTCTTTACCGCCTTCCCCGTGAGCATTCGTGGATTACCCCCGGCGAGCTGGAGTTCATCGAGAGCGGGGAGGGTGAGGAAGAAACCGCGACGGCCACTCGAATCCCGTGGCAGAAAATCCTCGCCTACCGGCAGGCGTGGGGTTTCATCCTGGCAAAATTCATGACCGACCCCGTCTGGTGGTTTTACATCTTCTGGCTCCCTTCCTACCTCAAGCAAGGCCGCGGCTTCACCCTCGAGGAAATCGGCCTTTTCGCCTGGATTCCGTTTCTGGTTTCGGGGGTCGGCAGCGTGGCGGGCGGATGGCTTTCGGGTTTCTTTATCAAGCGCGGCTGGCCTCTAAGCCGGGCGCGCAAGACGGCGATGGCGATTTGCGCGTTTTGCATGCCCTCCGGCATCGTGGCGGTCTTCGCCCCCAATCCCCGGTGGGCATTGGCCCTTATTTCCCTTTCCCTTGCCGCGCACCAGGGATGGTCGGCGAATGTTTTCACCCTCGCCTCGGATATGTTCCCCAAACGCGATGTGGGCTCGGTTACGGGCCTGGGCGGGACAGGCGGTGCCGTGGGCGGTATGATCCTGGCGCTGGTCGCGGGTTACACCCTCCAGTGGTTCCATACTTACGTGCCTCTCTTCATCATCGCCGGCATCATGCACCCTCTGGCCATCGGGCTGGTGCATTGGCTGATTCCCCGGATCGAACCGGTCCCAACCTCCCCGTAATAGGACTCACGTGAACGGTGGTCGTGAAGACTTGGACGGATTCGTTTCCGAGCGGAATTGGTTCATCGTGTGCGGCGAGGTTCTAAAGGTGGAGTTCGATGGCCTCTCGGGCGTTTGCCGTCGCCTCCTCGATGGTGCTGCCGTACGAAAGGCACCCCGGAAGCAGAGGGACTACTACCCTACTTAGCAAGCGCTGCTTTCAGCACGTCAGGGCGTGATATATTCGTTGGTTGGGGCAGCAGAGCTGATAGCTGAGAGCTGATGGCTGAGGGCTGACCAGCCGCGGCGGGATAGCTGAAGACCCACAACGGACCCGCCGCGGCGGGACTACGGACCACTGACTACTTGCCATGGCAACCGAAATCCTGAAAGACGGCGCCGGGAGGACTGCCGGGTGGGGAGTGCTGCTGCTCGCGCACGGCGCACCGGACAGACTCGAGGACATCCCTGCATTCCTGCTCAACATGCGCGACGGGCGGAAGCTACCCGATGCGCTAGTCAATGAAATCGTTCGCCGCTACAGCCTGATCGGCGGCTCGCCGTTACTGCGCCTGACGACTTTACAGGCGGAGGGATTGGCGAAGCTCCTTGGCCGCCAAGTCTATGTGGGGATGCGGAACTGGAAGCCATTCATCTCCGAAGCGGTTCGGCAGATCAAGGCGGACGGAGTTGAACGTGTTGTGGCGCTTTGCTTGGCGCCCCAGAATTCCCGCACCAGCATTGGCCTCTACAAGAAGTATTTGTTCGAAGATGTCGAACGGCTCGCACCAAATGTACAGGTGGATTTCATCGAAAACTGGCACGATCATTCAGGGCTGGTTGAGGCATTCCGCGAGAGAGTAGCCACGGCGCTGGCCCGCGTGCAGGCTGCGGCCGGCGGTCCGGTTCCCGTAATCTTCACGGCGCACAGCGTTCCCGAAAAGACCATTCAGGGCGGCGATCCTTACGAGCAACAGGTGAGGGAAACTGCTGCGCTGGTGGCCAACGCGGTGGGCCTCAAGGAATTCAGCGTGGCTTTCCAGAGCCCGGGGATGAGTGGCGAACCGTGGATCGGGCCGACCGTGGAATCTCTCATCGATCAGTTGGCCTTGTACGGCCAGCAACATGTGTTGCTGGCGCCGGTGGGTTTTGTCTGCGACCACGTTGAGATCCTTTACGATATTGATGTCGTCTTCCGCGAATACGGAAAGACCAGGGGCGTGACGGTGCACCGCTCCGCGTCGTTGAACGATAGCCCGCTGTTCATCCAGGCGCTGGCAGCTATCGTCACGGAGCGTTTGGGCCAGAAGGCGGAGAAGAGTAGGCATGCCTACCGCCTACTGCCCTCCGAATTCAGGCGCAACCCTGGGGGACGGACCTAGTGACGACCGACCGGGCAGCTCGAAAGCGCGTAGCCGTCCTGGGTGGAGGCATAGCAGGCCTTGCTGCAGCCTACACTCTGGCCTGCGCGCGCCAAGCCGGCGCGCCGGTTGAAGAGTTGCTCATCGAGGCAAGCGACCGCCTAGGCGGAGTGATTCGCACGGAACACGTCGAGGGTTTCGTCATCGAAGCAGGGCCGGACAGTTTCCTTGCCGAAAAGCCAGAAGCGGCGGCCCTGGCCCGGGAGTTGGGCCTTGGTGATTCGCTCGTCGGTTCGAACGACAGGCAGCGGCGCACCTACATCCTCCACCGGGGCCGTCTTGTCCCGCTTCCTGATGGACTGATGTTCCTGGTTCCGACTCGCCTCTGGCCCATGGTGACCACTCCCTTGCTGCCGCTCAGCAGCAAGCTGGCGATGGCCGCCGAGTTGTTTGCCTCACCGCCGTCCGGGAACTTAAACCAGGGCGCAGACGAATCCGTGGCGAGCTTCGTGCGTAGGCATTTCGGAGACGCCATGCTGGAGAACATTGCGGACCCTTTGCTGGCCGGGGTCTATGGCGGGGATTCGGGGGCTTTGAGCGTCCGGTCCGTCCTGCCACGCTTCTGGGAAATGGAGCGGAAGCACGGCAGCCTGACACGCGCCACGCTGCGAGCGATGCGGCAACGCCGCAAAGCCGCCGCCAATACGAATGGGACTGCGCAGCCTGACTCCGCCGGCACGGGCGCTGCGCCTCGCAGCTCCTTGCCGCTCTTCATGACACTAAGGGAGGGACTTGAGCAGCTCACCGGGAAGCTGGCGGAGCATCTGGACAAGACTCGCGTTCATCTCGGCGGGCGTGTTGCTGGTATCAAACTCGCGCCTGGCGGCCCTGGCGGGAGGGCTGACTCATGCAGCCGACGGTATCAGATCTTTTGCGATGGAGGCATGACATTCGACGCGGATGCAATTATCCTTGCGATGCCTGCCCATGAATGCGGCCGGCTGCTTTCCTCCATCGCTCCCGCACTGGGAGCCTTGCTCGGCCAAATCCCCTACAGTTCCTCGATGACGGTCTCGCTGGGATATGGGGAGGGAACGAGAGAACACCTGCCACCAGGCTTTGGATACCTGGTCCCGCGCAAGGAAAACCGGAGAATGCTGGCCTGCACCTTCGTGCATCGCAAGTTCAACCATCGCGCTCCGGAAGGGAAGGCGCTGCTTCGCTGTTTCCTGGGCGGCTCGCGAGACCCGGAAGTCCTGAAGCTCCCTGACGAGGAAGTGGTTGCACTGGTCCGGCAGGAATTGAAGGAAATCTTGAATTTCTCATTCGAGCCACTGTTTTGCCGGATTCACCGCTGGCCTGCCTCCATGGCGCAGTATCCGGTGGGGCATGCCGAGCGCGTAAGGAGAATCCAAAGCCAGCTCGAGGAGTTACCGGGCATTTATCTTGCGGGGAACGCTTATTCGGGCATAGGAATTTCAGATTGTATTCGCACCGGCAGGGCTGCGGCCCAGCGGGCAATGGGTGGAATTATGAATAATAAATGATGAATTTCGGACCCAGAGTTTGCTTTGTGCGCCTTGGGCATCTCAATTTGAAATCTCGTGCACGCTTCGGTCCTCTCCGCTTGAGGGAAAGGCTAGCCCTCTCCCCCTTGGGGGAGAGGGTGGCCCGCCGCCGGCGATTTCTTCAGCCGGGGCGGGCCGGGTGAGGGGGTCGCGAGCCTGGTTTCGTCAGTTTGCGGATCACTACGATCATGAATAGTGAATATTCAGAATTTTCTTAGCGAGTCTTCTTGCCAGCGTTATCATCAAAACAAGACTGGGGGGTGAAGCGTGACAGAGAAGAGTAGGAAAGACGCATTCGGGGCGCGAGCCTTGTTCGATACGGGCAACGGCCACGTCATCATCCATCGCCTGGAAAACCTGGAGAAGGCTGGGCTGGGCAGCATTTTGCGTCTTCCTTTCTCAATCAAGGTGTTGTTGGAATCGGTGCTGCGTAACTGCGACGGGGCGCTCGTTACGGAGCAGGACGGCGCGACCTTGGCCGGTTGGAACGCGAAGAGCCCGGCGGCGCGCGAGGTGCCCTTCAAGCCGGCGCGCGTCATTCTCCAGGATTTCACTGGCGTGCCCGCCATCGTGGACCTGGCAGCGATGCGCTCAGCCATGAAACGCCTGGGCGGCGACCCGGCGAAGATCAACCCGCTGGTGCCAGTGGACCTGGTGATTGACCACTCTGTGCAGGTAGACTTCTTTGGCAACCCTCAGGCCCTCGAACGCAACGCGGAAATCGAATTCCAACGCAACCGTGAGCGATATGAATTCTTGCGCTGGGGTCAGAAGGCCTTTGACAGCTTCCGCGTCGTTCCTCCGGCCACAGGAATCGTGCACCAAGTGAACCTGGAATTCCTGGCGAAGGTGGTTTTGGAGCGTACGGATGGATTGGAGGTGGTCTGGCTCCCCGACACTCTGGTGGGCACCGACTCTCACACTACCATGATCAACGGGCTGGGCGTGCTCGGGTGGGGAGTAGGCGGCATTGAGGCTGAGGCCGCGATGCTGGGCCAGCCTTACTACTTCCTTACCCCGAAAGTGGTCGGTTTCAAATTGAAAGGCAGGCTGCGGGAGGGCGTTACGGCTACCGACCTCGTGCTCACCGTCACCGAGATACTGCGGAAGAAAGGCGTCGTGGACAAGTTCGTTGAGTTTTATGGCGACGGTCTCTCGCAAATGACCCTCGCCGACCGCGCCACGGTGGCCAATATGGCGCCCGAGTACGGCGCCACGATGGGATTTTTCCCGGTGGATGCGGAAGCGCTGCGTTACCTGCGACAGACGGGCCGCAGCGAAGAAGAGGTGCAGCGAGTCGAGCGCTACACCAAGGAGCAGGGAATCTTCCGGACCGACCAGAGCCCGGACCCTGAATACAGCGAAACGCTGGAGTTGGACCTCGCGGCAGTGACCCCGAGTCTCGCCGGGCCGAAGCGCCCGCAGGACCGCGTCCCGCTTTCGGCCATGAAGAGCGCCTTCCGGCAGGCGCTCGCCGCGCCGGTGAAAGAGCGCGGCTTCGGCCTCTCCCCGGAAGAGACGGGGCGGGTTGCGACCGTGGCCTTCAACGGAGACCGCGCCAGCCTCAGGCACGGCTCAGTGGTCATCGCCGCCATCACATCCTGCACCAACACCTCGAACCCCTCGGTTATGCTGGGCGCAGGATTGCTGGCGAAGAAGGCCGCCGAACGGGGGCTTCAAGTTCCTCCTTATGTGAAGACCAGCCTGGCTCCGGGCTCGAAAGTCGTGACCGAATACCTGAAGGCAGCGGGATTGATCGAGCCGCTGGCCGCGCTCCATTTCAACCTGGTTGGCTACGGTTGTACAACCTGCATCGGGAACAGCGGCCCGCTTCCCCCCCAGGTAGCCAAGGCGGTCACGGAAAATCAGCTTGTGGCGGCCGCAGTTCTTTCCGGGAATCGCAACTTCGAAGGACGTGTCCATCCGCAGGTGCGGGCCAACTATCTGGCTTCGCCGCCGCTGGTCGTGGCCTATGCGTTGGCAGGTACCGTGGATATCGACTTGGACAGCGAACCGCTCGGAAAGGACCGCAGCGGCAGGCCGGTTTACCTGCGCGACATCTGGCCCTCGCAGGAGGAAGTCGCCCAAGCGATGGAGCGGGCCATCCGCCCGGAGATGTTTCGCGAGTCTTATGCGAACGTCTGGGACGGCAACCCCACCTGGAACGCCATCCCGGTGGCGGGCGGCGCGCTCTACGAGTGGCGGCCGGATTCTACCTACATTCAGGAGCCACCGTTCTTCACCGGCCTCGGCCCAGACCCGCAGCCCATTGCCGAGATCCGCAGGGCGCGCGTGCTCGCAGTGCTCGGCGACTCCATCACCACCGACCACATTTCGCCGGCCGGCAGCATTCCGGAGGAGAGTCCTGCGGGACGATATCTGATCGAGCACCGTGTGACGAAGAAGGACTTCAACTCCTATGGCTCGCGCCGGGGCAACGACCGCGTGATGGTGCGCGGGACCTTCGCGAACATCCGGTTGAAGAACCAGCTTGTGGCAGGTATGGAGGGCGGCGTCACAGTTCACTTCCCGGATGGAGAACGAATGTGGATTTACGATGCGGCGATGCGCTATAAGCAGGAAGGCGTGCCGCTGCTGGTCATCGCCGGAAAGGAATACGGTTCCGGCTCTTCCCGCGACTGGGCGGCGAAGGGAACTCTGCTGCTGGGAATCAGGGCCGCGCTGGTGGAGAGCTACGAGCGCATTCACCGCAGTAACCTGGTGGGCATGGGCGTGCTGCCGCTCCAGTTCAAGGAAGGCGAGAATGCGGCTTCGCTGGGTCTGACCGGCCAGGAAGTATTCGACATCGCCAGCCTCGACGACGGCATTAGCCCGCGCTCGGAGGTCACGCTTACGGCCACAAGTCTGGATGGGTCGCAGCGAAGCTTCCAGGCCGTCGCGCGGCTCGATTCCATCGTCGAGGTTAACTACTATCGAAACGGCGGTATTCTGCCCAGCGTATTGCGCAGCCTTTTAAAGAAATAGTAAATAGTAAATGGTAAATGATACGTTCTGAATGGTGGATGCGAATTTGCGAGAGCGGCAATGGGCCTGGGTTTAACCCGAATTCGTAAGTTGAACGAGGAGCCTGGTCCCATTGAATGGAAAAACCTCTCACCCGCCCTCCTCCGTCGGGCACCCTCTCCCCGGGGAGAGGGCTATCATTTTTGGCGCGCTTCGAAGTCAGGAGGACCGCCCTCTCCCGAGGGGAGAGGGTGGCCCGCTGTCCAGATGCACTTCATCGGGAAGCGGGCCGGGTGAGGGGTTAATTAGGAGGGACTCGAGGCTCAGACTGAAGCATTCTCAGCCGCATTGTTCTGTTCGTCCGCAGGTTTCATCGAAGCGACTGCAATCTAACCGGTCGGAATGGAACAGTGCCACTCAGTTTGCGAATCCGGGTTTAAGCTCGTCACCTGCTAGCCTGTCCGGAATTCACCAGTTACTGTTCACCATTTACTATTCATAATTTTGACGGAGGATCGCATACCTAATGAGTTCATTTAACGGCGTTCCCGTGCCAAGGGACGGGGCGCAGATTGACTTTGTCAACGACAAGTTTGTAGTTCCCGACAACCCTATCATTCCTTACATTGAGGGTGATGGCACCGGCCGCGACATCTGGAAGGCGTCGCGGTGCGTATTCGACGCGGCCGTCGAGAAAGCCTTTGGCGGCAAGCGCCGGGTTGTGTGGTACGAGGTGTTTGCGGGTGAGAAGGCCTTCAAGCAGTTCGGTGAATGGCTTCCACAAGGCACGCTCGATGCCATCAAGGAGTTCCGCATTGCCATCAAAGGTCCGTTGACGACGCCGGTGGGTGGCGGCATCCGCAGCTTGAACGTGGCCCTGCGGCAACTCCTGAACCTGTACGCCTGCTGGCGGCCGGTGAAATACATTCCGGGTGTGCCGTCGCCGGTCAGACATCCGGAGCGCATGAAGATCGTCATCTTCCGCGAGAACACGGAAGACGTTTACGCGGGCATCGAGTGGCGCGAGGGATCGGAGCAGGCGAAACGTGTTATCGAGTTTGTGAACACGCTGCTTCGCGAGGATGGAGTGAAGAAGCAGATCCGCCTCGACTCCGGCGTGGGTATCAAACCCATTTCGATTACCGGCACCAAACGCCTGGTGCGTCGCGGCCTCCGTTACGCACTCGACCACGGCTTGAAGACCGTAACCCTGGTCCATAAGGGCAATATCATGAAGTTCACCGAAGGGTCGTTCCGCGACTGGGGCTACGAGCTGGCCAAGCAGGAGTTCCGCCAACACATCGTTACGGAGCGCGAGCGCTGGGCGCTCGACGGCAAGGACAAGAACCCCCAGGCCTCGGTCGAAGCGCTGGCGGCCCTGGTTGAGCCTGGACTCGAAATGGCGACCGAGAGTTTCAAGCAGCAGATTGGCAAGGAAGTGAAGGACTGCCTGGATTCCATCTATTCTACTCATGGCAAGGGTCAGTGGAAAAACAAGGTGCTGGTGAACGACCGCATCGCCGATTCGATGCTCCAGCAGATCCTGACGCGCGCCGATGAATACCAGATGCTCTGCACGCCCAACCTGAACGGCGATTACCTTTCGGACGCCTGCGCGGCGCAAGTCGGCGGGCTAGGCTTGGCTCCCGGCGCGAACATTGGCGACGGGTTCGGGGTGTTTGAGGCTACCCACGGCACCGCGCCCAAATATGCGGATAAGAACGTGATCAATCCCGGCGCCGTCATCCGCTCAGGAGCATTGATGTTTGAATTCATCGGCTGGCCTGAGGTTGGCAAGTCGATCGAAGACGCCTTGGCCGCGACTATCGCGCAGCACCGCGTCACATACGACCTGGAGCGGCTGATGGACATGGACGGCATCACCGGCGTTCAGAGGCTCAGCACCAGCGCTTTTGCGGGCGCGATTATTGAGAACGTGCAGCGATTTTAGATTTTGGATTTTAGATTTTGGATTGAGGCGGGCTACTGTTGCCTCCACCCGCGTGCTGAGGCCCGCTAGGACAGGGCGTAGTAACAGGTCAGGGCGGTAGGTAGAGGAGGTAGTAGGACGCGCCAATCCAAAATCTAAAATGTTTCTTGAGGGAGGGGCTAATGATTCGCAAAAAAGTGACTGTGGTTGGTGCAGGTAATGTTGGCGCAGAGGTAGCTCAGCGCTTGGTGGACAAACAAATGGCGGATGTGGTTCTGATTGACATCCTCGAGGGCGTCCCGCAGGGTAAGGCTTTGGACATGCTCGAATCGGGGCCCGTCGAGGGTTACGACGTTAAGATCAGGGGAACGAACGATTACGCGGACACGGCGAACTCCGACTTGGTGGTGATAACGGCAGGCTTTGCGCGCAAGCCCGGCATGAGCCGCGACGACCTGCTGAGAAAGAACTATGAGGTCGTTAAGGGAACTACCGAGAAGGTGGCGAAGTACTCGCCGGAGGCCATCCTGATCGTGGTGACCAATCCGCTGGACGCTATGGTGCAAACAGCGTTCAAGGTGAGCGGATTTCCAAAGAACCGCGTGATCGGCATGGCGGGCGTTCTGGATACGGCCCGCTACCGGACCTTCATCGCGGAAGCCCTGAACGTCTCGGTTCGCGACGTGCAGGGGTTCGTTCTGGGCGGCCACGGAGACACTATGGTGCCCGTGCCGCGTTATACGACCGTGGCGGGAATCCCGGTGGGAGATTTAATGCCCCGGGAACAGCTCGAGGCCATCATTAAGCGCACCCGTAACGGCGGAGCCGAAATTGTGAATCTCCTCAAAACCGGAAGCGCCTTTTACGCGCCCTCCTCGGCTGTGGTAGAGATGATTGACGCCATCTTCGCGGATCGCAAGAAAATTCTGCCTTGCACCGTTTACCTCGAAGGCGAGTACGGCATCCACGGCGTGTTCGTGGGAGTGCTGGTGAAGCTGGGCGTGCGCGGCATCGAGCAGATTGTGGAAATCAAACTGACGCCGGAAGAACATGTGGCGCTTCAAAAATCCGCCGCCGCGGTGAAGGAGTTAGTGGAAATTGTCGGCGTGTAGTGCGTGCAAAGCAGAAACAGGCCGTGAATTCAGGGTTTGTCACGTGTCGGAGTCGCGGTCGCTGGCTGGGAGGGTATCCTGGGCGCGGGGTCGGGATTAAGAGGTGGAATCAAATGTTGAAGCTTAAGGAACGCTACGTAGTGGACGACCAGGGAAACCGGATCAGCGTTGTCCTGGACATCGCTGATTACCAAGAACTACTCGAAGAGTTGGAAGAGCTTGAGTGCATCCGCGCCTACGACGCCGCAAAGGCATCCAGAGATCAAGCCGTTCCGTTCGAGCGGGCGATCGCTGAGATCGATAGCTCCCCTCCTCGGCAGAGGAGGGGTAGGGGGTGGTGGGCACGGAATCAAGCACGCCAGTCAACCACCCCCTGACCCCCTCCTTAACCAAGGAGGGGAATGACCTGCTGCGGCACATCTACGATCTTCACCGCATTGATCACCACGGGGGTCTTGGGCCGGTCATTCCGGTCGCGTGCCACAGCAACGATTTTCTCGACGATGTCCTGGCCTTTCACGACTTGGCCGAAGATGGTGTGGTGGTTATTCAGCCAAGCTGTGGGCGCGAGCGTTATGAAGAACTGGCTGCCGTTCGTCCCCGGACCGGCATTGGCCATGGCCAGCTTGCCCGGCTTATCAAACCCCACGCCCTTGGCGAATTCATCTTTGAACTGATAACCGGGGCCACCCGTGCCGGTCCCGAGCGGGCAGCCGCCCTGGATCATGAATTCGGGTATGACGCGATGGAAGATCAATCCATCGTAGAAGGGGCGCCTGGCGGGCTTGCGCGTCTTCGGGTCAATGAACTCCTTCGTTCCCGTCGCCAGACCAACAAAATTCTCCACCGTTTGCGGGGCATGTTGCGGGAACAGTTCGCAGGTAATCTCGCCCAGGCTGGTTGCGAAGATTGCGTACTTGCCAGGCTTCAGATCGGTCATGGGGGGTTCCTTGTTGATACGAAAGTTGAAAGTCAAAGGTCGAAGGTTAAAATAGAAAGTCGAAAATCGAAA
This sequence comes from Terriglobia bacterium, assembly GCA_049514855.1. GTDB lineage: Bacteria > Acidobacteriota > Terriglobia > UBA7540 > UBA7540 > CAVROP01. The sequence continues at coordinate 17,072 of JBEKUR010000055.1, forward strand.
ATAGAAAGTCGAAAATAGAAAGAGCGCCGTCGCGCGTGGGTTTTCAATTGCTCCCCCCGAAAAGACTGATCCCCCGTAACTGAAAACTGACGACTGACAACTGACGACTGACTACTGAGTGATGACCGCCGTCTTGATGCTATCCATTAGCGGGAAGCTTTTGTCGAGATAGGCTTTCCCTTCGTTTGTAAGTCGACTCTGGTCGGGACCTTTGCCGCTCGGTGCACCTTCGCCATAACCGCTGTAGAACTTTCGCACCACGTTCATGCCTTCGACGACCTTGCCGAAGGGCGAGAAACCCATGCGGTCGAGGTTCTGGTTATCGCCGAGATTGATGAAGACCTGGGTGGTCCGCGTGTGGGGGCCGGCGGTGGCGAAAGTCAGGTAGCCTTCCAGGTTACTCTGGGTGACGGGATCGTCCTTGAAGGTGGCGGAGGCCCATACCCGAGAAATCTCGGGGTTGGCGCTGAGGCCGAATTGCGCCACGAAGCCCGGCAGCACGCGGAAGAAGGCGGCGCCGTCGTAGAAATGGTTCTTCACGAGGTTGTAGAAACGATCCGCGCCCAGCGGTGACCAGGAGCGCCTGACCTCCACCACGAAGTCTCCCTTGGTGGTTGTAAACTTCGCCTTGAAACTGGCAGGAGCTTGCTCGTTAAGAGAGGAGGGTTTCAGCAACGAGGGCCTTGCCGCGGCGGGCTGCGATGTTGGCTTTGCGGCAGTCTCAGATGTCGAGGTCTGGCCGCAAAGAATTCCAGTGATAAGCATCATAACGAAAAATGTAGTCAGCAGGTTTTTCATCATCATCTCCATGTCTGCGAAGTTTCAACGAAATATATTTGAAATACTCAGTGTTTCCCGACAAGTCAAACGTCCAAGGTCAAAAGTAGACCAAGCTCGGATCGAGACAGGTTGCGAATCGCTGCAACCAAATCTCGGGGTAACACCCTCTCTATTTTGGGGATCGCATTTCGCGACCCACGCGTTCCACTTGTCGCATGACGCGCAGGAGGTTGCCGCCCAGAATCTTTTTCAAATCCTGTTCGCTGTATCCCCGCCGGGCCAGTTCGCGCACCAAGTCAGGAAGTTTTGAGACATCCTCCATGCCCTTGGGGGCCGAATTAATACCGTCGAAATCCGAGCCCAGGCCAACGTGGTCGATGCCGGCGACCTGCACGGCGTGGTCAATGTGGTCGGCGATGACAGTGTAACTCGGCACAGGTAAATCTTTGAGCAGGGGCTGCTCGATTTTCACTTCTTCGGGGTAGGGTAGGCGCTTGCCCTGGCGCGCGTAACGCGCGCGCGCAGCAGCAGTTTCCGCCTCCACCTGCTTTTCGATTTTCTTGTAGGCGTCGGCATAGGCCTGGCTCAGGAAGCCGGAATAGAAATTGATGTCCATGACGCCGTCGTTCTTGGCCAGAGCGCGGATCATGTCGTCCGTCATATTGCGGGGAACATCGCAAAGGGCACGGCAAGAAGAGTGGGAGGCAATGACAGGCGCTTTGGTGGCCGCCAGCGTATCGTAAAAGGTCTTGTCGGAAACGTGGGAGATATCCACCATCATTCCCAGGCGGTTCATGCGCTCGACCACCTGCTTCCCAAAATTCGTCAGGCCGTTCCATTTGGGCTTGTCGCCGGAGGAATCCGCCCACTCTGTATTAGCGGTGTGGGTCAGCGTCATATAACGAACGCCCAGGCGGTAGTAAATGTCCAGCGCGCGGAGGTCGTCCTGGATGATGTGGCCCCCCTCGACTCCCATCAAGATGGCGAACTTGCCCTGGAGATGAAGGCGCACGATTTCGTCTGCCGTCGTGGCCATGCCGAGGACGTCGGAGTGGCGTCCGACCTGCTCGTTCACGACGTCAATCAAATCGAGCGCGCGGTGAATGAGATCTTGCTTCGGCCACCCCACATCCACCCAAATGGAGAAGAACTCGGCGCAGAGATGCCCCTGCCGCATCTTCGGGACACTGAGCATGAAAGGGCTGTCCAACTGGGCGAGGTCGTAGCCCTCATCCAGCATCATCTGCGGGGTGTCCGCATGGGTATCGATGATGATGGCTTGCAGGAGAACCTTTTCAGCAGTCGCGTCGGCCTCGGCCGGCGGGCGCTGGGATGAAAATAAGGGGCCCGCCGCCAGGCCACAAACAAACAAGATTTCAAGCATGCGCCGTGACTTTTGCATAGTGGATCCCTTTGCGATTCCAGAGTCTGCGATTATCAGAAGTCCTGATGGGGTTTGTCAAACGTATTCTGGTAGGCGGTACGTGGTATGCGGGGGTAGAACTCCAGTCTCCAGGGCACAGAAGGTAGGCAGGAGAGAGAAAGAAGAAAGCAATTCAGATGACTTTCTTCAGCAAGCTGCTAAGGAAATCCTTTCAGGCGGGACTTTGGCGGCTCGGGGTTCCTTGCTATAATGATTGCCATTCTGTTCGGGCAGGCGGTACATATGGCGAATACTCTTCCACGCCTCATCGTTCGTGACACGTTTGGGAACCAGCGCGAAGTCGAAATCGTTCGCACACCTTTTACGATGGGCAGGCAGAGCGACAGCGACTTGGTGTTGCTGGACAGCAGAATCTCGCGTCGTCACGCGCAAATTGTTAAGACAGATAGCGGCTACCTTATTGAAGATATGGGGAGCCGGCACGGGACTGCCGTGAACAATGAACGGATCAGTTCCTGCCAACTGAAGTCAGGTGATCTCATCAACTTGGGTGTGGCGGATTCCTACACGCTTTCGTTCGTGGTGGACCAAGCGGTGCTGCCGGAACTGCTGGAAAAGCTGGAGAAGGCTGCGGTGGGTCCGGCGCCGCAGCTTCAGCATCTCGGGTTGCTCCTCCGAATGGCCCAGATGATGCACCGGGCCCCGGCGCTCGAGGAAGTCCTGGTGGCTCTGGTGGATTCGGCGTTACAACTGACCAACGCGGAGCGCGGGCTGCTGTTCCTCCTCGAGGCGGATGGAAACCTCCACCTGAAGCTTGCTCGGGGAGCAGGCGGCGTTTACCTGGGACGCGACGTCACAGACTACTCCCGTGCCGTGGTGGAGCGGGTGGCGGCTTCGGGCCAGGAAGAAGTGATCCTGGAAGACCAGATGACCGGCCGCACGGCTCAGGAGACCAAGATCATCCGTGCCGAAGTGCGCGGCATTGTGGCAGTCCCTTTACAGAAGCTGCCGGTTTCTGAAACAGCGGGTACGACTATCCAAATCACGGCGCCCGAACTGCTCGGCGTCATTTATCTTGATACGCGCTCGCACCCCACCGCGGTGACGGGGCTCGACCGCGAGGTGCTGCAAACGCTCGCCGTGGAAGGCGCCACCGTCATCGAGAACGCCCGCCTGTTGCGCATTGCCCAAGAGCAGGAGCGCACCCAGCACGAGATGTTCCTTGCCCGCAACATCCAGCAGGGGCTTTTGCCACGCCGCTTCCCGACGTGCGACTACTTCCAGCTTTGCGCCACCACTATGCCGACGGAACATGTGGGCGGAGACTACTACGACGTGGTGCACCTGCCCGGCGAGCGGTACGGATTCATCGTGGCGGACGTCTCGGGTAAGGGCCTTCCCGCCGCCATGCTGGCGGCCAACCTGCAGGGAGCCTTCGTCGCGGTGGCAGCCGGCGATCCGGACCTTGCTCTCTTGTTTGAACGCGTGAACGATTTCCTTTGCGAGCGGACCCCTCCGGAGATGTTCGCCACGATACTCTACGGTGTCCTGGACCGTCTCGGCAGGTTTCAGTTCGTCAGCGCTGGGCACGTTCCGCCTCTGATGATCCGCGCCAGCGGCGGGGTTGACCTTTTGAGTTCCTCGAACTTCCCCCTGGGATTGTTTCCTGGCACGACGTTTGAAGTCGCCGGCGCACAAATGCTAAGCGGCGACGTTTTGTTGATTTGCTCGGATGGTGTCACCGAGGCGCAGGCCGCCGATGAAGAGCTGTTCGGAGAAGCCAGGTTGCGGAATTTTCTGGAGGGTTGTTCAGGCCTGCCTGCCGATGAAATCTGCCGCCGTGTGGTGGGCGAGGTGCAGGAATTTGTAGGTAATTCTCCGCAAGCGGATGACCTCACGCTCATCGTAGTGCGGTTTGGTAAAGAGCAGTGACGAGTGACAAGTGACGAGTGGGAAAATCGAAACTGGCAAATCGAAACTCGAAACTGGAAATGGCCGTATTCCCGAGCCTCTGTTTTTCCGCTCGGCACTCGTCACTTGTCACTCGTCACTGCTCTTCCGACCCCTGGCACCTGCTCTTCTGCTCGTCACTCGTCACTCGTCACTCGTCACTGCCCTTCCCGCCGCAGGCTTTCGAGAAGCTTTTCCGGCGGCAGGGTGTTCAGGATGTCCTCCTTACGCATCCAGCCGCGCCGCGCCGTCACGACCCCATAGTGCATCAGTTTGAAGTGGTCGGGGCTGTGCGCGTCGGTGGAAATGATGACTTTCATTCCCCGATCTCGCGCCAGCTTCAGGTGCCCGTCGCAGAGGTCGAGGCGTTCCGGGTGGCCGTTTAATTCCAGGATAACGCCATATTCCTTTGCTGCCGCAAAGACCTTCTCAAGGTCGAAAACGAACGGGTCGCGCTTCAGAATCTGGCGACCCGTAGGGTGTCCGAGGATTCTGACGTAGGGATTGGCGAGAGCTTTCAGTAGGCGGGCTGTCATTTCCTGGCCGGGCATGTTCATGCGGGAATGGACGCTCGCCAATACGATGTCGAATTGCTTCAGGATTTCATCCGGATAATCGAGACTGCCATCGCCCAGGATGTCAACCTCTGCGCCTGTCCAGATTTCGATGCCCTTGACTTTCTTGCGCGCCGCTTTGATGCGGCGGATGTTCTCTACAGCGCGTTTTTCGTCCAGGCCATTCGCGATGGTCACGGCCTTCGAATGGTCCGTGATGAGGATATATTCATAGCCGCGCTGTTTGGCGGCTTCCGCCATCTCCTCCACGCTGGCCTTGCCATCCGAGGCGGTGGTGTGCATGTGCAAGTCACCCTTGATGTCCTCCAGTTCCACCAGCATGGGGAGTTCACCTTTTTCCGCCGCTTCGATCTCGCCCAGGTTTTCGCGCAGCTCCGGGGGAATCCACTGCAGGTCCAGTTTGGCGTAGATTTCTTCCTCGGTTCGGCGGGCCAGCGCTTCTTCCCCTTTGAAGAGGCCATATTCGCTCAGCTTCCATCCTCGTTTTTTGGCACGCTCGCGCAGTGCCACGTTGTGTTCCTTTGAACCGGTGAAGTATTGCAGGGCGGCGCCGTAAGATTCGCGGTCGAGCAGGCGGATGTCAACCTGCAGGTCGTTCTGGAGCTTCACGCTCACTTTGTCTTCACCTTTTGCCAGCAACTGGGCGAGGCCCGAGAATTTAACAAAGTGGTCCGCGATGCCAGCGTGGTCATGGCCTGTGACGAGCAGGTCAAGGTCTCCGACGGTTTCCCGCCCACGCCGGAGTGAGCCGGCAGGTGTGACCTCCTCCACTCCACGAAACTCCTTAAGGTAGTGGGTGAGCTGTTGCGCGGTTTCATAGGCCGTATCCAGCCGGAAGCGTCCGGCGGCTCGCCGGTAAACCTCGAGGGCTTTCAGGATGTTCTCCTCGGACTTAACGCTCATGCCGGGCAGGTTGCGCAAGCGGCCCGCTTGCACAGCGGCCTCCAAGTCGTCAATGCTCTTGATGCCAGCTTGCTTGTAAAACAAACGCACTTTTTGGGGACCGACGGTTTGCAATTGTAAGAGCTCGAGCAGGCTTGCCGGCACTTTTGCCAGTTGCTCCTGATGGTACTTGCTTTTCCCGGTCCCGATCAGCTCGATGATTTTCTTTGCCAGGTCTTCGCCAATCCCCGGGATGTCGGTCAGTTTCCGGTCGGGGTCGCGCGCGATGTCTTCCAGCCGCTCAGGGAGACCTTCGATCGCGCGTTTGGCACGATCATAGGCGGCAGCCTTGAAAGTCCATTTGGGGTCGTCCTGGATGATCTTCATCAAGTTCGAGATTTCTTCAAAGACGGCTGCGATTTCACGATTCTCCATGGACGCCTCCGGAGAATTAAGAATATAGTCCCATTAGAATTAACCACTTACTCGAATTGAGCAAGTGTTCCTTTTTGCCACACGCGATGTTAGAATGACAGCTTGGCAAACCTCCAATGACTCAATCGCGTTTTGGCCTCCAAACCAAGATTATCATTATATTCACCGTTGCGGTTGTCTCTGTCGTCGGGGTCTCGACATACATTGCGATGCTCCTAACCCAGCAACTGGTTGAGGAGGAGGTCTACAGCAAGACATTGGCCCAGGCAAGAGCTACGGCCCACCAGTTGGTCAACGTAGACGCGCTTCAGGACACCGGGAAACTTCAACGAGTCTTAAAGCAAATGCAGCGCGACCTGCCGGGCGTGCGCCAAGCGGATGTTTACGTGCATGGCTCACCGCACCGTCTCGAGGCAACGACATCACCTCAGGGAGAGCACCTGGAGTTGGACAATATCCCCGGTATCGAGCAGTACGACGAGTTCGAGCGACCGGACGATGAGTCCCTCACGATTGAGACCAACAATGGCAAGTTCTGGGTTATAGGGGTGACGATCCTTTCCCAGGGGCAGCCGGTGGGTTGTCTGAATCTGAAGGTCTCCAAGTCGCAAACCAGTATGGTGACCCGCCAGTTGGTGATCCGCAACCTGCTGCTGATGTTGGCGAGCCTGGTGGTGGTCATTCTGGCCGTTCACCTCTTCTTCTTGCGGGCGGTAAGGGCTCCGGTGAAGGATATGATTAGCGTCATGGAAGGCGCTGAAAAGGGGCAACTCAACGTCCGGGCTAGCCTGCGAAGCTTGGATGAGATTGGCATGCTCGCGGCACACCTGAACCGGATGCTGCGCCGGATTGAGAATTTCAATACCGAATTAGAGCGCAAAGTTCAGGAATCCACAGCGGGGCTGGCACAGGCCAATGAAGAGTTGCGGCGCATCAACGAGGAGCTTTTCGAGACCCAGAAGAAGCTGGCGCGCTCGGAGCGATTGGCTATTGCCGGCCAGCTCGCCGCCAGCCTGGCCCACGAAATTGGGACGCCCCTTAATTCCATATCCGGACACGTGCAGTTGCTCGCGCGCCGAAAAGATGCTGACCCATCCACAAGCCGGCGGCTCCAGATCATCGAAAAGCAGATTGACAACATTGTGCGGACCGTCAAGCAACTGCTTTCCTGGAGCCACAAGTTTGAATTGAAAATCGAACTCGTGGACCTGCGGCGCGTAGTCGAGGAGGCGGTGCTTCTTTCCTCCCCCGCCCTGCAACTTAGGCAGATCAAGGTCAAGCTGAGCCTTGCGAAGGATTGTCCGAAGATTTACGGGGACGGCGGGTATTTGCAGCAAGTCTTCTTAAACCTTATCAATAACAGTATGGATGCGATGCCGCGGGGAGGCGAACTGCGGATTGAAACGCGGCTGGCGAATGGAGAGGCGCGGGGAGTTGCCGTTCGTGTAGCGGACAATGGCGCGGGCATGTCGCCGGATACCATGGCCCATGTGTTTGACCCCATGTTCACAACCAAACGGATGGGGACAGGAACCGGCCTGGGCCTTGCAATTTGCGACCAGATCGTTCGCCAGCATGGCGGTACCATTCGCGTGGAAAGCGAGCCTGGGCAAGGAACTACCTTTACGTTGGTTTTGCCCGTCGATTGCCGCGAGAAGGCAGAGGCAATCGGCGCGGCAGTAGGATCGGCAATAGTAAAGGGTGAAGGGTAAAGGGTAAAGGATGCAGTGGTGGTAGGTGGTAGGTGGGGTTGGGGGTGGATGCACTTCCCCACATACGATCTACCACCTGCCACCTATGCCCTTGGCGGTAGCTTGTAGGGGGGGTGGATGCGTTTCCCCACATACGACCTACCACCTACCACCTACGCCCTTGGGGGCAATCTTGGAGACTACAAAGATCGAAAAAACCGACGAGACTGCGAAGCCGGCAAAAGCAAACATTCTGGTTGTGGATGATGACGCCGAGACGCTGGAACTGCTGCGGGAGGTCCTGGGCGAGGAGGGCTATTGTGTGGTCACTTCTTCCAGCGGCGAGGAGGCCCTGGAGGTTGGCAAGCAGGAACTGTTCGACGTCATTATCAGCGACATGAGGCTGGGTACGAGTCTGAACGGACTTGACGTGTTGCGCGCCTACAAGACCATCCAACCGGAGTCCGAAGTCATCCTGATTACCGCCTTCGGAAGCATGGAAACCGCCATCGAAGCTGTCAAGGCAGGAGCCTTTGACTATATTTCGAAACCCTTCAAGATCGATGAAGTCTTATTGCAGGTCAGCCGGGCCCTTGGCAACCGGAAGCTGATCCGTGAAAACCGCAACTTAAAGCGGCAACTTGGGAGCCAGGGACAACTCTCCAGCCTCGTGGGTCGAAGCCCGAAGATGCTTGGAGTCTACAAGAAGATTGCGATGGTGGCTGACTCGCGTTCTACGGTTCTGATTTGCGGAGAGAGTGGGACGGGAAAGGAACTTGTCGCACGCGCCATTCACTGTAACGGGCCTAGAGCTGCGGAACGGTTCTATGCCGTCAACTGCGGCGGGCTGGTGGAATCGCTGCTGGAGACGGAGCTTTTCGGGCATGTACGCGGCTCATTTACGGGGGCCATTGAGAACAAAAAGGGCATCTTCGAGGAGGCCAGCGACGGCACTGTCTTTCTGGACGAGGTCAGCGAGATGAGTCCCGCCCTCCAAGTGAAAGTCCTTAGGACCCTGGAGGAACAGGAGGTGCGGCGGATCGGCAGCAACCGAGTGATCAAGGTGGACGTTCGCATCATCGCCGCCAGTAACCGCAACCTGGCTGCACTTGTGGAGGAAGGCAAATTCCGGCAGGACCTTTATTACAGATTGCGGGTGATCGAAATTGACCTGCCACCCCTGCGCGAGCGCCTGGAAGATATTCCATTGCTGGTTGAGCATTTCCTGAAGAAGTTCGGAGGCGAGCGGGGAAGGGAATTCTCGATTTCTCCTTACACGCTTTCCGCTTTGATGAGCTATGAATGGCCAGGGAATGTGCGCGAGCTCGAGAATGCCCTGGAGTCGGCAGCGGCGCTGACGCGGACCGGCTTCATTGCGCCAGAAAATCTGCCTGCCAAGGTGTGCGGGGACTCGCGCGAGGACAATCGCTTGGTGAGCTTCTACGCGGAGTTGCCTTCCCTTGACGAGATGGAAAAGCGCTATCTGACCCATGTTTTGAAGGTAACCGGCGGTAACAAGGTTAGAACCGCTTCGATTCTTGGCATCAACCGGCGAACCTTGTACAGAAAAATCGACGAGTACAAGATTAGGGGATAAGAGGGAACAGGGAACAGGTTACAGGGAACAGGTTGCAGGGCAAAGGAACAGAGAACAGCTTTTCGCCTAATGTCCCCCGTGTCCCCTCTGTTCCCTATTCCCTGTTCCCTATTCCCTGTCCCTATATCCTGTTCCCTGGAATTGCGGTATCCTGGGGGTGGGCTTAACGCACTGAAGTTAGGAAAACCGCCCTCTCCCTTGGGGAGAGGGTGGCCCGCTGTCCCGATGCACTTCATCGGGAAGCGGGCCGGGTGAGGGGTTACTTGGGAGGGGCTCAAACCCTGGCCTGAAGCAATTCTCAGGCGCGTTGTTCCACTCGCGCGGGGGCTTGGTTGAAACAACTTGCCGAGTTGGAACGGAGCAGCGCCCCTCAATTTGCGAATTCGGGTTGATAAACGGATGGTGGGGGACGTTTGTCCCTACCTACAACTCAGGGCATGCCATGAAGTATACCTACATCGCCAAATGCGCTTTGAGGCACCTCGGGTCGGGCTTCAAACTCCCCTACATGGTGATGTTCGAAACCACGCTGATGTGCAATATGTTTTGCGAGTATTGCATTTTCGGCGAAGAGGGGAAGTTCAACGACCTGCAAAGTCGGGCGGTTCGCGAGCGTATCTTCCAGCGCATTGACGAATTCTGCGGGATGGGTATATTTGCGCTCAGCTTCTCGGGTGGCGAGCCGCTGCTGAACCCCTATACCTGCGATTACATCGCCTACGCCGAGGACAAGGGTATGTGGACCTCCATGCCCACCAACGGTCTCCTCATCCGGAAGTACGCGGAGGGCGTGGCGCGACTCGGCATGCTGGAAGTCTCCATTGATTCACTGCACGCGCAGCGCTTTGCCAAGCGCCGGGGCATCGACGCACTCCCCAAGATCATTGCCAACCTCGAATTCGTTTTGACCAAGCGAAAACCCTTCAGCACGCAGATCAACGCCGCCGTAAACCTGGAAAACCTCGAAGACCTTCCCGAGCTGGCAGAGTTTTG
>JBEKUR010000056.1:0-27209 GCA_049514855.1 Terriglobia bacterium
AGGGGCACTCGATGTCCCGGTAATAAATAAATTTCCAACCCTTCAGTTGCGCGCGGTAGCTCAAATCGGTGTCTTCGGTGAGCGTGTCGTGCTGCCACCCGCCTGCCTCCTGGATGGCCGCGCGCCGCCACATTCCTGCGGTGCCGTTGAAATTGAAGAAGCGGCCGGAGAAGTTCCGCGCCCCGTGCTCGATGACGAAGTGGCCGTCCAGCAGGATGGCCTCCACCTCCGAGAGGTTCGAGTAATGGCGGTTCACCCACGTCCAACGGCCCTGGACGACCCCCACCTTGGGATCGGTGAAGTAGTCAACCATCTGGCGGATAATGGGCGGCGGGGGAATAAAGTCCGCATCGAAGATGGCGATGAGCTCGCCACTCGAGTGCTTCATACCTTCGGCCAGCGCGCCCGCCTTGAAGCCCTCGCGGTGGTCGCGATGGTAGTAGGATATGGGATGGCCGGCGCGCGCATACTCGCTGACCAGGCGTGAGGCCACAAAACGCGTCTCGTCCGTGGAATCATCGAGCACCTGGATTTCCAGCAGGGCGCTCGGATAGTCGATGCGCGTGACGGCTTCGAGCAACCGCTCAACCACATAGCGCTCGTTAAAAACCGGGAGTTGAATCGTGACCCGCGGCAGTTGCTCGAATTGCCTTGCCGGCTTCGGCGCCTTCTGCTTGTTCTTGAGGTAAAGATAGGTCAGGTAATAGCGATGAATCCCGTAGATCGACAGGATGCCAAGAATGGTAAAGTAAGGGATCAGGATCGAGAGATCAAAAGCGTTCGTCCTGTAAATGCCGCGAAACGGGTCTTTGTGGAAAATCAGATAGAGATAATGAGCCAGCGGATTCGAGTGAACGACCAACAGGGAGAGAAGCAAATGGTTCATAAAACTTCGGTTTGGTGCGCGAAACGTTAGGTCTTGTGGCTCAGGCGCCGGGTTAGCGCTTCGAGCCTCGCAGGATCAGAAGGCCGACAATAACTTTGATGCAGCAAAAACCGTCCGCGTCGTCCCTGCTTCCGACTCTCGGCTTGCTGGTATTGTCCGGCGGCCTCGGGGTGATTTTCAGCCTCCTCGGGCGTTGGCGGAACCTCCCATGCTCGGTCCCGGAGTTTATCGCGCTGTCGCTGGCCAGTGGGATATTATACGTGGCCGGCGTTTATCTTGTCGAGCGCTTTATCTTGGGCCCCTCGGCCTTGCTCGTCATCGTGCTGGGCGCGCTTTTCTTTCGACTCTGCCTTCTGCCACGCGAACCCGCGCTCTCCAGCGATGTTTACCGTTACCAGTGGGAAGGCCGCGTCGAGCGCCTCCACATCAACCCCTACATCGTCTACCCGGCCATGCCTCCTCTGAACGCTCTCGAGGACCGCAGGCATCCGATTGAAACGGGAAGGAACGTCTCGACGCTTTACCCGCCGCTCAGCGAATTATCGTTTTCCTGGGTCAGCACCGTTGGCGGATACAAAATGCTCTATACCGGCTTCGACCTTGCCGCTCTGGGCGTTTTGGTGGCCTTGCTGGTAGTCTCGAAACAACCGCTCCACCGCTTTCTCACTTACGCCTGGAATCCGTGCGTAGTTATCTCCTTCGCGATGTGCGGCCATCACGACTCGCTGGCTATCTTTACGCTCTTGGCTGCGATCCTGCTCATTATACTACGCAAGCCCGCGCTGTCCCTTTCATTTCTGGCGCTGTCAGTGATTTCAAAATTCTTCTCCGTGCTGTTGCTCCCCATTTTCTTGAGGCGTACTCGCCCGGCGTATGCCGCTCTCTTCGTGGCCGTGGTGGGCCTGAGCTATTTGCCATTCCTCAGCGCGGGGAGGCGCCTTTTCAAAGGGCTCTCCGATTACGCGGCAGGCTGGGAAGGTAACGACAGCCTGTTCCGCCTCATCCGCCTGGCCGGAAACTCCAAATCGCAGGCCGAACTCGTGGCGGGCGTACTCGTCATGGTGCTTGTCGCTTACGCCTTGAAACGCCGCCTCGAGCCCCTTGCAGCAAGCCTTCTGCTGATTTCCGGCCTGCTCTTCCTCTCCCCCAACGCTTTCCCCTGGTACTTCACCTGGATCGTCCCTTTCCTTTGCTTCTACCCCCGCGCACCCCTCTTGCTGGTCAGCGTAACCAGCGTCCTTGGCTACGCGCCGGTGGTGGCTTACGCTGCAGGGCAACCTTACCGCGATTCCAACTTCATCTTGCTACTCGAGTACGTGCCAGTTCTTGCCTGGCTGCTTTACCAGGGTTGCCGAGCCTCACGTCCGGTAGAGGCGGCTTTACGCCGCCACGTGGCGAGGTAAACTCGCCGCTACAACCCAAACTTCCCCCGCCTACCACCTACCAGCTACTAACTCCCTGTATTTTCAACAATATTCCCGGTTTAAACAGCTAAGTACCTTTATTTTCTGTGAAATTCCCGCTTCACCCCCACTTTTTCCACACCGGTCCTTTGTTTTCAATAACATTCCCGCGTTGCTCGGTCATTTTTTGAAGTTTCTACGGTCGTTGTAGCAAAGGCCATGGAATGACATAGTGTCGGTTTGGAAAATAAGGACGGGGAAGTCATCCGTGAGGTCTCTACGGTCATGGCAGAACAGCCGGGCATTCCTTGCTAGGCTACCATATTAAGCATAGCTTGTCAAGAGTTTTTTCGAGGCGGGTTTGTAGGAGGGCGCCGCCTAGGCGGGCTCTGGAGTGCGGCAGCAAGCTGCCGCACTCCAGAGCGCTTCGGCAATTGCGTGGGCAGTCGCGAGCCGAAGGCTTTCGCAATATCAAGGAGGGGAGTTGGCCCACCAACTCCCCTCCTCCCGGAGGAGGGGGGCACGGAGTGGTCAGAGCGCGTGCCTGTAGATTGGTAAGTGGGACACCACACTGGACAGGTCAGTCACAATCTACTTGCCTTAGTACACCGTTCCAGAAATTCACGCACGGATTGCGAACGATACATGCCAAGCGCTGGCTCTCGCCTGTGGCGGTGCTCCGGGGACTTTCCGAGTACGCCGTCATCCACGAACAACCGCCCCAGGTGACAGGGCGAACCACATTTACGGTTAACTTCTAGCCGACTTATCGGGAGTTGGCCCAGGCGATACCCATTTCTTCGTTGAGAAATCCTACGAAGAACTTCCAGGCCAGGTAGTACAGTCCCATGCCGATCGGAATGATCGGTAAGGCAAACCGCATTTGAATCCCGAAGACGTCGAATACCCGCGCCAGAGTCACTCCTCCCGGAATCAGGAGGAGCGGTAGCAACGCGCCGTACAGTCCCAGCGACAAGCGCAAACGGGGGCGAAGCGCCAGAAAAAGCATGTTCCACAGACCCCATGCATTCGGAACGATAGCCATCGGAAAAACGATTGCCCGCGCCAGCGGCCAGGCGGGCATCGCCAGGACGAACTGACTTGGCACCTCAAAGTAGAACCGGAAGAGCGCAAACACCGTCATGCTTACCAGCAGAAGAAGCGTTGGCACAACAATGCCTGCCATATAAGCACGCAGATATAGATGCGGTCGCATGATCCCCTCCATTACAAGTGATAGGCGAGCAGCAAAAGCGCCTTAGGAAGAATCGCCAGCGTGATCGCCACGCCGGCTGCCACGCCGACTGCCACACTTGTATCGATCCACGACCATGCAGTGGGCGCCTCGATGCGACGCACGACCGACGGCCAGAGATCACGCGAGGGCTTATCACTCTCCGGCTTTGGAAATGCCAAGCACAACATACTTCTAAGGCGTTCCTCATTCATGGTCGAATGCCCAGACGGGCCAACTCCTTGCGTAACGCGTGGACTCCCCGAGACAAGCGTGACTTAACGGTGCCGACGGGCAGATCGAGCGCTTCTGCAACTTCTGCGTGTGACTGCCCCTCGATGAGCGCGAGGGTGGCAACGACCTGCAGCTTGGGAGACAACCTGCGAAACGCGCGAGCAATGCATTCGCCCAGAACCCGATCTGTGCTCTTCGGCCCCTCAATGCCCTCAGCGGCCGCGATCCAGCCGGCGCGAGGGCGCATCGCCCTCAGATGATCGCACGCTGCGTTCGTGGCAATTCTCCGCATCCAAGCGCCGAAGCTCCGCGAGGAATCAAAGCTTGCTCGCCCGCGATACGCCCTCCAAAATGCCTCGATTAGGATATCTTCGGCGCTGCTCGCATTACGCACAATCCGCAAGATCCAGTGATAAACCTCGGACTCGAACTGTCGGAAAAGCGATTCAAAGGCGTCCTGATCGCCCTGCACGAACCGCCTGAGGAGTTCGCGATCCAGCTCGTCTGGCATAAACCTCTACTGTGTTTTACTTGCACAATCCCTGAAAGGTTCCAAATGATTTTTCGCCACTAAAACCAACGGGTTACGGTAGCACTGGAAGACTCGCAATGCCTATCAATATGCGGTTCGGAGTCCAGTCGCAACGCGGATCAGGTGTCGTGCGATTGCTCAGTGCCTGGTAAACGGCCTACCCGTAGAAGTGGCCACGCGGCCTCGCTGGCCATTCGGAGATCTCCTGGGGCCAGTTCTGTCCAGATCGCCGTCCACTCGGAACGAATGCTTCGCGCTAGGGGCGGGTTGTGTGACCCGAGGGCGGGGTGTGGCCAACTACCCTTCGGTCCCCCGCGCGAATGCACCTGCGTGGTGTCCCACCTGATTTTTCACAGGCCGCTTGCGCCCACCACCCCCTGCCCCCTCCTCAAAGAGGAGGGGAGTTTGCGGGCGGTTCCCCTCCTTTCTAAGGAGGGGGTAGGGGGTGGTTGCTGTAAAGAATTAGTCGGGACGCCACGCTGGCGCTCTTATGAAGTTCCACACTTAGCCGGTAACTGCGTCCACGACCACCGGTGAGGGCGCCTCTTTTCCGAAATCGCCCTCCCAGCGCGAGACCACAACGGTTGCCAGGCAATTGCCCAGCACGTTGACCGAGGTTCGCGCCATATCCATCAATTGGTCGATACCGAGCAGAATGAAGATCGGCTCCGTAGGCAGGCCGAACGACCCCGCAGTTCCGAGAAGGATGACGATGGCTGCCCGGGAGACGCCCGCAACCCCCTTGCTGGTCAGCATGAGCGTGAGCATGAGCAGCAGTTGCCGGCCCAGGCTGAGATGCATGCCGGCGGCTTGCGCCACGAAGATCGACGCCAGCGAGAGATAGAGCGTACTGCCGTCCAGGTTAAAGCTGTAGCCCGTCGGCATGACGAAGGCCACCACCGGCCGCGGCACGCCGATCGCTTCCATCGCTTCCATGGCGCGCGGCAGGGCGGCCTCGGAACTCGAGGTTCCAAAAGCAATGGAAACCGGCTCCGCCACCGCCGCAATGAACTTCTTCAGCGGCACCCGCGCCAGCAGCGCGACCGGCAACAGCACTCCAAGAATGAAAACCAGCAGCGCCACGTAGAGGGTGAGCAGCAGCTTGGCGAGGTTGAACAGGACGCCCATGCCCGTGCTGCCCACCGTATAGGCGATGGCCGCAGCCACGCCGAGCGGAGCGAAGTACATGACCAGATTAGTGAACTTGAACATCGTCTCGGAGAGGCTCTCGGCAAGGTTCAGCAGCGGCCGACGACGCTCCTCGCGCACCATGGCCAGGGCGATGCCGAACAGGATGCTGAACACTACCACCTGGAGTATCTGGCCTTCCGAAACGGACTTCGCCAAGTTCTCGGGGAAGATGTGCAGGATGGTTTCCGTGGCAGACAGGCGTTGGACCTGAAGCGTTTCGCCGCTGGGGGGCGGCAACTTTACCCCTACGCCGGCCTTGCTGAGGTTGATGGCAGCGAGTCCGATGAACAGCGCAAAGGTGGTGACCACCTCGAAGTAGACGATCGCCTTGATGCCCATGCGCCCCACCTTCTTCAAGTCGGAGTGTGCCGCGATGCCGCTGACGAGCGTGCCGAAGAGCAGCGGCGCGATGATGGCTCGAATGAGCCGCAGAAAAATCAGGCTGAGCACGCGCAGGTGGAGGGCAACGCGTGGCCAATCGTGACCGACAGCCGCACCGACGACCATCGCCACCAGGATCCACGTAGTGAGCGAGCGCTTGTAGAGGGCATAGAGGACGAGAGTGACGATAGCGATCCATCGAACTGTGAGCAGGAGGATGGCTGGCAGCGGGGTGAAGTAATGGCTCACGACGCTGAGGGTGGCCGTCAACGTGAAGGTGGCGACGGCCAGGAACAGGATCTTGGTTTTCATCTAAGCACGCTCGCTACAAATCCGTACTGCTTCACCGGGGGCTTGGTCGAACTCTTTCTCGAGCACGCGGGTGGCGCCGATCCGCCGCGGCGGACCCTTCATGTCGGCGACCCCTGGCCCCCCCAAAGGCCTAACCGGTATCCAGGGCGCAGCCCCGCGTACGCGGGATCAATCGGCGCATACATACAAACCAATGTATGCGCCACCCGCGAGTTGAGATGAGGATCCCTTGGTCATCCGCAGGCTACCTCATTCCTGCGCTGTCGCGCATAAGAGCCCGTCCCGGTCAGCATAAGACGAAACCACGACAGACGAGCCGCGCCAGGAACTGCCTGAATTAGACTGCTACTCAACCTGCGAGTCAAGCTCACCGGATTCGCAGGGTGATGTCAAGCTACTTATGTAATCAGCTACTTGTGTAGACTTGCGAAGGGCGGCAATTCGCGAAACAGGTTGTGGACTTGCTCGAGGTCATCAGCAAACTTGTCGTCTGGACGTGGCAGGCTCTTCCAGAAATCAGCGAAGTTATCGGTGGTCACGGGCTCCCGCCCTCTGTTGGTCCCGTGCCCCGCGCAGTCCCGCGCCTGCGGGACTGCGCGGGGCACGGGACACAGGAATAATCAGGAAGGCCTTGTAACGGCGGGGCTGAAGCCCCGCCCTTCCAGGCCCGTGGTGAGAAATGCGGGCTAGCGTACTTAATACGCTCGGAAACACGCCCCAGACGACGAAATTGAGGAAGGCTCACTTCTGCGCCGCACACCCGCGCCACCTGCCTCACCAATCACCAGAAGGTTGATGAAAGAGAGTGTAGCGCCGACCCCGCCCTGCGGGGTCGGCACGTGCTGAGCTAAAGCTCAGCGCCACGACACGCCATCTACCCGGTCAGAAGCCGCGAGGGCATTTTTCATCAACCTGCTAGGGCTTTCAGTTTGTCTTCAGGTTTATGGGGTTATTATAGGGGCATGCAGTTGAGTCATTCTTGACCATGCGCGTGCTCATTATTGAAGACGAGAAAGGCATGGCGGAGCTCCTGAAGAAGGGGCTTGAGGAGGAGAACCATCGCGTCGCTTTGGCCTTCGATGGCTTGGAAGGGTTGGAGCTGGCCAAAGTCTATGAATTTGACGCCATTGTGCTCGACCTCATGTTGCCTAAAGTGGATGGCTTTGAGGTCGCCCGGCGGCTCCGCCACTCCGGGAATCAGACTCCCATCCTGATGTTGACCGCCCGTGACGCTGTGCCGGACATCGTCAAGGGGCTCGATCTGGGGGCTGATGACTACTTGACGAAGCCTTTTTCCTTCGAGGAATTATTGGCGCGCCTGCGGACGGTTGCCCGGCGGGGTTCGGCTCCCCGGCCCACGCGCTTACAGGTAGCCGATCTAACGCTAGATCCCGCCTCGCACCAGGCCATCCGAGGGCGCCGGGAAATCCCCCTCTCTCCGACCGAGTACCGCCTCTTGGAGCTTCTGATGCGGCGCGTGGGCCGGGTGGTATCTCGCACCGCGATTGTGGAAGCCGTTTGGGGCCTCGAAAACGATATCGAGGAGAACACCCTGGATGCCTTCGTGCGCTTGCTCCGGGGCAAAGTGGACAAGGGATTTAGTCCGAAGCTGATTCATACGGTTCGTGGAATTGGGTACTGCCTCCGGGAGAGTCCGAAGCAATGACCAGCCTTCCTCTTCGCCTCAGGATTACAGCCTGGTATTTCGCCGTCCTGGCCACTGGCTTTTCCCTTTTTGGCGTGATTGCGTTCTACGTGATGCGAAGCAGTATTCAGGAGACCGTGGATGAAAACCTACAGGATCAGATGCAGGGTATTCGTGTACTGATGGAACGAACGGCGTCCCGGGGGAGAGCTGAACTAGCACATGAACTCGACCAAGACGAAGAAATCCGAGCAGGAAGCGATCTCCTGCAAGTTTCAGATCCTGCGGGCAACTGGATCTATCGTTCCAGGACGATGAGTCTGTACGGTTCTGCGGCGCCAAGAGAGACCAGGACTTCGATCACTACGCAGCAACCGAACGGCGTGCCCTTGCGAGTGCTGACGCTTCCAGTCCAAGCGGGAGGCAGAACTTATATTGTGCAGCTCGCCTACCCGCTTGACGATTTCTATGAAGCCTTGGACCGTTTCCGCCGGGTTCTGTTTCTGTCCTCGCCGCTTCTCCTCTTGCTGGCATCGGCAGGGGGCTACTGGCTGAGCCGACGAGCGTTAGCGCCGGTAGATCAGATAACGCGGGAAGCTCGGAGCATCGGCGCTCAGAATCTCTCGAGCCGCCTGCTGGTGCCGCACACAGGAGACGAACTGCAACGTTTATCGGAAACTCTAAACGGGATGCTGGAGCGTCTGGAGCAAGCGTTCCGGCGAATAACGCAATTCACCGCCGATGCTTCTCACGAGTTGCGCACTCCTGTGGCGCTTATGCGGACGCGGGCGGAGGTCGTCTTGCGAAGGCCCCGCTCCGAAGAGGAGTACCGCGAGACGCTGCGGCAAATCCTTGAAGACCTGCAAAGGACTTCCTCCCTAATTGAAAACTTGATGCTTCTAGCCCGCGTCGACTCAGGGACCGAAGCCCTCCAGCGCACCCCTATCAACATGGTTGAAAGCGTGGGCGAGGCTTGCCTCGAGGGCCGAACCCTGGCGGAAACAAAACAGATCAGTTTCCTCGAGGAGTTGCCGGAATCTCCCGTCTGGATTGAAGGCGAATCGAACTCGCTGCGAAGGTTGTTCCTGATTCTGCTCGACAACGCAGTGAAATACACTCCGCCTCAAGGCCGAATCACAGTCTCCCTGCGTTCAAGCGATGGATGTGCAGTGACCGAGGTCCGAGACACCGGAATCGGTATTGCCGCAGAGGACCTGCCCCACATCTTTGAGCGATTTTTCCGGGCCGACCGGGCGCGCTCACGCGAGACCGGAGGCGCAGGTTTAGGGTTATCCATCGGGCAATGGATCGCCCAAGCCCACGGGGGAACAATTAGGGCTTTTAGCAAGCCGGGAGAGGGCTCGCTGTTTCAGGTCCGAATTCCACTGGCGGGGGAAGGGGAGAAGGCAGTAAGCAGTAGGCAGTAAGCAGTCGGCAGTGGGCAGTCAGCAGTGAAAACAGTGGGATTCAAAACCTATGAAGCCGTCCGCTGACGGTTCATAGCCGAGCGCTGAAAGCTGTCAGACGACCTTCCGTATTTGACCTTTGACCCTCGACTTTTGACTTCTTAGTCAGCACTGAGGATTTCAGAAATGTTTTGCTGGATTTTGCCCCGTAATGCGACTATCATCGCAGCGTTTATAGGGGTGCCGATGATTAATTAGAAGGAGTCTTTACATGAGGTGCTTGTCTGCATGGTTCGTCGTGCTGTTTATTGCGACTGCCCAGGCTTTTGCACAGGGGGCAAGTGAAAAACCCTGGGTCTCGCTGTTCGACGGCAAGGACTTGAGCGGTTGGAAGAACAATGGTTCTGAAAAGTGGGTGGTGGATGACGGCGCGATTCTTGGCGAAAGCACGGTGGGAAAATACGGGTACCTGACGGCCGAAAAGACCTATCGCGACTTCAATCTTCGCCTGCGATTCAAGTGTGAGACGGACGGGAACAGCGGAGTCTTCACCCGCTCGCGCATCACCGGCGAATCGCCTAAGACCGGACCGGACATTGAAGGCATGCAAGTGGAAGTCGACCCGACGCGGCACACGGGTGGACTCTATGAGAGCGGCGGACGGGGCTGGGTTGCACTGCCAACGCCTGAGGGGGAGCGAGCTATCAAGCCCCGCGATTGGAACGACCTCGAGATTCTGGCGCAGGGAAACCACATCATCACGCGGCTGAACGGAGTTCAAATCGTGGACTTTACCGATCCGGCGCCGAGATTCACGGAGGGAGTAATCGGGCTACAACTGCACACCGGAGGCGGGGTCAAGATCCGCTTCAAGGACATTTATATTCAGGTGCTCGGGAATTAGATTAGCCATCAGCTATCCCGCCACGGCGGGTCAGCTATCAGCGGGAACATCGCAAGGTGGTTAGTGAAGGCTGACGGCTGAGGGCTGAAAGCTGAGAGCTTCAAGGGTGCGATGCAATCATCGCCCCTACAAAAACATCGGGGAGGGATATTCATGGTGGATGGCTTAATTGAAAAGATCAGTCGGAGAAGGTTTCTCGGCGCGGCGGCCGCGACCGCGGCGGGCGTGATGATCGTGAAACCCGGGGCGGTGCGAGGTTCGGCGGCGAACTCGGCCTTGCGCCTGGGGATTTTGGGCTGTGGAGGACGCGGCACGGCGGTAGGAACAGGGTTCGTGGACAACACCAATACACGCGTGGTGGCCCTTGCAGATCTCTTCGCCGACCAGCTCGAGGCAGGCCGCAAACACTTCGATGAACACCAGCAGGCGAAGGGCTACGCGGCCATCGATTCATCGCAACTCTTCCGAGGCCCCAAAGCCTACCAGCAGATCGCGGCATCGAAAGAAGTGGACTTCATCCTCATCACGACTCCTCCTTACTTCCATCCTCACCACCTGGAAACCGTGGCGGCGGCAGGAAAGCACGTGTATTGCGAGAAACCCGTCGCCGTGGACGTGCCGGGCGCCAAGCGCGTCATCCGCATTGGCGAGAAGGCCCAGGGAAAGCTGAGCCTGGAAGTGGGGTTTCAGATCCGCAAAGCGCCGCCCCACGTCGAGTTGGTGAAGCGCATCCACGGAGGCGCCTTGGGCAAGATCGGTTGCGGCTTGGCCTACTACTACTGCGGCCACATCGACCGTCCCGAGTGGCCGAGTGCTTCTCCGGAAGAGAAAAGGCTTCGAAACTGGGTATGGGACCGCACACTCTCGGGAGACATCATCGTCGAGCAGAACATCCACGTTATTGATATGTGCAACTGGACTCTACAGGGGCATCCTCAATATGCCGTGGGCGGGGGCGGACGCAAACTGCGCACGGACGCGGGAGACTGCTGGGACAATTTCAATGTGGTCTTCACTTATCCGGATCATGTGCAGGTCAGTTTTGGATCCACACAGTTTGACGACCCGGCCTTTGACGCTGCAACACGGTTTTTCGGCACCAAGGGCAGCTCGGAGGTGCACTACGACCACCGGGTCAGCATCGTCGGAGCCGAGCCGTGGGACGCGGGCCTTGGCCCTGCCGAGGGAAGCGGCCAGTTCTCGGCTGCGGGAACGTTCAAAGGCTCGCTGGACCAAGCCGAATCGGAAAAGCAAAAGTTCTTTGTGGAGAGCATCACCGGCGGGGAATTCCACAACCAGGCAGCACAGGGCGCAGAGTCCGCGCTAAGCGCCATGCTGGGACGCACGGCCGCATACATAGGCAAGTTAGTTACGTGGGATGAATTGATGAAGTCCGAAGAGGTATACGATCCGAATATCGATATCTCCAAGTTTGCGTAAACTTAATCCGCGCTCGGCAGGAAGCTGAAAAGTATATCAGCCACCTGCTGAAGGAAGGGGAGGTTGAAATGAAAAGTGGAAGATCTCGACGAGATTTCTTAAAGGCTTCGGTTGCCGCTGGCGCGGCGCCGTGGGCTGCGCTGAGTTACGGGCCGGGGGCTCCTTCGGCGTCTCCGTCCCCGGGGTCCAATCACATTCGAAAGGCCCTCCAGATCAGCATGCTGCCGAAACAGTTGAGCTACGCGGAGCGATTCAAGCTGGTGCGGGAAGTGGGTTTCGAGGCTGTCGAGGGCCAGACAGTAACGGACGAGCACGAAGCCCAGGAAATCAAGAAGGCGGCGGATGACGCCAAGGTCAGAATCCATTCCGTGATGAACATGGCCCATTGGGACAATCCGCTCTCCTCGAGCGACCCCGCGGTGGTGGAGAAGAGCCTTGACGGGATGCGGACCTCGCTCCGGAACGCCAAGCTTTGGGGGGCAGAGACGGTATTATTGGTACCGGCCGTCGTCAACCCGCAGACGAGCTACCGCGAGGCGTGGGTGCGCTCCCAGAAGCAGATCCGAAAGTTGCTCCCCTTAGCCGAAGAGCTAAAGGTCATCATCGCCGTCGAGGAGGTCTGGAACAAATTCCTCCTCAGCCCGCTCGAGTTTCCAAAGTATGTGGATGAATTTCAGAGCCCCTGGGTCAAGGCGTATTTCGACGTGGGCAACGTGGTGCTTTACGGTTATCCGCAGGATTGGATTCGCAACCTGGGCAAACGAATCGCCAAAATCCATCTCAAAGACTTCAAGCGACTCGAGGATGGCTACCGCTGGGTCAACCTGGGAGAGGGCGATATCGACTGGCCTGCGGTCCGCAAGGCCTTCGCGGATATTGGCTACACTGGCTATGCCACAACCGAGCTCGAGGGCGGCGATGAAGCCTATTTGCGAGACGTAGGCCAGCGAGTTGACCGCCTGGTCCTGGGGATGTAGTGTCCCCCGTAAGGCTAGCGTTCCGGCTTGAAAATGGCCACGCCGAGAGGCGGCAAGGTCGTCTCGATATGGCAGGGTTGATTCTGCCAGGGCACCGGCACCGCCTGCCGGCCGGGCGCGTTGGTAACGCCGCTGCCGCCATATATCGCGTCGTCTGTATTGAGGACCTCGCGATAGAAGCACGGTTCCTGCACGCCGATGCGGTAGCCGGCGTGGGAGAGGGGGGTGAAGTTGCAGACCACAACCAGGTGATTGTTTGGGTCACGAGCGCGGCGCAGGAAAGCGACCACCGAGTGGTCGGCATCGTGGAAATCGATCCATTCAAAACCCTCCCATTCAAAATCGACTTCGTACAGTGACGGCTCAGCCTTGTAAAGGCGGTTCAGGTCCGCAACCAGTTGCTTTACCCGGCGGTGGGGTTCGTAATCAAGTAGGTTCCAGTCAAGGGCCCGGCTTGGATTCCACTCGATCCACTGGCCGAACTCCCCGCCCATGAAGAGCATCTTCTTGCCGGGGTGAGCGAATTGGAAGGCATAAAGCAAGCGCAAGTTCGCAAACTGCTGCCACATGTCGCCGGGCATTTTCGAAAGCAGTGAGCGTTTGCCGTGGACCACTTCATCATGGGAAAGCACCAGCACAAAATTCTCAGTGAAGGCATAAAGGAGCGAAAAGGTGAGGTGGTAGTGGTGGTACTTGCGGTGGATAGGGTCCTTGCAAAAGTAAAGGAGTATATCGTACATCCAGCCCATGTTCCATTTCAGGCTGAACCCCAGGCCACCCAGGTGCGTGGGGCGTGAAACCGCCGGCCAGGCGGTGGACTCTTCTGCGATGGTCAGCACGCCGGGACGGTCCTGGTGAGCGAGTTCGTTGAACCGCTTGATGAAATCGATGGCCTCCAGGTTCTCGTTGCCGCCGTAGCGGTTAGGGATCCATTCGCCGGACTTGCGCGAATAATCGAGGTAGAGCATTGACGCCACGGCGTCCACGCGCAACCCGTCGGCGTGGTATTTTTCCAGCCAGAAGAGCGCGCCGGTCAAGAGGAAGTTCCGGACTTCCGAGCGGCCGTAATTGAAAATTCGCGTGCCCCAGTCAGGATGCTCGCGCAAGCGCGGGTCTGCATGCTCGTAAAGGTACGTGCCGTCGAAATACGCCAGGCCATGGGCATCGGCGGGAAAGTGCGCCGGCACCCAATCCAGGATCACACCGATCCCGTGCTGGTGGCAGTAATCGACAAAATACATGAAGTCCTGGGGCGAGCCGTGGCGGCTGGTGGGCGCGAAGTAACCGACAGTCTGATAGCCCCAGGATTCATCCAGCGGATGCTCCATGACGGGCAGTAACTCGAGGTGCGTGAAGCCCATTTCGCAGACGTAGTCGACCAGTTGTTCGGCGAGTTCGCGGTAGCTGAGCAGGCGGTTGCCTTCGCCGCGTCGCCAGGACCCGAGGTGAGCTTCGTAGATGGCCAGAGGCGCCTTGAGGAACTGCTGTTGCGCGCGGGCTTCCATCCATGCCTGGTCGTGCCAGGTATAGTCATTGATGTCATGCACGACGGAGGCGGTGTTGGGCCGGAGTTCCGCGTAGAAGGCGAACGGGTCTGCCTTCAAGCCCAGATAATCGTTGTGGCCCTTGATCTCATACTTGTAGATCTCACCTTCCATAAGGCCCGGGACGAACAGTTCCCAAATGCCGTTCCCCCCGCGCACCCGCATGAGATGCCGGCGGCCGTCCCAGTTATTGAAATTCCCCACCACGCTCACCCGCTGCGCGTTCGGAGCCCAGACGGCAAAGGCCACGCCTCGAACTCCCTCAAGCTCCATCACGTGAGCGCCGAGTTTCTCGTAAGCTTTGTAGTGTTTGCCCTCGCCTAGAAGGTAGAGATCGAAGTCGGAGAGGGTCGGGGGAAAGCGGTAAGGGTCTTCAAACTCCGGCTCGTTACCCTCCCCGTAACGGGCGCGAAGCCGATAGCGGAAAACCTGCGTCTCGTTCGGGAACACGGCCTCAAAGAATCCGTCCGAATGGATGCGTTGCGATGGAAAGACACCCGAGTCCCGGCACACCCAAACCTGCTCGGCTCCCGGCAGGTAGCAGCGGATGGCAACGGCTGGCTTGCCTTCCCATTCCACCACATGCGCGCCGAGAATGTGGAACGGGTCCGAGTGTTCGGCCTTCACAATCGATTCAATCTCTTCGAGTGGCGCAGTTGTGGCAGCCTGCAAATCGTTTTGTCGCAGCATATCTACACTATTCTATACGAGGACGGCTTCGGAAAACGACTGAATCAAAGAATAGGTTTCAGGGGTCAGGTTTCAGGTGTCAGGGAAACGGTGACGACCAGAAGTCAGGAGTCGGAAGGCAGGTGCCAGGTTTCAGGTGCCAGGTGTTAGGTGCCAGGTTTCAGGTGTCGGGTGCCAGGTGCCGGGCGCCAGATGCGGGGTCTCCGGTGATTAGGGCCCGGTTGAGGCCGCATTGCGCCATACGGCGCGCCATTGGAGAAGCCGCGAGGCGACTGACCGCCTTGTGCCAGGGACGAATAAGGGGCACGTGAAGCGGGCCGCTGCCAGCCTGAGTTGCCGGGTCGTGCCAGAATCCCAGTACTGTGAACTCCCTTAGGTGCCAGGTGCCCTGACACCTGAAACCTGGCACCTGACACCTTCTATCACCGCCTGCCGTGCGAACCGCCGCCACCTCCCCCACCTCCCCCACCGCGGGAAGGAGAGGGTGCGCTGTGACCACCGCCGCCCGAGGGAGCGGAGTATCCACGCCCGCCACCGGACGGAGCGGAATACCCGCGGCCACCGCCTGACGGGTAGGAGTATCCACCGCCGCCTCCATAGGAGCGCGGGGCCGTGGACCGTTCAACTACAATAGGCTTACGGATGTTCAACGAGGGACGACTGCCATACCCGCCATAGGATTGCCCCGCTGGGCGGGACGCGAATCGGCCCCAGCTCGGGGCTGAGGACTGCGAGCGCGGGGCGGGAGCATTCCACCCCCCGCTCCTGGTCGAAGGCGCCGGCCGGCTTTGCCTCGAGAATCTCTGCCAGCCACCCTGGTTACTCCCCTGCTGTGGAGTTGCATAACGCGGCTGGGAGTACCCGCCAGCAGGCGCCGATTGAGGCCGCGTCGTGTTGTAGGGTGCACTGTTCGCGAAGCTGCGAGGCGCCTGACCGCCTTGTGCCGGCGATGAAGAAGGCGAGCGTGAACTAAACCCTCGCCAGCCCGAGTTGCCAGATTGACCCTGGGTGGAAGGCGCCATTGGCCTCGTGTTCGCGTATCCGGGACGGTTCGCGTTTCCAAAGCCTGTGCCTGCGGCCCCTCCCGCGTTCCCAAACCTTCCAGTGGAATTCGTGCCCTGCCGTGCGCCAAGGTTCGAGGCGGCAGCGGGGTTGTGCTGCTGGACCATCTGCTGAATCTGTGCGGCCCGCTGACTGAAGGACTCACGAGCAGCAGGAGCAGGATTCTTGGAGAAGAAGCGCATGTTATTGACGGCCCGCGACGGAATTGCGGACGGGCTGGCCAAACGATTACCCGGCATCAAGCTCTGGCGCGTGGGAACGACGGGCAGAGTTCCCTGCACCATCTGGCCCTGCCGCAGCGTGGCCGCATCCACACTGCGCCCGAATCCTCTAACCATGCCCTTCCCAAACTGGTCCGCAGGCATGGTGGTGATGGCGCGCCGGATGTTGGGGTTGTTAAGCGCCGCCTGGAGATTGGAAGGGTAACGCAGAGACGTATTCCCCAACGGGCGAACCCCACGGTTAATATTGTTAATGTTAGTTACATGTGTAATACCCACAGAGTTGTAACCGTTGCGATGTCCCCACCACGGAAAGGCTCTATCAAAGGGCCCGAGCGGGCACCAGCCAATCGAACCGAAACCAAAGCCCAAGCCGAACCCCCGGTTGCGGCCTCCGAACCCGAGAAATGAGACGTAAGCCGGCGCCCAAAACGGCCGGGCACCCCAATATCTGTTCCCCGGCCACCAGCACCATCGGCTCCCCCTGCAGAACCAACGGCCGTAGTGGTAAGGCGCCCAGCCCCAGGGTTCATAGGAAACCCAGGTCCATCCCCAATAAGGCTCCCACGCCCAGCGGCCATCATAATAGGGTACCCAGTCCGCCGCAACATTCGGAGCCCAGACATTACCGTAGTCGGGCGTATTTTCCCACTGACCGTACGCATCAAGGTCCTGGGCGCCAGTGTAATAGCGGTTCGCGTATTGCCAGCTTTGGGCTTTCTCGATGGCGCGGTCGCGATCGTTGTTCCATCTATCCCACTCGTCGTTGGGCGCGGCATCGGCGATCTGGTATTCGGGATTGTCCGTGCCTCGAACGTAGATGACCTGGCCTTTTTCCACGGTCGTGCTGCCCTGTGGGGTTGAAACCTCCGCCTTGCCTTTGCGGATGGTGAGTTCCGTCTGCGAATCCGCGTCGATCTGGATGCGGTAGACGCCCTCGCCCAGGGGACGTACGGCCATGTTTGGTGTGTCGATTTCCGCGTCCGCTTCCGCGCCCTTGAACACCGTGTAGTCGATGATGCCGCTTGCCACCTGAAGTTGAATGCGCTTTTGCGTGAGGTCGGCGATTTTCACGGCGGAATTCTGGTCCATGCGCAGAACGTTCGCGTAGTCGAGTTGGACTTCAGCGCGCGCGCTCGCGGCCGTCGCCACCGTATCGCCGCCCACCACCGGCGCGTTCACTATGGCCGCCACCCATTCCCCGCTGTCCCCGCGCATGGTAGAAACTTCGCCGTTTACTGCGCTGATGCGGGCGGCGCCCGGCGGGGGTCCTTGCTCCTGGGCCGCAGCGTCCGGCGCAGGTTCCTGCTCCTGGGCCGCGGCGCCCGGCGGAGGCGCTTGCTCCTGGGCCATGGCAATCCTTGCTGCCACAAGACACAGCGTGCTGAGTGCAATCACATACCAAAGTTTTCGGCTTTTCATGGCCCACCTCCCACCTGTTTGCCTGCTAGACCTCATTTCAACCTCCGCCTTGCTTAAGGCATGTGGGTCGCCAAAGCTCCTGGCTAGGGTAGGGTGAGGCATCTTATTGAAACACAAATAGTTAAAGGCACTGGGCAAAAGAGCTGCACCTCAAAGAACGAACTTGGCTTGGCCGAATTCAACCGAGGGTGGCCGATTTCAGCCAAGCCAAGCGCCTGAAGGATCGAATGCGACACGTTAGAAGCTGGAATTGCAGATCCATTTTCATCGTTGGTGGAGGCGTCGGGTATTGGCGGGCACCGCCGCGAGACATTGCCACAGAATTCCCTATAAGTCCCTTCAAGAGACATAGTGTCCGCTTCGGCCCGCCGGGGGATGTCTTTCCTTGAAGCAGGGGCAGCCTGCCTCGGCCTGTCGGGGTTTCGTCCAGGTTCTTCTCTTGTAGTATGGCGACTGCTCCGACTCGCCGTGGGTCCCGGGCGTACTCAGGCGCAGGAGGCCCGTGCCAACGCGATCAAATAGAGATTCCAGCCGCTGACGCATGTTCCGCCAAAGCAGCGATATGCTTCACCCCGCGAACTGGCGATACTTGCCGCAAACGGGAACGAAAAACTTGCTTTGAATGGCAACCTCGCTAAAATGTTAGGTAGAGTGGAGAAGAGGTAATCGTGGCGGGTTTTGACCTGAGGAGTTATCTCGACCGCTTCCCCGAAGTTTGTAAGAAGAAGTTCGGGCGCACCTACTCCTTTCAATCCCTGGAAAAAAAGTTTGAGCAGCTTCGCTCGGGGAAGCGGTGGCTGGTGGCGAAGGATGTCCTGAATATCTTCGACCCGGCGCAGACGGCCTTCGCGCGCTATTGGCCGAAGCCAATTGAGAAGGAGTTGGATCAGGCACTGAAAAACGCCCATCTGATGGTAGGCCCGCTTCCTGCCGATGCGCGTGATCTGGTGCAGCGGGCATTACGGGTTTTTCAGAATATCGGCCTCGTCTCCCTGGTGCTGCGCTTCGTCCACCCCGACCGTTTCGGCGTTTTCAGCACGCCCATCATGAACCGTCTTCAGGTTTATCGTCCCCGAACCATCGATGTCTACCTCGCCTATTGCGATGAGCTTCGGGCGTGGAAAGAGCACTTCCAGCTACCTTCTGTGGCTTCCGCCGAGACCGCTCTGTGGACCTATCACGAACTGACGATTGAAGAGCTCGAGGCGGCGGACGGGGGTAGCGTGCGCACGGCATTTGACGCGGACATCTGGATTCAGCGTCGGCGCGTGGCACAGGTCCTCCGGCCGTTTCTCAACAAATACGGCCCTCTGGAGCTTGCCCGCATTCTGGTCTACGAAGACCCGAACCTGGCCGGCATGATCGCCGGGGTAGAATACGAGCGGCTCTTGCGGTTTGCTGCTCGCCGACTTTGCGGTGGCTTGAAGCTTTATGTGAAAGGCGCCGTCGAGATCCTCTTTGACAGGCTGCTCGAGGGCGGGCACATTTCGCTTGGGGATAGGACGCTCCTCAGAAGGGCATGGAGCACCCGTTGCGCCGCCGTGCACCCTGAAAGCACCCTGACTTCGGAAGAAGTCGAGAACATGATCGACATTATCGAGCGCATCTCTCGCCCCTGGGAATCCGCCGCGTAGGGGCGATCTCATGTCATGGTGATTGTGAAGCAGTCGGCGTTATGGCAAGCATGAACAATGTCATGCTGAGCCCGCCTTGCGGGAGAAGCATCTCGGCAGTTCGTAGGTCCCCCACGGGACGGAAAAGACAACTGCTGAGATTCTTCGCCCGCCAAAAAACGGCGGGCTCAGAATGACAGGTGTTGGCAGCATGCTTTTTCAGGTTGGGAGGTGAGCCTGCGGAGCGCATAACAGGAGTAACTCACCCCTCCCCTCGATCCCGGAAGATTGTCGACGTTTCGAAGCGGTCCGTCGCATGTGCAGGCAGGTTAGTGCCAGCGCAGGGCGACCACGAGGGTCGCCCCTACGTTTCGGGTTCGTCGGGCACGCCCAGCTTCGACAAACGATAACGAAATGCGTTGCGGGAAAGACCCAGCAGGCGCGCGGCCTGGCTCTTGTTGCCGATGGCGCGGCGCAGGGCTTCTTTGATGATCTCGTCTTCGTACTGTTCGAGTGTCATGCCAGGGGGCAGGAAAGATCCGGACGCGTCGCGAGGAGACATTCCAGGGCCAACGACGGCCGCCCCGCCCGGGCCGACATCGAGCCGTATGTCGCCGACGTCTAGCATGGTTCCAGTCGAGAGCGTCACGGCGCGCTCGATGATGTTTTCGAGCTCCCGGATGTTTCCCGGCCAATGGAAATCCATCAGCAATGTCATAGCGGCAGGCGTAATGCGGGTAATTGGCTTTGCGGATTCGCGGGCGAGGCGCGCCACGAAGTGGTCCACAAGGTAAGGGATATCTTCCTTGTGCTCGCGCAAGGGAGGAATGCTGATGGGCACGACGTTCAGGCGGTAGTAGAGATCCTCTCGGAAGGTGCCCTGCTCGAGTGCAGCGCGCAGGTCCTGGTTCGTTGCCGCGACCACGCGCACGTCCACTTTCAGTGTTTTCGTGCCTCCCAGGCGCTCGAATTCGCGCTCCTGGAGCACGCGCAAGAGCTTCACCTGGATGGCCCCAGGCACGTCGCCGATTTCGTCCAGGAAGATGGTGCCCTTGTCGGCGAGTTCGAATTTTCCAGGCTTCGCGGTCATAGCCCCCGTAAAAGCGCCCTTCTCGAATCCGAACAGTTCGCTCTCCAGCAGGTTCTCCGGGATAGCGGTGCAATTGATCTTGATGAAGGGGCCTGAGGCGCGGCGCGAGTGCTGGTGGATGGCTCGCGCAATCATGTCTTTGCCCACGCCGCTCTCCCCGCCCAGCAGTACGGTGGAATTCGTGGGCGCCACTCGCTCGACGACGGCAAGCACTTCCTGCATCTTGGCGCTCTGGGCTATGATGTTCTCAAATCGGTAGCGCTTGCCCAGCGCCTCGCGCAGGTCGCGATTCTCTTCGCGCAGGCGGCGGACGTCAAGCTCCTTGTGGATGATGAGCTTGATCTCCTCCATCGAGAAAGGCTTCAGCACATAGTCACTTGCTCCAGCCTTCATCGCCTCGATGGCGGTTTCCACCGTCCCGTAGGCCGTCATCAGAATGACGGGGGTCTGTGCGTTGGAGCGCTTCACGGCTTGCAGGAACTCGAGTCCATCCATGCGGGGGAGTTTGAGGTCGGTCAAGACAAGGTCGATCTTTTCCTGGCGCAAAAGTTTGAGTCCGGTCTCGGCATCCTGGGCCGCGAGCGTTGAATAGCCCTCCTCGGCCAGATTCAATTCCAGCAGCCGCAACATCTTCTGTTCATCTTCGACGATTAGAATTGTGGGCATCGTTTTGTTGGAAAAAAGAAACTGGAAATTAGAAACTGGAAACTGGTAAATTCCTCTGCTTCATGTTTCCGACCGCCGTTTCAATGCCAGCGTTGAGCGAAGGTATCCGTTGAGCAACCGGGTCACGGTCTGGGTGAGCGCATCCAGTCGCTCGCCCTCCGCAGGGCCCAAGTAACCTTCATCCACACAGGTGGTCAGATGATCCCTCAGCTCGTACAAGGAGCCACGGGCCTGACGACACATTTGCGCGTTCTCCTGGTAACCAAACCGCCCGAATCCTTCGGCGATGTTGGCGGTCACTGAAATCGCCGCGCGGCGAATCTGGCTTGCCAAACCGAATTTCTCGATATCGGGCAGAGCCTTTGCCATCCTGTATAACTCACGCCGCAGTTCACGCGCCGTCCTCCACACCTCCAAGTCTTTGAAGTCTCTGACGGGCTTTGCAGCCATTGCTGTGTTCACGATAGTTTCCATCTTCTACTTTCCATTTTCCAGTTTCCATTTTCCAGTTTCCATTTTCCAGTTTCCATTTTCCAGTTTCCATTTTCAAGTTTCTCTACTCCGCTGGCAGGAAAATGCGAAAGCACGCCCCCTTGCCCGGCTCGCTCGAAATCCGGATCCAGCCGCGATGGTCATCCACAATCTTGGAGACGAGCGAGAGCCCCAATCCCACCCCTTCTTTCTTGGTGGTGAAAAAGGGATTGAAGATCTGCTCATGCAGCTCAGAGGGGATGCCGGGCCCGGTATCCTCGATGTTGACCTCCACGCCGCGCCTGCCGTCAGAGTTCGCGGCCGCAACCCTTACGGTTAGCCTGCCGCCGGTATCCGTCATTGCTTCATAGGCATTGAGCACAAGGTTAGTGAACGCCTGTTCGCAAAGGGCGGGATCAACGCTCATTTCCGGCAAGTTTTCGGAGTACTGCTGGGCAACCTCCACCTTTGCCTCCGGCCATCGGTCGTACGCCACTTTCAAAGCGCGGTCAAGGAGCGGCGGAATACGCGCCGGCCTTCTCTCAAGTTTGAGAGGGCGCGCGAAGTTGAGGAAGCGGGTGACGATAGTGTTGAGTCGGTTCACCTCGCTGGAAATATATCCGGCCACTTCCGTAGTGACAGGGTCCGCCGACTGGAGCCGGCGTGTGAGGGTCTCCGCCGACCCTTTGATGACCGCCAAGGGGTTGCGAATTTCATGGGCCAAGCCTGCGGTGAGCTGGCCCAGAGCCGCCAGGCGCTCCGAGCGGCGAGCTTCTTCCTGCGCCTGCTCGAGACGGCGGTTGGTCTCCGCCAGTTCCTCAGCTAGCAGCCGATAACGCCGCGCCTGCCGGCGGCTCTCGCTCACGAAACGGTTCACCACCATTGCCACGAGGAAAAAGAAAATGTTCCGAAGGGCGAGTTCGGTGGCGTCCGCCGGCAACAATTCGTAATCTCTTAAGGCGGGGATCAAGAGAGAACAGTAAGCCGCCGAAGTAACGGCTGTCCACATCAGCGTGCCGGTGCCGTCGAAGAGCATGGCCGCCGTCACGACGGGCAAGAAATAAATAAGGTAGTAGGTGCTGTTGATGCCAGGGGAGGCGGTGTGCTCCACGAGCAGAGTGGCCAACAGAATCTTGATGATCACGCTATAGTACTTGCTGCGGGAGGGATTCCAGGCAAGAAAGCGATGCTCAAAGATCTGAAACAGACCGATGGCCAGCAGGGTCTCCTGCTTATGGACTTCGAAAATGGGGTCGAGGAGTGCAAGGCCACCCAGAAAGGCCAGCCAGAGAAGATCCGTCCAAGCGAAAGTGTGGCGTTCTTGGTCTGCCATAGAGCGTGTTGATTAGCCTTACAATGTAACACGACAACGGTTCAGCGAGTAGATGCAAGCGAAGAGAGCGCCAGGGAACATGGCACACGAAATGAAAACCAGAGGCGGTGAAAACAATGAATCCGGCAAATTAAAATGGCCCCGAACGCGGAGGGCCGGAGGCGAGCCTTATCACATGCTGGCAATAAATTTAATTGATTTGACAAATCATTCGCTAATTCCTAGACTGACGGGCTTCGGCTTGGACCTCAGGAAAGGCTGTCCATAATCCCCAGTTTTGCTCCGCGAGGAGCGCCTATCCCGAAGCCAACTCAAACCCAATAAGGAATCAGACTCATGCCAGGCATCATCAAAGAAAGACTCTTCACCCCCGGACCCACCCCCTTGCTTATGGAGGCACAGGCACGCGCGATGGTCGCCAACGTCCACCACCGCACCGAAGCGTTTCGCCAGATCATGCGCGAAACCCTGGACCTCCTGAAGTATTATTTCAATACTCAAAACGACGTCCTGATACTGGCCAGCTCCGGCTCAGGGGCGATGGAAGGCGCCGTCTCGAACTTGGTTTCCCCAGGCGAGCGCGTTTTGGTAGGAACCGCCGGCAAATTCGGCGAGCGCTGGCTGGGCTTGGCCGAAGCTTACGGCATTGAGGCCGTCAAAGTCGAAGCTCCCTACGGCCACCCGTTGAATGTCAGGGAGATCAAGGAGCGGCTGGAGAAGGATGGTCCCTTCCGCGCGGTTTACGTTCAGGCGACAGAAACCTCGACCGCCGTAAGCCATGACGTGAAGGCGATCGGTGAGTTCGTCCGGAACTATCCCGAGACTTGCCTGGTGGTGGACGCCATCACTGCCCTCGGCACTACGGACCTGCGCCCGGATGAGTGGGGTCTGGACATCGTGATCGGGGGATCGCAAAAGGCCGTCATGATCGCTCCCGGCCTGGCCTTCGCCAGCCTGAGCGAAAAAGCCTGGAAGATGATCGCGAACTCCAAACTTCCCCGCTACTATTTTGATTTCGCCAAGGAGCGGAAGAACCAGGCCAAAGGTGAGACGAGTTACACTCCGGCGACGACGCTCATCATCACCCTGCATGCAGCGCTTCAGTACATTAAGGGCATAGGCAGGGAGAACCTGATCGCCAACGCCGCCCTGCTGGCGGAGGCCACGCGTGAAGCCGCCAAGGCGCTGGGGCTCAAGTTATTCGCGGTCTCCTCCCCCGCCAGCGCCGCCACCGCCGTCTGCGCGCCCGAGGGGATGGATTCGGGCGCCATCGTTAAGGAAATGCGCAACCGTTTCGGCGCCATCATTGCCAACGGCCAAGGCAGCATGAAAGGCAAGATCTTCCGCCTTGCGCACCTCGGCTATTACGACGTTCCTGAGCTGTTCGCCGTGGTGGCAGCTCTCGAGCTCGCTCTGCTGAAGCTGGGACAGAAGATTGAGCTGGGCAGCGGCGTCCGCGCCGCCCAGGAGGTGTACCTTCGGCGAACTACGTAGTATCATGTCACAGCCTATTGTTGACAATGGTTCTTCCAACTGACCCCTCACCCGGCCCGCGCCGGCTGGTGAAAGCGCCGGTCGCGGTCCACCCTCTCCCCTCGGGAGAGGGCGAAGATCCAATTAGATGGCTCGACGTTCAACCTTCGACTTTCGGCTTGTCAAACAGTTTCGGAAATTCAAGATTACTTTACGCCAGTCATTCCCGCGAAAGCGGGAATCCAGTCCGTATACAGTATGCTTCCGTAGATGTGCGAAGTGGATTCCCGCTTTCGCGGGAATGACTGGACCTTGCAGGATTATACTATGAAAATCCTTATTGCAGACAACGTTTCAGAACGCGCGCTCGAAGTTCTAAAAGCAGAGAAATCCTGGGATGTGGTTTTCCTCCCCAAGAAGGTAAATGCCACTGTAACGGAGGAAATCCGGGACGCCGACGCCTTGGTGGTGCGCAGCGCCACGAAAGTGACGGCGGCGTTGCTCGAGCGGGCCGCGCGATTGCGCGCCATCGGGCGTGCGGGCAGCGGCGTGGACAACGTGGATCTCGACGCCGCGACTAAGAAGGGCATCGTGGTGATGAACACGCCGGGCGGCAATGCCGTCAGCGTGGCCGAGCACACCATGGGATTGCTCCTTGCCTTGGCGAGGCGCATCCCGGAGGCTGACCGCCTGCTCAAACAGGGCAAGTGGGAGAAGAAGAAGCTCACCGGCATCGAGCTGCGCTCGAAGACGCTGGGCTTGGTGGGCTTCGGCAACATCGGGCGCGAAGTAGCGCGCCTGGCGCAAGCTTTCGGCATGACGGTTCTCGCCACAGACCCTTTTGTCTCTTCCCGGCTGGCGCAGGATCAGGGCGTCAAGCTGGTGTCCCTTGAGGAACTGTTGAAGGAGAGCGACTTCCTGAGCCTGCACGCGGCGACGACGGCGGAGACCCGTCACCTGCTCAACGCCAAGACGCTGGCTCTCGCCAAACCCGGCCTGCGCATCGTGAACTGCGCCCGGGGAGAGTTAATCAACGAGGCGGATCTCCTCGCGGCCCTTGAAGGCGGTCAGGTGGCAGCCGCCGGGCTGGACGTGTTTGAGATCGAGCCGCCCAAGGACCCGCGCCTGGTGAACCACCCGCACGTCATCGCCACGCCGCACATCGCGGGCTCTACGGAAGAGGCGCAGGAAATTGTGGGCATCCGAATCGCGGAACAGATCCGCGACTACCTCACGTTGGGCGTGCCGCGCAACGCCGTCAACATGCCCGCCATCTCGCCTGAGGAGTATCAGAAGCTTGCACCTTACCTTCAACTCGGCGAAAACCTGGGCACTTTCCTGGCGCAAGTCGCCGGCGAGCGGATCAGCGAGGTCAGCATCAGCTACGATGGCGGGCTGGCGGAACTCAATACGCACCTGGTAAAGAACGCCGTACTGAAAGGCATCCTGAAAAAGGCCCTCTCAGATCGAGTGAACATCGTCAATGCCGGAACGCTGGCGCAGGCGCGGGGCCTCGAGGTGTTGGAGCTCCGCAGCGCCCGCCGTGCGGCCTTCTCCCATTCGCTCGGACTGACCCTGCGTGCGGAAACCGGGTCGGCCAGTGCGCTTGCCATGGTGGGCCTGCGGGGAAACTTGCGGATTCTGGGTATCAACGAGCTCGATATCGAGGCCCCACTCCAGGGCATTCACATCTACATTCGCAACCAGGACGTCCCGGGCGTCATCGGGCGCATCGGCACCATCCTGGGCGACCACAAAATCAACATCGCCAATTTCGCTCTCGGGCGGGAACTTCAGGGCGGCGAAGCGGTGGGGTTAGTTCAGGTTGATGATCACGTCCCTGAAGAAGTGCTCGCGGAGATCCGCTCCATCCCAGCCATTCGGGTGGCACGTGTGGTCGAAATCTGACGGTGGGTCAGTTGTCAGTGGTCAGTTGCCAAGAGCGCGCGTAAGTCGTTGCGTGCATCCCTTGGAGTTTCATGGAAGAAAATCCTGGTGTCATCCGGCAGTAGGTGCCGGGCGGCAGATGGGGGAAGAAATCCCGTCGCCAGTCTCGCATTTTCACCTGACTACTGACCACTGACAACTGAATACTGATGAATGTCTGGGTCTTCAAAATCAATACAAAACGCGGCTGGGAATTTGACCAGTATTTCCGCTCCCGCGCTCGCGGCTTGTATGAACTAGGCGACGAAGGCTGGATACGCAGCGCCTCGAGTTTGCGCTATATCCGCGAGGAAGTGAAGCGTGGAGACCTCTTCTTTTGCTACGAGGTGGACCGCAAGTGGGTTGTGGGAGTGGCGCGGGCGGCTTCGGACGGGCGCGACACCGGCATGGGCTCGCTACTTGATTTCTGCCCGCCCCGCGAAGCCGTGCGCCTCAAGAATCCCCTGGTGCGGCATCCCGACCTCGATCACATTCTGGCTTTCGGCCCGCAGCGCGGGCGCGGCACCGTCCAGAAGATCGACCGGGATGAATTCGTCCGCCTCCGTCGCCTCATGCTGCGCAAGAACCCCGAACAGGCGGAAGCTCTGCGACGGCTCCTGGGATGAGAACAGCCCTCAGCAATCAGCGGTCAGCCTTCAGCCCGGCTGGTTGAACCCGGGCCAGGAAGTCGGAGCTGGGAAGGTCGGAACGTTGACCGTGAGCAGCGCTACAGACGCCCTCCCGCGACCCTCGGTGGCCTAATGGATAAGTTTCAGGCGTTTGAGGTCTCCCTCCGTCCACCGCGCCTGCGTCTCAATGATGCTTCTTGGGGTCTTGCGGGTGAACGTGGTACTTCCTCTTTGAAATGGCACGGTCACTCTCCGCCCGTCGGTGTGGTAATAAATCTGGTGAGACCCGCCACCACGATCAAAAGTAAACCCATCGCGGACCAACGCAGAAATGACTTCGCGAGCAGTGAGATTCCGAAGCCGTCCGTAGTCGATGCCCACCAATCAGACCGTGACCGCCACGCGAGGTTCGACAGTGACCTCCACCTCATGAGCCGGTTCCTCTGGAAGGTGTTCGCCGTGCTCAAGCATGCTTTCCACCACCATGCGCACGACGTCGTTCATGTTCTGCAGGGCTTCGCTCT
>JBEKUR010000057.1:0-27143 GCA_049514855.1 Terriglobia bacterium
AAGCCTCGGCCAGTGGCAACTCGTTTCATCGGGAGAAGACCTTGCGCGGGCATCTGGAAGCAGCGCGGGAGCGGGTGCGGGAGATGGGCGATCCCCGGCAAGAGGAATCCAGCCGGGGTGCGGCGGCCCGCGAGCGGGCGGCGCGGGAGAAGGTGGAAAGGCTGGAACGGGCCCTGAAAGAAATGGAGAAGGTGCAAGCCGCCCCCGAGGCGCAGGCGGAGAAGTCCGAGCAGCGGGTGAGCGAGACCGAGCCGGAAGCGCGCAACATGAAACAGAGCGACGGCGGCTATGCGCCCAGTCACAATGTGCAGATTTCCACCGACACCACGCACGGCATCATCGTGGGAGCGAGCGTGACGCAGGCGGCCAATGATCAGCACGAACTGGTGCCGGCGATCGAGGAAATCGAGCGGCAGACGGGGCGACAACCCGAGCACCTGGTGGTGGACGAGGGTTACACGACGCGGGAGAATGTCCTGGCGGCAGCGGAAAAGGGCGTGGACTTGATTGGGAGCGCGATGCAACCCGATGCCCAGGCGACCACGCGGCGACTGGAGCAGCGCGGCGTCGCCCCGGCCTTTTATCCGGACCAGTTCCCCTACGACGCCGCCACCAACACCTATACCTGTCCGGCGGGCAAGCAACTCCCTTATCAAACCACCAAGCACGATCGGGTGGGAGTGGAGCGCAAAGTTTATAAGGCACGGGCGGCGGATTGCCGGAATTGTGTGTTTCGCCAGCAGTGTTGTCCGGGGGCGCAGGGTCGGAGGATCGTTCGCAGCGAGAATGTGCCGGTGGTGGCGGTCCCGCGTACGCGGGATGGCCAAGATGCGCAGCGAAGCGGCGCGGGCCCTTTATCGCTTGCGCGCTCCCATGGCGGAGTTTTCGAATCTTTGGCTGAAGACCAAGCTCGGGCTGCGGCAGTTTGGCGTGCGCGGCTTGCGGAAGGTCCGCTGTGAGGTGTTGTGGGCCTGCCTCACTTACAATATTCAGCAATGGTTCCGCCTGCGCTGGAAAGTTCGGCTGATGCCAGCCCAAGCCTGAGGGAGAAAGAAAGACGGAGGGGCCAAGAGCCTCACCCGGAGAAAGGTAATCGCATGTCGTGGCCATAATCAGTCTCAGCCGCAGTGGGTAGCACCCGCAAAATGGCGGCGTTGCGGGAGAGCGGACCCTCGCCTCCGACAATATTTTCACAGCTTCTTGCGCCCTGGGCTAAGTTCTATCGCCCGCTAGGCGGGCTCCCCGGACCACCCTACTGCTGCCGCCGTAAGCTTTCACAAATATGTCATGCACCAGCGGCAGGATTCCCACCTTTATGTCGCACACCCTTCGCCCTCTGAAATGTAACACCCTTAAGTGCGTTTGTATTAGTATGATAGATTCATGCGGCTGGAGATTGTGCAATGTGTCGCACACATTTCCAGCCGGTCCACTTTTGACCTTCGACTTTCGACTTGTCGGGCAGCGCGGAGTATTTCAAAATCCACGCTGAGCGTCCTGAGGCGACCTTGCTGAGAATTGGCATCGTTGGGCTGGCCCAAGTGGGCAAGACGACCTTGTTTCAAATTCTTACCCGAGCGCACGGGAGTGGGCCCGGCGCAGGGCGGCCCGAAACACATGTGGGTGTTGTTCGTGTGCCCGACGCGCGTCTTGACCGGTTGGTGGAGATGTTTCAGCGGCAGAAAACCATCCACGCCACCATCGAGTACGTCGATACCCCCGGCAGCATCATCGAGTTGGCGCGGACGGGTGTTCAATCCCAAAACTTGCGTGAGTTGAATGCTCTCATGCACGTCGTGCGGGCGTTTCAGGACGAAGCGATCCCTGCTGAAGGCGGAGCGGTCAATCCCCAGCACGACATTGAGAACGTGGAGCTGGAACTGATGCTCTCCGACCTGGCGATGGTGGAGAAACGCGTCGAGCGGCTTGAAAGGGATCTTAAGAAGCAGAAGAATCCCTCCCTCGAAAAGGAGCTCCAAGTCTTGAAGGTGTGCAAGACCGTCCTTGAAAAGCAGACACCTCTGCGTGAGGCTTCCCTCGGACCGGAAGAAGAGCGGCTGATCCGAGGTTTTACTTTCCTTAGTTTGAAACCCATGCTCTATGTTCTCAACCTGGGGGAGAAGGACGCGGCCCGTGCCAATGCTGCGGAACAGTTTGCGGCCGCAGCGGGGTTAAGACAAAGGCCCCACACCGCGGTCACGGCTATTTGCGGCAAAGTGGAAGCCGAGCTGGCTGAACTGAGCGATTCCGAGGCGGCAGAATTCCTGGCAAGTTACGGTCTGAAGGAGTCCGCCATCTCAAGGCTGATCCACGCCAGCTATCAGCTCTTGGGTTTGATTTCTTTTTTCACCGTCGGTGATGACGAATGCCGGGCTTGGACAATCCGTGCCGGGACGTCTGCCCTCGAGGCAGCCGGGGAAATCCATTCCGACATGCAGCGTGGGTTCATTCGCGCTGAAGTGGTGAAATACGAGGACCTTATGGCGGCTGGAGGCCTCGCCGAAGCGCGCGCACGCGCCCAGCTCAAGCTGGAAGGGAAAGACTATATCGTGCACGACGGCGAAGTGGTGCGCATTAGACATTCCGGATAAGAGCAGTGACAAGTGACAAGTGGCAAGTGACGAGCAGAAAAGCAGAAGTCAGAATTCAGGAGTTGGTTTTTTGCAAACTTCCCACCTGCTCTTCGCTGACACCTGACACCTGGCACCTGCCCTTATGCTCGTAACTCGTCACTTGTCACTCGTCACTGTATGTACTATCTCTGGATCAGCCTCGCATTGGGCATGGTCGCCGGGTTGGCGAATATTCTGGGTGGCATCATTGTCACTGCCCGGCCCTGGCGGCGGAGCTTTCTTGCCTACTTCATCGCTTTCGGCTCCGGGTTTATGCTAGCGACGACGATAACGGTGATGATTCCCGAAAGTTTTGAGCGCATGCAGGCGGCTCGCGCAGCCCTCTGGATTCTGGTGGGCTACTTCATCGTGCATGTGTTCGAACACTCTTTGCCCGCACACTTCCACTTCGGCGAGGAGACCCATGCCGAGGAGTTTCTGCATCCCGGAGTCGCCTACGCGGCGCTGGGAGGGTTGCTGACCCATACGTTTTTCGACGGTGTATGCATCGTGTGCGGCTTCATGATCTCAAACTGGCTCGGCATTGTCATCTTTGGCGCGGTCATCCTCCATAACATCCCGGAGGGATTCACGATGGCCTCGGTCATGGCGGCGGCCAATAAGAGCCGGGCCGCCGGGATGTGGGCGGTGGCCGGGCTGGGAATGTCGAGGATGGCGGGCATCCTGGCAATGGCGGTCGCGCACCGGTGGGTGAACTATGGCTTGGCGCTTTCTGCTGGGGTGACCCTATACGTGGCTGCCTCGGATCTTATCCCCGAGGTCAACAAGCTACCTGGACCTCGCGTAGCCCTGACGGTTGGGGCGGGCGTGGCGCTCGTCCTCTTGCTGCGGTTCTGTTTCTTAGGGTCGGTCGTACCCTGACAGCAGGTGTCAGGTGTCGGGTGCCAGGTGCCAGGGACTGGTGGCTTAGGAAAAATACTGAGCATTAAGCAGAAGGCAGCAAACAATACCCAGTGAGCACTTCATACTTTAGACTTCATACTTCAGAATGTCCCTAGCCCCTAGCCCCTTTTTCGACGGACCACGGACAACTGACAACTGACTACGTCCACACCGCTATGTATTCAAATCAAGTTCTCGACCACTTTCATCACCCGCGCAACGTCGGCGAGATTGGGGACGCGACGATGGCGGTGGAGACCACAAACCCCGCCTGCGGCGACCTGATGAAATTGTGGGCGGTGGTCAAGGACGGCGTGATTGTTGATGCCAGCTTCAAGGTGGCGGGGTGCGTTCCAGCGGTCGCCTGCGGGTCGTGGTTGACGGAAAGAATCAAAGGGAAGCCGGTCACGGAGCTGACCGGTCTAATGCCTGACCAGATCGATGCCGGCCTGGGCGGATTACCTGCTGCCTCGAAACACGCTGCGGTGCTTGCTTCCGATGCTCTGAAACAACTCCTCGCCCGATTGCCTTAAGCGCGAAGCTAGAGCAGGCCCTGCGAGACCTCCTGGTTAACGTCGACGGTCCGGATGGCAATAAGGTGCAGGTGTTCTGCGAGTGACTTCTGTTCTATTCGTCATCGGGAGGTCGCGGCCGCCAGTAACGCCATCGCACAATAAGGGCAGTAAATATCCCCCACCTGCACTGGGTGGTGGCACTGTGGGCACGCAGGATGCAGGTTGAATTTGCACTTCGGGCAGAAATTGAAGGCCGGGTCCGCCACGGCTGCGCACTTGGGGCATGCAATTCTCAAGGGGTGCCGCATCAGGAAATAGATGATAAGCCCAATGGCATAGGGGACGAAGATCACCAGCACCGTCCACAGGGCTACGTTCATTCCCCGTCTTCTGGCATCACGGTTCACATAACCGACGAGCAGCACGAAGAAAGCGAGTGCCGCGCCAGCCATGAAGCCGAAAACGATCCGAAGGGCTAGGGGAGGCGCGTGTAGGTCGCGAGGGAACAGGACAACGTGCATCAGTACCTGCATCCCCGCGAAGAGCAGTACGGCAAGGCCGATAGCCCACCAGGGGACCACCTTGACTTCCTCAACGATGTTGGGCTTCACTTCGATCATAGTTGGTTTCCTCTTATCACGCTTAACCGGTTGCTGAAGAAAGGTATAGGCCTCTCGTTTTGAGCGCAGTCGTCAGTAATCAGTCTTCAGTTATCAGTCGTCAGTTATCAGTTCTCCCACCCCGGCCGGTCAGCCTTCAGCTATCGGCCACCAGCTTTCAGGCTTCGTACGACTTGAGCGCTTGTCTTTCCACTGCCCCCTGCCTACTGCCTACTGCTTACTGCCCTTTGTCTCCTGACTTCTAACTCCTGGTCACTTATCAACGCGCTTCTGTCACGCTCGAGCCACGCGCTTGCCGCCACGCGATAACCGCCGCTGCGACGACGGCGGGCGCCACCCAGGAAAGCGCGAAGCCCGTCATCCACACGGCCCTTGAAATCGCCAAGCGATGTCCCATCCACTCGAAGCCCCGCCACAGCAGAGGTGCGGAGACCACTCCAAGGACCCACGACAAGGTGCAGGAAATCCACAGGGCTCGCATGCGCGCCGCGTTTTCGATGAGTTCGCGGGCTCGAACCCGAGCTCGCATTTGGGTGGTCAGCACCAGCGTGACGTCGAACCGCGGCGCCGCTGAACGCAGCGCACGCAGGGCGCGCTCGGTCTCGAGAGCCTGCTTCCGGCACTGGGCGCAGCTTTCCAAGTGCGCCTCCAGCCAGTTGCGCTCCTCGGTGGTGAGGCTTTCCACCTGCCTCTTGTCGATAAGCTCTAGGGCTCGCTCGTGGATATCATCCCTCATGCGTATATGTCCTTAAGCCATTCGCGGAGCATTGCCAGGCCTCTGTAGAGCCTCGACTTCACGGTTGAAAGAGGTGAATCGACCACCCGGGCAATCTCTTCGAGCTCCATGTCCTCGTGGAAACGCAGGGTGAGCACTTCGCGGTAGGAAGGAGGCAGATGCCTCAGCGCGGTGGCAACGCTGGCTGCTTCTTCACCCTGGAATGCCTGTTCAAATGCGGATGATGAAGTAGTGTCTTCAAGTTCGAGGGGTCGGTTAGCTTCAGTCGGTTGCAGCAGGGCATCAAGGCTCTGCGGCTGCCGGCGGCGCAGGAAGTCGATCGCCAGGTGGCGCGCGATGGTAAAGAGCCAGGTTTCAAATCTCCAGCGCTGTTGGTACTGGTGGCCCTTTTCGAGTACCCGGATCCAGGTTTCCTGGAATAGATCTTCAGCCTCCTCGCGACTGCCGGTAAGCATGAGCAAATAACGGAACAGGCGGTACTGATACTGCTGGATAAGATAGTCAATCAGAGAGGCATCGCGTCGCCGCAGCCCCCGGGCCACCTCCCCGGCTTCCTGTTCAACCGTGTTCATAAACCAGCAAGTCGCGAGTCCCATTCTATCCCTGTATACGGAAAACGTCCTCGAAAAGACGCCCCATCACCTTCCCAAGACAATATCTCTCTCGGTGAATGTTGAAGCATTGAACGCGCAGGCGGTTAGGGGTGCCTTATAGGTCGACTGGGAGGTCAAAACGGAAATCCAGTTCACTATTTTCAGGTGAAAGGCTGGCGGCGATGAAGCTGGGTAGGGCGGGTCCGACTTGTGCGGCCCGCGTGTTCATATTGCCAATTGCGCTGGCTGTGCTCGGGCCCGCCCATTTGCATTTGTTTGTAGCCAAGGCTCAGATTATCGACACGAGCGGGCAGTCTTACTACGTGAACGCCAGACCGCTGCTGGACTATCCTCTTCCCGACCTTTTGAGTGCAGCGCCAGAACTTCAAGGACTAGAACCCACCGGGAACCAGGACGAGTTGGCTTTCATATTGGACAAGGCCGGAAAGGTGACCGAGGACTTGTTGGGCAGCATGCCGAACCTGATTTCGCGTGAGGACGTCACTGAGGAGAAGCTGAAGCAAGCCGAACTCGGCGAGGATTTACCGTACGGCGTCTTGACCCTGGCGAGAGGCGATTCGCTCTTGCAGGGCCTTCGCAACCACGCTTTCTGGGACTAGGTCGAGTTCCTGTGCGATTTCGCGCTGAGCCTCCCGGGTCCGGTTCTGTTCGAGGTAAATCTGCGCCAGAGCCAAGTGTATTCCCGGGAGCTTCGGGTCGGCTTGGGCGGCGCGCTGGAAGAAGTGAATCGCCCGGTCGGTCTGTCCTAGCCCGAGAAGCGCTTCCGCTATACTCTCGTACATCCGGGAGGAGTGGGGAGCCAGCCGCCGGATTTCCCCGAGGCACCAT
This sequence comes from Terriglobia bacterium, assembly GCA_049514855.1. Lineage (GTDB taxonomy): Bacteria > Acidobacteriota > Terriglobia > UBA7540 > UBA7540 > CAVROP01. The sequence goes on from JBEKUR010000057.1 coordinate 6,829, forward strand.
TGGGAAAGATTCAGGTACGCCTGGCCCAGTTGGTAGGTGTACTCGGGGTCCCGCGGAGCGAGCGCGCACAAGATTCGGTACTGGTTGACCACGCCAACGGGATTTCCGGCTAACTCGTAAGCTTTGGCAAGTTCCAGGTGAGCCGCAGGCTCCCGAGGCGCCAGTTCTGTAGCGCGCTCAAGCTCCCGGACGGCTTCCGGAAACCTGCGGGTGGCCAGCAAGCTAGCTCCAAGCAGAATGTGGGGCGCGGCAAATTGCGGCTGCAAGCGAATCGCTTCGCGAAACTCGGCTATCGCCCGAACCTGGTCGCCGCGTTGCTGATAGACTGTGCCGAGGTTGTGGTGGACGAAGGCAACATTGCCACCCTGGCGGACTACACTCAGGAATGCTTCCTCGGCCTCATCCAAGTGTCCGGCCTTCTCGGCGGCCACCCCGGCTTGGAATACCTTGCGAAGCGCCTCTGGCAACTCCTGCTGCGCCCGCGCACTGTCGGCCAGAAGGAGGCTGGCAAGGCCGAGGGTCGCCACCACGGGAAGGAGGCGTATCCTTCGTCCACATGCCGGGATGATTGGCGAGCAGGTCATGCCAGCCTTCCCATTTACGTAGGGGCAACCCTTGTGGTTGCCCCAGGGTGGCCACAAGGGCCGCCCCTACAAGGACGCACAATCCCTATTGCGGCTGGGCGGGCGCAGGCGTTTCCTCGATGTTCTCAGCTTCGGCTCCTTGCGCTTCTTCCCGCGCCAACTCCTGGTCCTTCGCGAGAGCTTCCTGGGCCTGGCGCGACATGCCCAGTTTTTGGTAAGCGCGGGCCAGCAGGGTGTAGGTCTGGCGAAGGTTGGGATTGAGCCTGAGGGCGGCTTTCAATTCAGTGATCCCCACCTCGGTACGGCCTACCCGCAACCAAGCGTCGCCCAATGCCAGGCGCGCGGCAGGCGAGTCGGGATCGATGGCGAGCGCGCGCTGGAGGCTCTCGATGGCCCGCTGGGCATCATGTTGAAAGAGGTAGCAGGTGCCGGCGCCGTAGGCGCTCGTATAGTCCTGCGGGGAGAGCTTTCGAGCACGCGCGTAATAGTCCAGCGCCCCATCAAACTTGTACTCGGATCGCATCAAGTCGCCCAGAGCGTCCAGGATCTCCACCGACTCCGGGTTCGCCTTCAAGGCAGCTTGATACTCGTTCTCCGCATCCTCCCGGTCGTTGCGGGCCAAGTGGGATTCCGCAAGCAACTGGTGCGTCCGGAAAGAATCGGGCGAGGTCTCCAGCAACCGCCGAAACTCCCTCTGGGAAAGGATGGTGCAGAGTCTTTCCAGGTAATAGAGGGCATCAAGGTTGGAGGGGGCCAATTCCCAAGCCTTGCGTAGGGCTTCGTAGGCGGGCTGGTACTGGCCTTCCGCAATCTGCGCCCGCGCCAGCAGGATGTGGGCGGAGGCGTCCTGTGGATGAGCCTCCAGATACTTAGAGGCTAGAATCCTTGCCTTGGAGTATTGGCCGCTATAAAGGGCCTTGCTTCCCTCCGTCAGCTCGCGCGCGGCTTGTGCCCGCAACCGAGTTGGGGTCACGAGGGTAACGGCCAGGGCGAGCAGATAGAGGCCCGCCGTCGCCGACTCCAGTTGAGAATCCCACTTCCGCTGTCCCTTTGCTTTCCCCTCTTCATTTTTCTTCCTTGCGGCCAGCCTGCCGCGCCCGTGTCTGCGCACAGCGGAAAAATGGCCCCCAAGATAGGCCAAGCCTGCGAAGAAGATCTCCGAGCTGGGATCGACGCTGGTCGTGGCGCGGCCCCTCAAGGACAACGTGCTGGCCGTGGGGCTTTTCAATCGGGGTGAGGCCACTGCAACCGTGGCCGTCCGCTGGCCTGATCTCGGATTGCACGGCAAGCTCAACGTGCGCGACTTGTGGGCTCACAAGGATCGGGGCGCAATAGCGAATCAGTTCTCAGCCACGGTTCCCGCCCATGGGGTCGTGCTGATTACCGTCAAGCCCTAATGCGCCTGCCATGAAGAGCGGAGCGGCAAGCAGGTTGGTAGCGCAGACCCTTTTTTCAAGGTCTGCGGCTTTTCTCGCCGCCCGCGCCAGGCTGGAAGACCGGGCCACGATGGCGTATACTCTGGCAAGCCAAAGGGGGACTCGAATTGCCAGGAAACCACAACGAAATCGAGAAGCGGCTTTGGGATGCAGCCGACGAGCGGCGGCGCAAACGAGTCGTCTTGCTCGTTCCTAAGGCTGCCCGAAAGCCGGTTTGGGAAGCAGCCCTCGCTCGTTACGCCCTTGGGCGCTTAGATGTACAATGGCTCAGGTTCCGGGCAACTGAACCAGGATATGCCCGATAGCTCTCCAGGCAGGAATTGAATGGCCATCAAGAAATCCGAACTCTACGGCTCGCTCTGGAAAAGTTGCGACGAGCTGCGCGGGGGCATGGACGCCTCGCAGTATAAGGATTACGTTCTCGTTCTCCTCTTTGTCAAATACGTCTCGGATAAATATGCGGGCCAGAAGGATGCGCTCCTCGACGTGCCCAAGGGAGGTAGATTTGCCGACATGGTGGCGCTGAAGGGCGACAAGGAGATCGGCGACAAGATGAATAAGATCATCAGTCGCCTGGCCGGGGCCAACGACCTCACGGGCGTCATTGATGTCGCCGACTTCAACGACGCCGACAAGCTGGGCAAGGGCAAGGAGATGGTGGACCGCCTCTCCAACCTGGTGTCTATCTTTAACAACCCGGCGCTCGATTTCCGGGGCAACCGAGCCGAGGGCGATGACATTCTGGGCGACGCTTACGAATACCTGATGCGCCACTTCGCCACCGAGTCAGGCAAGAGCAAGGGGCAGTTCTACACCCCGGCGGAAGTCTCCCGTATGATGGCCAAGGTGATTGGAGCTGGCAGCGCCACCCGCGCCGATCAGACCATCTACGACCCCACCTGCGGCTCCGGCTCCCTGCTGCTCAAGGCGCACGACGAGGCCCGTGGCAATACCAATCTCGACCTCACTCTCTACGGGCAGGAGATGGACAACGCCACCGCCGCGTTGGCCAGGATGAACATGATCTTGCACGATTGCCCATCGGCGGAAATCTGGAAGGACAACGTCCTCTCGAGCCCGCACTTCATGCAGTCCGATGGCAGCCTCAAGACCTTCGATTTCGTCGTGGCCAATCCGCCGTTCTCCACCAAGGCTTGGAGCAATGGCTTCAAGCCGGCCGAGGACGAGTTCAAGCGCTTCGCCTACGGAATCCCGCCCGCCAAGAATGGCGACTATGCGTTTCTTCTCCACATCCTCGCCTCGCTCAAGAGCACGGGCAAGGGCGCAGTGAACCTCCCGCACGGCGTCCTGTTTCGCGGCGGTGCCGAGGCCGAGATTCGCCGCAACATTATCCACCGGGGCTACGTCAAGGGCATCATCGGACTGCCGGCCAATCTCTTTTACGGTACGAGCATCCCCGCCTGCGTCATCGTGCTGGACAAGGAAAACGCCCCCGCCCGCAAGGGCATCTTCATGATCGACGCCGCCAAGGGCTTCATCAAGGACGGCAACAAGAACCGCCTGCGCGCCCAGGACCTTCACAAGATTGTCGATGCCTTCACGCGGCAGGCAGAAATCGCCAAGTATTCGCGCATGGTGCCGTTGGCCGAGGTTGAGGCCAACGACTTCAACCTCAACCTCCCGCGCTACATTGACAGCACTGAGCCGGAGGACTTGCAGGACATTGAAGCCCACCTGCGTGGCGGCATCCCTAACCGCGACATCGATGACCTCGACCGCTACTGGCAGGTCTTCCCCATGGTGCGGTCCACACTCTTCAAACACGTGAATCGGCCCGGCTACACTCAGCTCAAGGTAGCGGCTGGCGACATCAAGGCCGCCATCTTCGGGCACGCGGAGTTCACCGCCTTCAATCAATCGGTGACCGCCCTCTTTGGCAAATGGAAAAAGGCCAACACCCAGCTCCTGAACGACATCGCCATTGGCGGTCATCCCAAGGCGTTGATCGAAACGTTGTCCGAGAATTTGCTCGAAACCTTTCAGAAAGCCCGGCTGCTCGACCCCTACGATGCGTATCAGCACCTGATGGACTACTGGGCCGAGACCATGCAGGACGATGTTTACATGATCGTCAGCGATGGATGGAAGGCCCAGGCCGATGGCAAACCGAACACCGACCTGATCCCGCAGTCCCTCATCATCCACCGCTACTTCGCCGCCGAGCAGCAGGCCATCGAGAAGCTCGAAGCCGACCGCGAGGCCATCACCCGTCAGATGGAAGAACTGGAGGAAGAACACGGGGGCGAGGACAGACTGCTCTTCGAGGCCAAAACCGAGAAAGGCAAACTGACGAAAGCCAGCGTCAATGCCCGCCTCAAAGACGTCAAGCACCTCAAAGATGCCGACGACGAGCGGAAGGTGTTGAGTACCTATTCTGCCCTGATCGAAAAAGAAGCTGTCGCCAGCAAGCAACTAAAAGACGCGCAGAAGGCGCTGGAAATCAAGGTCGCCGCGAAGTATGCCAAGCTCACCGAGGACGAGACCAAGACCCTCGTCGTCGACGACAAATGGCTGGCGACCCTCGACGCGGCCGTGCAATCCCAACTGGACCGCCTGTCACAGGCGCTCACTGGCCGCATCCGGCAATTGGCGGAGCGCTACGCAAGGCCGTTGCCAAAACTTACCGAGAAGGTCGAGTGTCTCGCTGCCCGTGTTGATAAACATCTGAAAAAGATGGGGGCGGTATGGGACTGAAGCCCGGTTACAAGCAGACCGAGGCGGGCGCGATTCCCGAGGATTGGCAGGCAAAGAAACTCGGCAATTTCGTGTCCCTCCAACGCGGACATGACTTGACAGAACCCGAACGCCGCCCGGGCAATGTCGCTGTTATGGGTTCTGCTGGTCAGAACGGGTTTCACGATATAGCGCTTGCGAGAGGGCCTGGAGTCGTAGTCGGGCGAAGCGGTGCGTCGTTTGGGCAGGTACATTTCTGCGAGAACGACTATTGGCCTCACAACACTGCGCTCTACGTTACTGACTTTCACGGGAACGACCCACGTTTCGCTTTTTACTTCCTCAAGGCTCTGGATTTCAGTCGATACAACTCTGGCGGCGCGCAGCAGTCTCTGAATCGCAATTTCATTTACCCAATTCCAATTGGAGTACCGGACCTAGACGAACAACGCCACATCGCCGCTGTGCTGTCCGATGTGGATGCCCTGATTGCTTCGCTGGACCAGCTCATCGCCAAGAAGTGCGACATCAAACAGGCCGCCATGCAGCAGCTCCTCACCGCCAAGCTACGCCTCCCGGGATTCAGTGCGAAGTGGAAGAAATGCTTGCTGTCGGAGTTGGGATACTTTTCCAAAGGTAGGGGAATCAAAAAGGATCAGCAAGTGCCAGACGGCAAGCCCTGCGTGCGCTACGGAGAGATTTACACCCGCCACAACGATTACATCCGGGAATTCTATTCTTTCATTTCTGATGAGGTGGGCAGCGGCAGCCAACGCCTGCGGAAGGGAGATTTGCTATTTGCTGGCTCTGGGGAGACAGCCGAGGAGATCGGGAAGTGCGTTGCGTTTCTCGGTAACGGAGAAGCATACGCGGGTGGTGACATCGTCATCTTCACGCCTTCAGATCAAGACTCCATGTATCTCGGATTCCTTATGAATCACGCGTCAATTACCCGCCAGAAAGCGAGAATGGGCCAAGGAGATGCCGTGGTCCACATTAGTGCGGCAAATCTCGGAAGGCTGGAGCTACTTTTACCCCCCTGCCCAGAGGAGCAAACCGCCATCGCCAAGGTCCTGTGCGACATAGACACCGAGATCGCTGCGCTGGAACAGAGACGCGACAAGACCCGCCTGCTCAAGCAGGGCATGATGCAGGAACTGCTGACGGGCAAGACCCGTCTGATCTGAGGCCAAAATGAAAAGCTATTACCGACTCATGCTGGGCAAAGGGAGCGTTCATGCTGAGGAGTGTTTTGCCGGCAACTTCGTTGGCGTCGACTTCGGGATCGCCGAGGACCTAAAAGGAAAGCTGCCGGAGGAGTGGCGGGATTTCAACCGGGTGTACATTCCGATTTTTCTGAAACTACATCCCGAAAAGTCGAAGATCGCTGCCGGTCTGGCTTGCGGGGCTCTTTGGACGCTGGCCAAATACATTAAGAAGGGCGATATCCTGCTATGCCCAGATGGCAGCGGGCGCTACCATGTCTGCGAAGTTGCCGGGGATTACGTCTACGCGCCCGGTGGCGTGCTGCCGCACCGCCGCCCCGTGCATTGGCTGCCGCAACCGATTGACCGCGCTGAAATGAGTGAGGCGCTGAAGAATTCGACCGGTTCGATTGGCACGATAGGTGACATTACAGGACACCAGGACGAGATCGAAAAACTGACCGGCGGCATTTCCGCACCCAAGCTCATCTCCACCGACGACACGGTCGAAGATCCCACGGCGTTTGCCATGGAAAAGCATCTTGAAGATTTTCTCGTGGAAAACTGGGAACAGACCGAACTTGGAAGGCTGTATGACATCTACGAAGAAGATGGAGATCTGGTTGGGAAGCAGTACCCAAGTGACACCGGGACCATCGATATTTTGGCCATCAGCAGGGACAAAAAGGAATTGCTAGTGGTGGAGTTGAAGAAAGGTAGAGCCAGCGATATGGTCGTGGGTCAAATTCAGCGTTATATGGGTTACGTGCTGGACGAGTTGGCGGAAAAAGGTCAAAAGGTCAAAGGAGTGATCATCGCTTTGGATGACGACATCAAAATCCGAAGAGCCCTGGCTGTAGCTCGGAATATCGAATTCTATAGATATAAAGTGAACTTCAAGCTCTTCAAGGCATGATATGAGCACCGTCGGTCAAATCGAAAAGAAGACCCAGCGGCGCATAGTGGAGCTCTTCCGCGACACGCTGGGCTATGACTATCTGGGCGACTGGACGGACCGAGAAGGCAATTCCAACATCGAAGAGAGTTACCTTCGCCCCTTCCTGCAAAAACGTGGTTACAGCGACACACTCATCAAGCGCGCCCTGTATAAGCTCAACAAGGCCGCCGGCGACACGAGCAAGAGCCTCTATGACCGCAACCGGGCGGTGTATGACCTGCTGCGTTATGCCGTGAAGGTGCGCCCCGACGTGGGCGAGAACACCCAGGACGTCTGGCTGATTGATTGGAAGCACCCGGAAAAGAATCACTTTGCCGTCGCCGAGGAAGTCACCGTTCCGGGAAATGACGCCAGAGCCTACGGCAAGCGTCCCGACGTAGTGCTTTATGTGAACGGCATCGCGCTCGGCGTGCTGGAGCTGAAACGCTCCACGGTTTCGGTGGCGGAGGGCATCCGCCAGAACCTGGACAACCAAAAAAAGGTCTTCATCGAACGCTTCTTCTCAACCATGCAGTTGCTGATGGCGGGCAACGACACGGAGGGCCTGCGCTACGGCAGCATCGAGACGCAGGAGAAGTATTACCTGACGTGGAAGGAAGAAGGCGGTGCGCTAGTTTCGGGCGTAGCGCCGGGCTTTAGCCCGGCATGTGCCGCCCTAAAGGACGGCGCTACGTCGGCAGGTGCCGGGCTAAAGCCCGGCGCTACGTTGAAATCAGGACAGCACCATGAAGAGCGCGATGAGATGTCCCTGTTGGACCGCGCTTTGATTCAAATTTGCAATAAGGCCCGTTTTCTGGAATTAATCCACGACTTCATCGTCCTTGACGCCGGCACGAAAAAGCTCTGCCGCCACAACCAGTATTTCGGCGTGCGCGCCGCGCAAACCCACGTGAAGCGCCGCGAGGGCGGCATCATCTGGCACACGCAGGGCTCGGGCAAGAGCCTGACGATGGTGTGGCTCACCAAGTGGATTCGCGAGAACGTCAAAGACGCCCGGGTCCTCATCATTACCGACCGCACGGAACTAGACGAACAAATCGAAAAGGTATTCTTAGGGGTCAACGAAAAGATTTATCGCACCAAGAGCGGCGCTGACCTGATCGCAAAGCTGAATGAAACGACGCCCTGGCTGCTGTGTTCGCTGGTCCACAAATTCGGCGGCAAGGAAGAGGGCGAAGAGGTCGGCGATATTCCGGGTTACATCGAAGAAGTGAAAAAGGCGCTGCCGCCCGGCTTCAAAGCCAAGGGCGATCTGTATGTGTTTGTGGACGAGTGCCACCGCACACAGTCAGGCGAGTTGCACGAGGCAATGAAGGCGATTCTACCCGGTGCTGTCTTCATCGGTTTTACCGGCACGCCCTTGCTGAAGGCTGACAAGAAGCGAAGCATCGAGGTATTCGGCCGGTACATCCATACCTACAAATTCGACGAGGCGGTGAAGGACGGCGTGGTGCTGGACTTGCAATACGAAGCCCGCGACATCGACCAGAACATCACTTCGCAGGCGAAAATCGACCAGTGGTTCGAGGCCAAGACGAAGGGCCTGACCGATCTGGCCAAGGCGCAGCTCAAGCAGCGCTGGGGCACACTGCGGAAGGTGCTGTCCAGCCAGTCGCGGCTGCAAAAGATCGTAGCCGACATCCTGATGGACATGGAAACCCGCCCCCGCCTGATGAACGGGCGCGGCAACGCCATACTCGTCTCCGGCAGCATCTATCAGGCGTGCAAGTTATACGAACTATTCGACCTGACCGACCTGGCCGGCCAGTGCGCCATCGTCACCTCCTACAGGCCATCGCCCGCCGACATCAAAGGCGAGGAGTCCGGCGAAGGGCTGACTGAGAGACTGCGGCAGTACGACATCTACAAGAAGATGCTGGCCGATTGGTTCGACGAGGCGCCAGAGACGGCAGTGAACAGGGCCGAAAAATTCGAGAAGGAGGCAAAGAAGAAGTTCATCGAGGAGCCGGGGCAGATGAAGCTCCTGATTGTGGTGGACAAGCTGCTGACCGGCTTCGACGCGCCCCCGGCCACCTACCTCTATATCGACAAGCAGATGCGCGACCACGGCCTTTTCCAAGCGATCTGCCGCGTGAACCGGTTGGACGGCGACGACAAGGACTACGGCTACATTGTTGACTACAAGGACCTGTTCAAAAGCCTCGAAACATCCTTCCGCGATTACACCTCTGGCGCTCTCGACGGCTACGACAGGGAAGACGTGGCCGGGCTGCTGGAAGACCGGCTGGCTAAGGCACGCGAGCGTTTGGAGGAGGCGCGGGAAGCGGTGAAGGCGCTCTGTGAGCCGGTGGAAACGCCCCAGGATTCACTGGCGTATTTCCGCTATTTCTCGGCGAAAGATTCAGGCAACGCGGAGCAATTGAAGGAAAACGAGCCGAAACGCCTTTCGCTTTATACGCTCACCGCGTCACTCGTTCGCGCTTACGCGAATCTGGCGAACGAGATGGAGGAGGCAGGCTACAGGCCCGCCGAGATCAGGACGATCAAGGCGGAGGTTAAACACTTTGAGAATGTGCGCGATGAAGTGAAGAAGCACAGCGGCGATGCCATCGACCTCAAGATGTATGAGCCGGCCATGCGCCTCATGATCGACACCTACATCCAGGCCGAAGACAGTGAGACGGTTTCCGCCTTCGAGGACATGTCGCTGGTTCAGCTCATCGTCGAGCTAGGCGCCGAGGCCGTGGACGCTCTGCCCAAGGGTATCCGCGAGAACAAGGAAGCCGTGGCGGAAACCATCGAGAACAACGTACGCAAGCTAATTATCGACGAGCAGCCGATCAATCCGAAGTATTACGAGAAGATGTCGGAGTTGCTCGATGCCTTGATTAAGCAGCGCAAGCAGGAAGCCCTGGATTACCAGAACTACCTGAAAAAGATCGTCGAGCTGACGAAGCAGGCGAAGAACGGACCTGGCGGCGCGGCGTATCCGAAGCAACTCAATACCCCGGCCAAGCGGGCGCTTTATGACAACCTTGGCAAAGACGAGGCATTGGCCCTTGCCGTGGATGTTGCCATGCGTGCGAGCAAACAGGACGATTGGCGCAGCAATGCGGTTAAGGTGAAGAAGGTGATGCTGGCCATTAAGCGGGCGCTCGAAGAGTCGGAATCGCAAGCCGACGTGAAAGCAGTCCTGGAGTTAGTGAAGAATCAGAATGAATATTGAGAGGCGGCAAATCAGCATTCGAGGCCTTCCGGTGGACGTGGTTCGGAAGGGCATCAAAAACCTGCACTTGGGCGTCTATCCGCCCCACGGTCGCGTGCGCGTGGCCGCGCCTCTGGCACTGAACGACGAGGCGGTGCGGTTGGCGGTGATCGGCAAACTCGGGTGGATCAAGCGCCAGCGGGCGAGATTCGAAGACCAGCCTCGGCAGTCCAAGCGTGAGATGGTGAGCGGCGAAAGCCATTATTTCTTAGGGCAGCGGTACCGCCTGAATGTGGTGGTACAGAATAGCCCCGCCCGCGTTGCCATCCGCAACAAACGCACCATTCACCTATTTGTCCGCGAAGGTAGCGATACCGCTCGACGCGAGAGGGTCTTGCTTGCGTGGTATCGCCAGCAGCTTAAAGCCCTGATCCCACCGTTCATCGGACAATGGGAAGCCGCTATGGGCGTGAAGGTGGCCGATTGGGGCGTGAAGCAGATGAAAACCAAGTGGGGCGCCTGCAACATCGAAGCCCGCCGCATCTGGTTGAATCTGGAACTGGCCAAGAAACCGGTTCAGTGCCTTGAGTACATCGTCGTCCATGAGATGGTGCATCTCTTGGAACGACACCACAATGACCGGTTTACCAAGCTGATGGACAGCTTCATGCCACAGTGGTGGCTTCACCGGGCGGAGCTGAATCGCGCTCCGCTGGGCCACGCGACATGGAAATACTGATCCAAGCCCACGGCGACTGGCCCGCCGCCTTTGTTACAGGGAACAAGCCCTAGGACCCTCTGCGGGCAGATTCGCACGTATAGGGGACACATGTACTGGGACGTCGGCGGGTGACACAGATACCGGCTCGTGATGCCTGCGACATGCTGATTCCGCTTGAGGCTGAGGTGGAATCCTTGCATGCCCCGGCTGCGGCATTCTTGCGGCCTCAATCATCTCCCTTAGGTGACCCCCAGCGTCCCGCAGGACGCGACCGCCACGTATTGCTCTGACCCTTGTACGGCGCCAACCCGACCCGGATTGTTTGTGCAGCGACTGGAGGAGCGCACTGCCAGATTCATCGCTCGCGCTCTTGTGAACCCGGCGTTTTCGCTCTTGACACGAGGCTGTAGTTTTGATAGGCTACCGTGGTTGACCTATGGAGAACGCGGGCACAGAGGGCGCGAAGGGGATTCAGAATCGGCACGGCGGGGGCGCAAAACGGTTTGGAAACGCAAAAAAGATACTAAATAGAGGGAACGAACCTAAGGATCTATTGGAAACACAGCACTTAGCTGTTCTTTGGAGCGAAAAACGAACTCAAAACGAACTCGATTTTGAGTGCAAAAAGCGCCGATCAACGCGAAAGAACAGCGGGTGTAGCGTAGCTCGTAGGACTCTTTACACAGACGACTGCTAGGGACAACATGTCGTCCGCGTCAGCGAAAGGGGGGCTGCTGCAATTTCAAAAAATGAACGAACTATGCAGGAATGTGTATGAAAACAAAGGACCGCTGTGGAAAAATGCGGGAGAAGCGGGAATGTTATTGATAATAAAGGTACTTAGTCGTTCAGGACGGGAATCTTATTGAAAAGACAGGTAGTTATGGTTCACGTGAGGGGAAGTTTTGAGCCCAACACAGACAATTAGTCGTAACTCACTCACCCCCTGCAAATCAGCCGCTGGTAGCTTTCGGGGTCGTCCACATCGATGACTACTCCCTCGTCCTCGACCTCGACAAACTGCGTCGCTGGGCGGTATCTCCTGATCACGGAATCCGCGCCGGCATCGGAGGCCAACTGCAATAGCTCACCGAAGACTTGCGGTCCGAGGAGCACCGGATGTCCCCGGCGACCCTGATATGTGGGGATCACGATCGGAGCGCCGCACTGGCGGAAAGTTGCCACAATTCTTCTCACTGTTTCTGCGCAGACGGCGGGATGATCCACCAAACAGAGAAGGATGGCTTCCAGGTTATCCGCGATCAGGGATCGCAAACCCACTTGCAATGACGATGTCTGGCCGGATCTGTAATCAGGATTGATGACGACCTGTGCAGGCTCAACCTTGATCTGTCGTTGAATGTCCTCTGCTTGATGGCCGAGCACTACCACGATGCGCTCGATGTCAACCTCTCCGAGCGTCTGCACAATCAGCTCGAGAAATGTCCGGCCCCGGTAGGTGAGCGTGGCCTTGTCGGTTCCCATGCGGGAGGATTCACCCGCAGCGAGGATCAAGCCTGCAATCATGCGATAGCACCACCCCTTAATCCCCTCCTTTCCGAGGAGGGGACTAAGGGGTGGTGCCGATCTCGGTGGCTTTGGGTTTGTAAGCAAGAGAGGGATGAGAAGGCGCGGCATGGCGGCGGACCGCGATCATTTCCGCCACAATGGAGACCGCAATCTCCTGCGGAGTCAGCGCCCCGATATCGAGACCGATGGGGGAATGAACGCGCTCCAGCTTTTCTGCGGGCACGCCTTCGCGCTCCAGCACCTTCGAGATTTCGATGAACTTCCGCTTGCTGCCAATCATACCAATGTAACGTGCCGGTGTGCTGAGCGCCCAGCGCAGGCAATCCAGGTCGCCCTTGTGCCCGCGGGTGACCAGCACCAGGTAAGACAATTCGTTGATTTTGAGCTTGGAGAAAATCTCTTCCCAGGGTCCGGCGTGCGTTTCGACGGCTTCCGGGAAACGGTCCGGGTTTGCAAACGCCGGCCGGTCGTCTGCAACCACCACGTCGAATCCCGCCAGCCCTGCCATCTTCGCAACATAAAGCGAAACGTGCCCGCCCCCGAAGAGATACACCGTGGGAGTGGCCAGGATGGGTTCAACGAAAATATCGAGCGACCCGCCGCACACCAGCCCGTTGTCGTATTCCGGATTGGCGTTCAAGTTGAAGTGCAGCCGGCGCGGCTTTTCTTCTCGCATCACGTCCTGCGCCACGGACCACACTTCGGCCTCGACGCACCCTCCGCCCACCGTGCCCACCATGGACCCATCGTCGCGGATCAGAATCTTCGAGCTCTCGTAGCTTGGAATGGAGCCTTGCACCTGGATAATGGTGGCTAGCGCCGCCTTGCGCCCTTCCTTCCTGAGCCTCGCAATTTCAACGAAAATATCCATCGCCCCTCTTCCGCCAGGTTAATCGCCGGCGAAAACTATGTCAACAAGGGTATCGCAAGTCGCAGTCATTCCCGCGAAAGCGGGAATCCACTCCGCAATTCTTCGGAAATAGGCTGTCTATAGACTGGATTCGCTTTCGCGGGAATGACTGGCTTTTCGAAAGGCATCCCTCCCAAATGACACCGGCACCCGATGCCCGCTCAGATCGCGTCCGAAAGTGACGACATGTTGAAGTCGCGGACTTTGATGGCCGGCAAGCGGTTGTTGTTCACGGGCAGGGGAGCCGTCATGCCCTCAACCTGCTTGAGCATCTCCACCACGCTCTGATTAAATCGGAAGTTATTAACCGGATACTGGACCTTACCCTCTTCGATAAAGAAGAGTCCGTCGCGGGTAAGTCCCGTCAACTGCACGGTATCCGGTTGCAGAAACCGGATGTACCAGAAGTGGGTAACCAGCAGGCCGCGCGGCGTGGCAGCAATCAGCTCGTCCAGCGTTGCCGAGCCGCCTTCCATAATGACGTTGGAGGGAAAGGGTACGGGTTTCGTCTGGGTCTTCTCGGCCCAGTAGCGGTCCCGCCTCATGGCCTTGACCACACCCTTTTCCACCCAGGTCGTCTTCTCGGCGGGCAACTCTCCGCTCCAGGGCATACCGGGCACGCGCAAGTCGAACGGATCGCTGCGCAGCGTGATATTCTCTCCAAAAACTTTTTCGCCCAACAGCGTGCCCCCGCCGCGCTTGCTCAAGAAGCTGCGGCCCTCGTCGGCGGCGCGCGCATCCATGCCGAAGGTCATGAACATCAACATCTCATCGAGCGCCGCCGGCTCGAGAATCACCGTGTACTTGCCCGGCTCCAGCCGCCGCGGCCTCTGCGACTCGAGCGCTTTGCGCACCGCCACCGAGTTGACGCGCGCACCGTCAACCTCGGCGAGTCGTGGCGACTGGCTGTCAGCCCACCCCGATCCCGTGCCATCCCCCGTGCGCGCAGTGACGGAGTAATCCGCCCAAGTCCGCTGGGTGTAGCCGAAGAGCCCCCGCTTATTGGCAATGGCCGCAGCCACCGTGGTCACATCAAAGAAGCCCGAGGCGTTCAGCTTCTCGCGCGTAGCGGCCTCGATCGAGGAACGAAGCGCCGGCAGCAGTTGCTCCGAGCGCGCCCCGGCCGTCGCCTCATCGAAGGCGGCGATTTCAGGGTAGTTCTGGGGGCCGAGGGGTGCAACGTATTCCGGGTCCTCAGGCGTCAAGGCCGCCAGCTCTTCCGCGTGCCGCACGGCACGGCTCAAGCCGTCGTCACTTGTCTCGGTGGTCGAGGTGCTACCGGTTTTGTGCCCCAGGGTCACCGAAATATCCAGCCGGAGGTCGCTCGTGAACCCGGCCGTGGTGATCTGGTTGTTGGCAAAACGCGTGTTGCACTCCTGCTGCCACCGGAGGTTCGCAGACATCTCGGGCGACTTGCTCATCTTGAAGATCCGGTCTACCAGATTACGTGCTTCATCTCGACTCAGCATGACAACTCCTATCTTTGCGGCGAGAGCGCGCCACGCCCCGCCATTCATTCTGTTTACAGTCCAGAGTCCTGTCGTGAATTCTTCCTGTGCCTCTTCGGACAGGGGTTACGGCCATGTCATTCCGAGCGCAGCGAGGAATCTCGCTCTGATTGTCGCCCCACATACGCCCAAGCCCAGAGCGAGATTCCTCGCTGCGCTCGGAATGACACGGGCTCCAGCGCTACTCCGTCAGCAACACATTGATTTTCCGGAAGCGCGCCGGAGCACTCCCGTGGCTCATCTCGTTGCTTTGCTCGGGCTGACCCTTGCCGTCGCCGGTGAGCCCAAAGTTCTCCCAGAAGCGCTGGTCCGCGATGCCGTCGCACGCCTGCCAGAAGTCAGGCGTGCGCGATTGATAGGCAACCCGGTCAATCATCTGACCCTTCTTCCCACCCTTGATTTCCCAAAAGGCGTCGCCCCCGAACTGGAAGTTGTAGCGCTGCTGGTCAATCGACCAACTGCCCGTGCCGTCAATCAACACCCCCTCCTCGACGCCCCCGATCAGCTCCTCCAGGCTTACCGCCTTCTCCCCAGGCTTCAGCCATACGTTGGGAATGCGCTGGAACGGGATGGAGGCATAGCTGTCCGCGTAGCAGCAGGCGTGCGACGCCTTCTCCCCAATCAAGTGGGCTTGGTCCCGGATGGTCTGGTAGTCGACGAAGATCCCCTTCTTGAAAATGTCGAAACGCAAGGTCTTGACACCGTCATCGTCGTAACCGCAGGTGGAGAGGCCTTGGGGCAGGATGCGGTCACCGACTATATTCACCAGATCACTGCCCACCCGGAATTTGCCCAGCTTGTCAGGAGTCAGGAAGCTGGTGCCGGCAAAGTTGGCTTCGTAACCCAGAGCCCGATCGAGTTCGGTGGAGTGGCCCAGGCTTTCGTGGATGGTGAGGCAGAGGTGCGAGGGCAGCAGCACCAGGTCTTTCTTGCCGGGCTTCACCGGCGGCGCGCCAAGACGCTCCACGCACTCCTCGCCCACGCGCCGTGCGCTCTCCAGCATCTTCGCCGCCTCAACGTACTCCCAGCCGCCTGTGACCGCGGCAATCTGGAAACTGCGGTCGCGCGTCTTCCGCTGCGCGCGGTCAACTGCGGTCGCTCCGTAGCCGGGATCAACACGCTGGATGTACTGCTCGATGTACGAGCCCTCCGTCGAGGCGAACCATTTGTGCTCGAACCGGCAGGAGATGTACGACATGGCCATGAAGACCTTGGGTGTCTTCATCACCTCGTCGTTGATGGTGCGCAGGAAGTCCACCTTCTCGGCCAGCGAGACAGCAAAGGGGTCCTTAGCGAACGGAGTGCGGTAAAGGTCCACGGCGGGGGTGACCGGGGCGAGCTCCACGGGCTCGCGCATCAGGGCGGAATTCGTCTTTGCGACATTTACTGCCTCGCGGGTGATTCGAGCTACTTCGTCGCGCTCCACCTCGTTCCCTGCCGCAAAGCCCCATGTGCCGTTCACCAGCACGCGCACGCCAAAGCCGAAGCTCTCACGATCGCTCACCTCGGGCACATGCTGGATCTTGCTTCCGCCGGGTTCCGCCTGCGTGCGCAGGAATGCCGACTGATCGCGGTAGCGCGCGATGCGAATGTCGGCGTAGCTGGCGCCCAGCGAGCGCGCCGTCTCCAGCGCCGCGTCGGTGAGCGGCCGGAAGACGGGATCCGGCGTTCCGCCTTCACCCCCGCCAGGAGACCCCCCTGGGGCCATACCGCCATTCACGCCCCGCAGGGCTACCCCCAGCGCGGAGGGCATTCCTGCCACGCCAACCGCCGCCGCGCCCATCGCACAAGATTCCAAAAACTTGCGCCTTGAAATCGACATAATTCACCCCGCGTGTCGTCCGAATGTCCGCAAAATAAAGCGACAAGCATTTTTTGCAGCGCCGCCTGCCCCGGCTTGCCGCGAACTGCGTGCAGCTCGGTGGCATTCGCTGCCGCCGGCACCCCCCACGTCGGGGCAGCTTGCCGGCGCTAAACCAAGGGTGTGACTATACTCCGCAATCTTCAATAGTTGCAACTCTGGGCGGCGACGGTGATGTCAAGCTGCTTGTGTAAATAGGCGGAGGGTTCGATCCCACCACGACGGGTCCGGTCGCAGTTATTGCGAACCCGCAAAGGGCTACTTTGAAAAGGGCACGTTCCTACGGTGTCCCAACTTCCTATTCGTCAGGTAGTAGCGCGGGGGTTCATAATGATTTTGAGCCGTGAAAGGTGGCAGAAAATGGGCTCCGACAAGATCATCTCGGACAAAAAAAGCGTTGCTTCCGGCAAGGCAGCAAGCCACCAGCTTGTAACCCTTTTCGGTGCCCAGTCTCTCAAGCGCCGTGAGGCTTGCGCCGCAGTTACTGGTTTCGTCCCATGCGGCTGCTGGAGAGTATTCTACGACCCAGTCGCAGCCGGGAGGGAAAATGGCGTTATATTCGATCACCACAACGCGCGGGCGGTAACGCTGCAGACTCTTCCAAACCCAGTATTCGCTACAGTCAACGTCGATGGAAAGAAGATCAAAATCTTTCGGTATCGGAGCCTTTCCGAGGATCACCTCGAAGTTTGCCATAGACACGAACTGGGAAACCAGAGATAGGCTGCCATCCTCAAGTTTCTTTGCAAAGCCGTCTTTGATAGCGCGGACATGCTTCGGATTTGCCTCAATCCAGAGCCCCCTCCAACCCTGCATTAAGAGGTACAGCGTGTTGTTTTCAACCCCGTTGCCGGGTGCGCACTCAACAAACGTTTTGTTTGTGACTCTAATCCTTTTGAAGATCTCTCCGATAATCCCGTCTTCACCACTCTGAGAGAAAACCTTATGCTCGTATTGATTCAATTTTCTCTCGTCGGAATATCCGGGATGACTGAGGAGGTGGTCTACGAACTCAGCCGCCTGCATCTCGTAAAGGTCATCCAGGTAATGCTGAATCTGCTTAATGCGAACGGTTAATGACATTGGCCTCTTCTCTCAGGCGGCGATCCTGGCCGGGTGGCAGCACGTCTCGATCCATTGGGACCTGTCCAAGTCCTGTCGGGAAGACACGCGCCTTTCAGCATGTCTGTGATCCCCCGGCCAATGATCCATCTCATGGCTTCTTCTGCTCGCAACCTAACTCGTTGAGCACGGGCATCGCACGACGCTGCCTGTCCTGTCCAGCCTCCTGCTGGGCTGGCAGGCACTACAAGTTTACGTCCGCATCCTCTTGAAGATTGCTTCAGGGATTGACTGCACAAATAGCATGATGAAACGCCAAAACCCCGGCAGGTAAACGACGTCTTTCCCCTTGGCGATAGCTCGGAAAATGCCCTTGGCCACGCTTTCGGGGGATGCCACCAGAAACAGCCCTGGACGCCCGTAGGTCATGCGTGTGTCGACAAAACCTGGTTTAACGGTAATGACCTTGACGTTGGCATGGAATAAGCGATTGCGCAGTCCTTGAAGAAAGGTGCTCAGGCCTGCCTTCGCGGCGCCGTAGAGATAGTTGCTCTGCCGGCCCCGGTCTCCGGCCACGGAGGAAATGGCGCAGATAAAACCTGCGCGCCTTGGCTCGAAATGGTTGGCAAGAATATTGAGGGCAGAAACGCAACCGGTGAAGTTGGTCTCGAGGATGCGTCGGGCTTCCTCCCAATCGCACTGGCCCTTTGCCTGATCGCCCAGGTACCCTATGCAAACCACGACTCCCTCCAGAGCGTTGCCTGCACCAGAAAGGAAAGATCGCAGGGTTGAAGCATGAGTCTGTGTGTCAAGGGCATCAAAGGGAAGGACCCCGGCTCGAACCGCGTAGCGAAGGCTAAGATCGGAGCTAAGCGCGCTCAATTCTTCCCGGTCGCGGCCCCCCAGAACGAGGTCGAACTTATGAGCCGCAAACTCTCTTGCCAGGGCGGAGGCAATTGCCGAAGTCGCGCCCAGAATCAGCACACTTGGCACGTCCATACCTCCTCAGTTGACGATGGCCACGGGTGTAGCGGCGTCTCCGCGTCACTTCTCGACAATTGCGAGCCTCCGAGCCATGGATGAAGAAAGCAGACCACGCGGGTCAAGCCTGCTCTTGATAGCTCTGAATTGTTCAAGCTTCGGGTACATCGCGGCAAAGCTGTGCGAAGTCATAACCGCGTCTTTCGCCAGGTAAATTCTGCCGCCGTAATTCAGAACCACCCGGTCTAATTCCTCCAGAAGAGGAATCAACCCGCGGGCGACGGGAAGGTCCAAGGCCAAGGTGTAACCTCGAATCGGGAAAGAAAGCAGGCCGGGGTTCGGCTTCCCAAAACGCTTCAGCACCGCAAGGAAGGAGGCGCGGCGCGAGCGGGCAAGCCGCGTCAGGACTTCTGTCAGTCCCTCCAGTCCTCCCTCCAGAGGCAGTGCCACCTGGTATTGGACAAAGCCTCTGCGCCCGTACAAGCGGTTCCAATGCTGAATCGCGTCGAGGGGATAAAAAAATTTCTCGAGGTCAACCAGTTGACGGGCGGCATTCCGATGCACACGGTAATAGAAAGCGTTAAAGGCGCGCACCGTAAGACTGTTCAACGCCAGCGAAGGAAAATCGCAAGGGAGCGTCCAACGACGGCGGGGCGGCTCGGCCAGGGGATCCCGAATACCTGCCGGCAGCTCATTCGCGGGCGCGTGGTTTCCGCGCATCAAAACCGCTCTTCCCATCTGCCTGCCGGTCGCCAGACAGTCAATCCAGGCCACCGAGTACTGGTAACGGATGTCGGTTTCGGTCATCCTCCCCAGCGCGTCTTCCAGGTTTGACGCTTTCTGGTAATCAACCAGCACCCACGCTGACTCGACGGGCCGCAGCTTGATCCTGGCGCTGAGAATTACCCCTGTCAGTCCCATGCCCCCATGCGTTGCCCAGAAGACTTCGAAGTTGTCACTCGGTGAACAGGAGAGTGTCTCACCGTTTGGTGTTAGCAGCTTGAAATCCAGAACAAAATTTCCGAAGGTGCCATCTTGATGGTGGTTCTTGCCGTGCACGTCGGCGGCGATCGCTCCTCCCACGGTAACAAATTTCGTCCCCGGCGTCACCGGCAGGAAGAAACCTCGGGGCAGAAAATACTGAAGGATTTCAGCGAGGCTGACACCCGCTTCACACTCCAGTACGCCGGCCTGCGCATCGAAGGCGAGAAACCGGTTAAGCCGTGTGTGACAGATGACGCCGCCTTGGCTGTTCAGGGGCGCATCGCCGTAGCTACGCCCCAGCCCGAACGATATAAAGGATGGCTGGGCACCGGACTCCAGGATAGCAGCCAGTTGGCGCTGGCTTTCGGGTCGGTAGACATTACAACATTCGACCGGGAAACGACCCCAGCCGGAGAGTGGCTGAGTTGCAAAACCTTCTGCCATGGTGTTTACTAAAGGTAGATGATGAAAATGACGGAGGCCGCCCAGAACAGCACGACCGAAAGCAAGACTAAATCCGTGAAAAGCAACCTCGTCGGGTTTCCTCCCTCTTCATTCTGGTGCACGAGATAGAGATATCGGAAAATTCCGAAAAGAACAAATGGAATCGTGAGGTCGAGCCGCTTTCCGGGAAATTTCACCTGCACGTCATTTGAAAGTGTGTAGAGCGCGTAGGACATTACGGTGGAAGCGGTAACAATCCCGATAAGCTGGT
>JBEKUR010000058.1:0-27072 GCA_049514855.1 Terriglobia bacterium
AGGTGCTCAGAGGCCATCCCTTGTTGGTGAAGGCTGCGCTCGATGCTGTGCGGCGTTGGCGCTATCAACCCACCCTGCTGAATGGCGAGCCTATTGAGGTCGTAACGGAGATTACGGTGAATTTCAAGCTGGCGGAATGAGCTGACGACTGTGGCTGGCAAACTCCGCCAGCGGCGCCATCCCTCGTTCTAAGCCATGTCTGCGCGAGGGAAAAGGTGCGGTATAATGAGCGCATGGCCACCATCGACATTGCCAGTCTTAGTCTTGAGGAACGGCTTCGGCTCATGGATGAGCTTTGGGAGAGTCTCTCTCGAACGCCGGAGGCGATCCCACTGACCGAGGCCCAGCGCGCGGAGTTGGATCGGCGGTTGAATGAGCTCGACCGCGAGGGACCAGTCGGCATCCCCTGGGACGTGGTGCTCGGTCGGATTCGGGGTCGCGCCCAGTGAGGCAACTGCTCGTCCGCCCCGCAGCCGCCGCGGATATCGAGGAAGCGTATCTGTGGTATGAAAAGCAGCGGGTAGGGCTCGGCGAGGAGTTCTTGGCCGCCGTCGATTCCCTGCTGGGCGAAATCGTGGCCCATCCAACCACCTATCCGGTAATCCATCGAGAAGCCAGGCGGGCGCTTCTCCACCGATTTCCGTATGCAGTCTTCTTTCGAGTCTACGGTGAAACCGTTGTCGTCCTTGCGTGCATGCACGGACGGCGCGATCCTACCCGCTGGAAGGCTCGCACCTGACGGAAGGAGCTCCACTGCGGCCAGCAGCCGCGCTCTGCTAGCCCGATCTTCAAGTGGCACGTGGCATGGGAGGGCGTTGGTAGAAGGGAAGCGCCACAACTTCGGCGACGGCGCCGGATGGGAACCCCAGTTTTGTTCCAGGTTCCGAGACTTCGTGGCGGAGGTAAGCCATGGCTACCGTCTTGCCAAGTGTTGGAGCAACGCAGGAGCTGGTGACTTCGCCGATCTCTCTGCCCTCTCGAACCAGCTTTTCGCCCGAGGGCGGTGGAACCTCTGACTCCACGATGAGTCCCATTAGTTTCCAGTTCACGTGCCCGCGGCTTCGGGCGCGCTCCACGATTTCCTGACCGACGTAGCAACCTTTGTTGAAGCTCAGGGCATTCCACAATCCCGCTTCGTTGGGAATGGTGTCCTCACCCAGTTCCTGACCGTAGCGGGGGATTCCAGCCTCAATTCGCAGGGTTTCCAGCGCCTGTGTCCCGCAAGGGAGCATGCCGTAAGTGGGAGCTTGGCCGCAGGCGGCGCCCCAAACCGCCAGCAGGCCCTTTGCGCCCGCCCAGACTTCATAGCCTTCCTCACCGGTGTTGCTCGCGCACACTACGCGCACGGGGAAGCCGGCGTAGTTAGTGGAAAAATGATCAAACTCCCGCATCGCGGGAAGGTTGATGTGCAGGGTTTTCTCAAGCAAAGGGCGGGAGCGTGGTCCCTGAAAGGCGAGAGCGTAAAGGTCCAGAGGTTCGAATTCTACCTGATCACCGATGACGTAACGCTTGAGGCCAAGCAGCGCCTTGTCACGCAGGTCGGCGTCGGTATCGACGAAAAACCTGTCTTCGGTGCAGTAGAGACGCATATCCACCAGGATATGTCCTTGGGGGTTCAGTAAGGTGGCGTATGTTCCCTGGCCAGAAGCAAGCCGCTGGATGTCGTTCGAGACCATGCGGTGAAGGAACTTGGCATGGTCCCGGCCCTTCATCGCGAACTTGCCGCGAAAGGAGAAATCAAAGAGCCCGGAGGCCTCGCGCACCGCTTTGTGCTCCGCAACAGGATCAGTGAAACGCCAGGGAACAAGCCCGCCATGATAGTCGCCCAGCGTGGCGCCTTGTGAGAGGTGGTAGTCAGCTAAGGGTGACGTGAACAGGGATGAGTCCATTTGTTATAGAAACTGGAAAATGGAAAATCGACACCTGCTGTCATTCCGATCCCGCAGTCGCGGGAGAGGAATCTCGCTCTGGTCCGAAACGCCTCCCACCACGTAAGGCCCAGGGGATAGGCGGAGGAAAGAACCAGAGCAAGATTCCTCGCTACGCTCGGAATGACAATCTCCCGTAACTATTTTCCAAATTCGAATTTCGAGTTCGGTTTTCGAGTTTCCATTTTCGAGTTTCGAATTTCGAACCTCGAGTTACAGGAATCCGAGCTGGAGCTTAGCGGCTTCCGACATCATCTCCATGCTCCACCGCGGCTCCCACACTACATCCACTCGGACACTCTTGATGCCGGGAAGGGCGGAGATTTTGTCTTCAACTTCTCCCGCCAGCCAGCCCGAGGCAGGGCAGCCCGGCGCGGTCAGCGTCATCTTCACGAGAGCATGGCCGGAGGTATCCACCTTGGCCTCATAGATCAACCCGAGGTCGTAGACATTTACCGGAATCTCCGGGTCGTAGCAGGTGCGCAAAGCCGCAACCATCTTCTCCTGAAGCGCGGTGGCCTCCGAAACCGTTAAGGGTGCTTGCTCATCCATGGTTCTTTTTCACTCCGTGATGGCCACTTTCTGGTCGCCGTCGAGCGCGCTGCGAAGTGTGTGCCAAACCAGGGTGGCGCACTTGACGCGCACCGGGAACTCGCAGACTCCGGAGAAAGCGGCCAGTTTCCCCAAGGCCGGAGTCTCGCCCTCAGCGTGGTTCTTGCCGGTGACGAGGTCGTGAAAGGTCTCGAACAGAGCTTCAGCCTGGGCTCGCGTCTTCCCCTTCAGAATTTCCGTCAAGATCGACGCGGAGGCAGTGGAAATGGCACAGCCGGTCCCCTGGAAGCTGATGTCGGTGATCCGGTCGTCCTGGAGTTTCAGGTAAACCGTGAACTTGTCGCCGCAGAGGCGATTGTAACCGTCCGCGTGCCGGTCGGCATCCGCCATGGGATGAAAGTTCCGCGGTCTCTTGCTGTGATCGAGAATTAGTTCCTGATAAAGTCCTTCGAGTTCTGCCATAATTAAGTCCAGAGTCGAGAGTTGAGAGTCAAAAGCAACTGCTCATTGCTGTAGCGGCGGTCTGTGACCGCCGGTTTTGTACTCTCGAAGAACTCCGGCGCTCATAGAGCGCCGCTACAGCCCACTCATCCGAAAAGAGCCTTCACTCTTTGGATGCCCGCAGCCAGGGCGTTGATCTCCTGCTTGGTGTTGTAAAACGCCAGCGAAGCGCGCACCGTGGCTGGCACGCCGAAGCGGTCCATGACCGGCTGAGCGCAATGGTGGCCGGTCCGAACCGCGATGCCCTCGCGGTCCAGAATAGTCCCCACGTCGTGGGCGTGCACGCCTTCCAGAACGAATGAAATGACGCCGGCCTTCTCGCGCGCCGTGCCGATGATCCTGACGCCGGGGATCTGACTGATGGCCTCGGTGGCATAGGAAAGCAGTGCGTGCTCGTAGGAGATAATGTTCGCGAGGCCTACCTCGTTGACATAGTCAAGGGCGGCGCCCAGGCCGTAGACGTCGGCGATATTGGGCGTCCCCGCTTCGAACTTATAGGGAAGCACGTTGTAGATGGTCTTCTCAAACGTCACGGAGCTGATCATATCACCGCCGCCCTGAAAAGGGGGCATGACCGCGAGGAGTCTTTCCTTCCCGTAAAGCACTCCAATTCCCGTGGGCCCAAAAACCTTGTGGCCGGAGAAGGCATAGAAATCGCAGCCCAGTTCGTGAACGTCAACCTTCATGTGAGGGACGGCTTGGGCGCCGTCCACGACCACCGGAACATTCATGGCATGCGCCCTCTGGATGAGCTGACGCACGGGATTGATGGTGCCGAGGGCGTTGGATACATGGGCGACAGCGACCATGCGCGTGCGGGCGTTCAGGAGCTTTTCAAATTCTTCCAGGATCAGCTCGCCGCGGTCGTTGATCGGGGCCACGCGCAGGAGGGCATTTTTCTCCTCGCACAGGATCTGCCAGGGAACGATATTCGAGTGATGCTCCATGGCAGTGATCAGGACTTCGTCGCCTGCCTTCACGTTTTGCCGCCCGTAGGATTGCGCGACCAGGTTGATGCCCTCCGTGGTTCCGCGCACGAAGACGATCTCCCGCGAATCGGGAGCGTTCAGGAATCGCTGGATTTTTATCCTCGCGCCTTCATAGGCCTCCGTGGCGCGCTCGCTCAACAGATGCACGCCGCGATGCACGTTGGAGCAATCCTGAGTGTAAAAGCGAAGAATCGCATCGATCACTTTGGCTGGCTTCTGGCTGGTGGCCGCGTTGTCGAGATAGACGAGCGGCTTCCCGTGCACCTTCTGTTTCAGAATCGGGAAATCCTCCCGAATCCGCTTCACATCGAAGGCGGGACTGGATGATTCGCGGGCGGGTATTTGGATTGCTTCGCGCGTGGTGGCCATCATCCCTCCTCGGCCCGCTGGCCCCTCGCCAGACGAGCAAATAAACCTTCCCTGAGCCGTTCGCGCAGCGGCGCATACTTGATCCGCTCCAGGACGTCGTTGGCAAAGGCGTAGGTGAGCAGGTCGCGCGCTTCCTGACGGCCGATTCCGCGGGAACGCAGATAGAAGACTGCTTCCGGATCGATCTGCCCGATGGTGGCCCCGTGCGTACACTTGACGTCGTCAGCGTAAATCTCCAGCGCCGGTTTGGTATCGATGATGGCTTTTTCGGAGAGAAGGAGGTTTTTGTTGCTTTGTTTGGAATCGGTCTTTTGCGCATCCTTGCGGACAATGATTTTGCCGTTGAAGACTGCGGAGGACTCTCCATCCAGGACGCCTCGATAGACTTCCCGGCTGCTACAGTGCGGCTTCGCGTGGTCCAGGGTGGTTTGGTTGTCAATGTGTTGGCGGCCGGTGACAACGTACAGGCCGTCGAGTGTTGCCTCGGCGCCCTCGCCGTCCAGAACGGACTTCACTTCTTCGCGCACAAGAGCACCGCCGATCGCAACGGAATGTGTGGCGACGTTGCTCGAGCGTTCCTGGTGGAACTGGAGCCGCCCAAAATGGAACGCCGTTTCGCTTTCTTGCTGAATCCTGTGATACTCGAGGACAGCGCCTTCACCCACCGCGATTTCGGTCACGGCATTGGTGAAGTAAACCCCTTCGGGCGTCAAGCTCTCCGCCCCTGCTGCCCTGAAAAGCGGCGCTGCGCCCGGTCCTACGTACCCTTCAATGATGGTGGCTTGGCTTTCTCGCCCGGCAATAATCAGGTTGCGGGGATAGGAAACCGTGGGAAGCCCGCTTGCCTCGGAAACGTAGAGCAGGTAAATGGGCTTGTCAAGAACTACCCCCTTGGGGATCTCAAGGAATACCCCGTCCTCGAAAAAGGCCGTATTCAGTGCCACAAACGCATGCTCCCTGTAATCCGTAGCGTAGCGGGTCAGGTAGCCTTGCAGAGTTTTCCCGTCACTCGCCAGGGCTTCCGCCAGGCTGCCGGCCTTGGCGCCCTTGGGGAGAGCTTCCAGCGTCGAAAGCTGTTTCGAAAAACGCCCATTGATGAAGACGAGCTTGGGGCACCCGAGGTCGCTGAGGGGAAGCTGCCTGATTCGCTCGGCCAAGGATGCAGCGGACTCACCTGCAACCACCCCCTGCCCTCTCCTTGCCAAGGAGGGGAGCGACTCCCCTCCTCTCTGAGGAGGGGGCCAGGGGGTGGTGGCCGGTTGAAACGGCACGCCGGCTATTGGTGCGACGTTGGTGTTTCGCCACTCTTCCTGGTGCGTGGTCGGGAACCCCTTCTCAGCAAAACTCTCAATGGCCGCCCTGCGGATTTCAGGGAGCCAGGAAGGCGCATGGGCAGCAAGGCGCTCCTCGAGTTGATTAAAGCTCGAAAGGTAAACGCCTTCTGTTTCTTTTAAGGCAATCATCAGCTCAGTATTCCCTTCGCTCGAAAACCCGTCTAGCCTGTCATTCCGAGGAGTCCCGCCCTGCGGGACGACGAGGAATCACGCAAGTTCTTTGATTCCAGAGCGAGATTCCTCGCTTCGCTCGGAATGAGGACATTCGCAAACGTCTCTCAGCATCCTGGTGGCACCTGCCTACCGGCCTGCCACGGCAGCAGATTCTTCCAGCCATCCGTAGCCCTTCTCTTCGAGTTCCAGGGCTAGTTCCTTGGTTCCCGATTTCACGATGCGGCCGTCATACAGAACGTGTACGAAATCGGGAACGATGTAATCGAGCAGCCGCTGGTAGTGCGTGACCACGATAATACTCCGGTCCTTGCTGCGGAGCGCGTTGACCCCCTTGGCCACGATCTTGAGGGCATCGATATCGAGGCCGGAATCGGTCTCGTCGAGAATGCCGAGCTTGGGTTCGAGCACCGCCATCTGGAAAATCTCATTGCGCTTCTTTTCGCCGCCCGAAAATCCTTCGTTCACCGAACGCGTCATCAGCGCCTCGTCCATTTCCAGCAGCTTCATCTTCTCGCGGAGGAACACGAGGAAGTCCATCGCGTCATATTCGGGCAGCCCGCGGTGCTTGCGGATGGCGTTCAACGCCGAGCGCAGAAAATAAGTGTTGTTGACGCCGGGGATCTCCACCGGGTACTGGAAGGCGAGGAAAATGCCTTCGCGGGCGCGCTCTTCGGGCGGCATCGCCAGCAGGTCCTTGCCTTCGTACGTGACTTCGCCGCCCGTCACCTGATAGAGGTCGCGCCCCGCCAGCACCTGGGCCAGCGTGCTTTTGCCGCTGCCGTTGGGACCCATGATGGCGTGAACTTCGCCGGTGTTCACTTCCAGGTCGATGCCGCGCAGGATTTCTTGACCCTCCGCCGTCGCGTGCAGGTTCTTGATTTGAAGCATTCAGCTCTCCCTGGCTAGAAACTAGAAATTGGAAACTGGAAAATCGAAAAGCCGCCTTTTCGCAGACAGCAAAGGCCGATGTCTGCGCCACACAGGCTGTCGTCTAAGCCACAGACTTCATCGCAGGAACCTGCTGAAATGAGAAATTGCCGACATCCGTCCGCTCCCGCGCGTGCTCGATGGTCATGCTGACGAGGTTCCCCTGAGCGTCGAACTCGACCAGAGTGTTCTCGTCCATGTCCCTGCTCTCCTGAACTTCCGCGTCTTTGAAGACCACGTAGAGTGTGTCGCTGTCCTCGAAATACTGAATTCTCATTTCCCCATCCTTCGGAATGACCGCTGGGCGGCGCATTCATCGCCTTGTTTGCGGTGTATGAGGGACGTCGGTGTCTACGCAAACGTCAAGAACTGTCTGCGCCACCCCGCCGCCTACGTACGACGCTTCCTCGGGTCACGCTTTGCAAGGCCTATCGGAGAGCGGCGCAGCGAAGGCGCAGAGGTCTCTTGAAGTATGTACTTGACGGTCTTTCTTTCCTCGTCATTTAGAGCAGCGTCCAATGCGTCTTTCTTCCGCTGCGCTTCCGACAGTCCTCGAATCTTTTCCTCGTCAGACGGGCGAAAAGGGGGCGTATCGCAAACGCAACGCAGAACTGCGTACCACTTCTCCTCAGCGTTCTGAGCCTTACCGCGACGGCCGAGAAACTTGCGTCTGGTCGTGCTTCTGGTCATTCCACACATCCTTCCAGTCTTACGCCCAGCAGCCTCTGCGCTTCCACGGCGAACTCTTCAAAAAGGAGTTGCTCACATGTGCCTTTCGAGGCGACCCTGACATCCTTTATCCTTTACCCTTTACCCTTTACCCTTCACCATTCACTATTCACCATTCAGAATTACCCCACGCTTCCTTCCAGGCTCACGCCGAGCAGTTTTTGCGCCTCCACCGCGAACTCCATGGGAAGTTCCTTGAAGACCTGCTTGCAGAAGCCGTTGACGATCATGGAAACAGCATCTTCCGTGGACATCCCACGCTGGCGGCAATAGAAAATCTGGTCCTCGCCGATCTTCGACGTGGATGCCTCGTGCTCCACCTGGGCGGTGGAGTTCTTGACTTCCAAGTAGGGGAAGGTGTGGGCGCCGCACTTGTCGCCAATCAGCAGCGAGTCGCACTGGGAGTAATTGCGCGCGCCCGTGGCCCCGCCCAGAATCTTCACCATGCCGCGGTAGCTGTTCTGGCCATGGCCGGCGGAAATGCCCTTCGAGACGATGGTGCTCTTGGTGTTCTTGCCGATGTGGATCATCTTGGTGCCCGTGTCCGCCTGCTGGTAGTTGTTGGTGACGGCCACGGAGTAGAACTCGCCGATCGAGTTGTGCCCCTGGAGGATGCAACTTGGGTACTTCCAGGTGATGGCGGAGCCTGTCTCGACCTGTGTCCACGAAATCTTGGAGTTTACGCCCTGGCACTTGCCGCGCTTGGTCACGAAATTATAGATGCCGCCCTTGCCGTTTTTGTCGCCGGGGTACCAGTTCTGAACTGTGGAATACTTGATTTGGGCATTATCCAAAGCTACAAGCTCGACCACGGCGGCGTGGAGCTGGTTCTCGTCCCGCATGGGCGCGGTGCAGCCTTCAAGATAACTGACGTAGGCGCCTTCCTCGGCAACAATCAGTGTGCGCTCGAACTGGCCTGTTTCGCGGGCGTTGATGCGGAAGTAGGTGGAAAGCTCCATCGGGCAGCGCACGCCCTTGGGGACGTAAGCGAAGGAACCGTCGCTGAACACAGCGGAGTTGAGCGTAGCAAAGAAGTTGTCCGTATAAGGCACCACCGAGCCGAGGTATTTCCGGACAAGCTCCGGGTGCTCGTGCACTGCTTCCGAGAACGAACAGAAGATGATGCCCAACTCGCCGAGCTTCACCTTGAAGGTCGTCGCCACCGATACACTGTCAAACACCGCATCCACCGCCACGCCGGCAAGCAGTTCGCGTTCTCTCAGCGGGATTCCGAGCTTGTCGTAAGTTTTCAAGAGCTCCGGGTCGATTTCCCCCGGCTTCTTTGTTCCCGTCCCCTTGGGCGCGGAAAAGTAGCGGATGCTCTGATAATCAATCGGACCGTACTTGACGTTTGCCCAGGTAGGCTCTTTCATGGTAAGCCAGTGGCGGAAGGCTTTGAGTCGCCACTCCAACAGCCACTCAGGCTCATGCTTCTTGGCCGAGATCAGGCGGATGACGTCTTCGTTCAATCCTGGCGGAACCGTTTCCTGTTCGATGTCGGTTACAAAACCATACTTGTATTCCTGGGTTGCCAGGATTTCGATTTCAGTTTGTGGCGTGGCCATCAAAACTCCTCCTCAGGATTACTCACACGTGACAGTACTCGACCACTGCGGCCGGCGCGGCGGTGCTCCGTTGCACAAGACGGGCCTGCGAGTCCGGGGATAAGCGCTTCCAGTGCAATCGTCTTCGCTTTCATTGCGGCCTTCCCTCGACCCGGATCTGCACCAAGCTTGAGTTGTCGCCTATGAGGCTGGAAACTGTAACATCACTTAGCGCCTTTACAATGGCGTCGTTCACTTTGCGCAACGGCTCCCGCACCGTGCATCTCGTCATCTGGTGGCATTCACTCCGGTCGGTCACGCAGGAGGTGATGAACAGCGGGCCCTCAAGGGCCCGGATGACCTCAAAGGCGTTGATTTCTGAAGGGTCCTTGGCCAGAGCGTATCCACCGTTAGTTCCGTGCTGAGACGCTAGCAAGCCGATCTTCGCCAGTCTTTGGAGAATCTTTGCGACCAACTCTGTCGGCATTCCATATGTTCGGGCGATCTCCCTGGCGCTACATGCTGCACGCGGCGGCTGTGAGGCCAAATGCCTTAAAGCAATCAATCCGTAGTCAGCCTTTTTCCCAAGCCTTAGCATTTCTATATCCGATCCTTTCAGTCGTATATATCTTAGCTCCCTGTCGTTTTCCTGTCAAGTTATTTCTCATAGATAAGGCAGCGACATCTTGACGTTAGAACTGGAGCTCCGCGACGTGCCCTGACTTCAGTCCGACATATGCTTGGCAGACACCGATGGTCTGTTCCCTGTTCCATGTCACCTGTTCCTCGCTCGCTTTCAGCCCGGCCTATGGCAGGGAGGCACTCACGAATGAGCAGTCAAGTTGTTGTGCAGCAAGCTTTGCATGTTTGTACAAGCCCTGTGAGTCGGATGTGAAGCGCGGTGCGTGTTGTGCCTTTGGAACACGCTTACGAACGCCGTCACGCAAAGGTGCAAGGGCGCGCAGACCATGAAGTCCATGGATTGCGTAGTGGCCTTCAGGGCAAATGTTCTAAGCCGGCGATGACACATTCTGTCACGCCGTTTCGACAAAATAGGGCAAGGAGCGCCCTTTTTTTCACGAGGGACAAAAGCGCCGTCCCAGAAAGTTTGCAACCAGTTGAAAAGACAATGGTTAGCTGCAAGGGAGAAACCTCCAAAAACCTCAGATGGCAGGAAAAGTGCTCTAAATCCAGTGCTGTTAACATATTCGGTTAATGCAACAAAGGAGGAGAAATGAAGAAGAGTTCACGAGGATTTTCACTGATTGAGTTGTTGATCGTGGTTGCGATCATTCTCATCATTGCCGCAATTGCTATCCCGAACCTGCTCCGATCGCGGATCGCGGCCAACCAAGCCTCAGCGGTAGGATCACTCCGCACGCTCAATACCGCCGAGGTCACCTATGCTACTACTTACAACACGGGCTACTCTTCAACCTTGGCCGACTTGGGCCCACCGGGAGGCTCACCCCCTACCCCTGTCGCCACTAACGCAGGATTGATTGACGAGGTTCTGGCGGGGATGCCGTCAGCAGGAGCAGGCGGCACCACAGCCAACCAGAGTTCGAAGAGTGGTTATACGTTTGTCTACTCGCCGGGCACCGCGGATACGACTGGCAGGATTAATGTTTACCAGTTCAACGCCTCGCCGATCAGTGCCGGAACGACGGGGACCAACTTCTACTACACCGATCAGTCTGGCGTAATCCGCCAAAACAGCGCGACGGCGGCCGGTTCAAGCGACTCGCCTCTGGCTGGCTAGGCTGTACACGGACGCCACGACAATCCAACCGTTCGGGGAGGGCTGGAAGAGCCAGTGTGAAAACCGGCTTGCCCATATGTGGAGCGCCGCTCGATCTGTTCCGGTCGTAGGCAGACCGGCGCTAGAGCGGAGGTTTTCAGAGAGGCACGAAAGCCCTCTTTTTTTTGCAATGGGTAGTGCGGAAAGGCAAGCCGTTCTTGAGCCATTTTGGTACCCCTGGCGGGGTCCTGACCTTCTCCGCAAGTTCCGAGTCGTGACCTTTGTCTCTGGCTTTCAACTTGTCATTGGCCAACCGCGGACGGCATAAAAGGCCAGGTTCCCGGCGCAAAATATCGATAACAATTAGTCCATCCTTCGAGGCAGTGTTCAGGCCCCCACCTCGTGTTCCCGCCGAAAGAGGATCTTGATGTCCTCCCTCCAGCCATCATTGATTCCCACCTGAATGACGCGGATGGCCGGATCCAGATATCGGAGCATTCGCCCGGTGGTGGAATGGAAGCGGAAGGCGGGGGAAACCAGATAAACCAAAGGGGCAGAATCGGCGAGTTCGATCCCCGGGAAATAGCCGAACTCCTGAAACTGGCCACGCTCTTGCAGCCACTTGACGCGCAGCCAGTAGTCGAGACCCTGGAGAGGAAGGTTTATATCCTCCTGTACTTTCAACTCCAGCACGGCAAGGCGACCGCTTCGCGTTGCCAACAGAATATCGATTACTCCCCTAGCCATCCCCGAAAATGCCGGGACCTGAGGATAGATACAGGTGTGCAAGAGAGCCGGGTCAAGCTTTGTGACATCCCGCACGACCATACTTTCGAGCCAGCGCTCGGACTGGAGCCGGCAGAGGTCACTTGAGGAATTCGGGCTTGGCGCGCAGCGAATACTCAGCGCCGTCTCCAGGAACTGACGAAGTTCCGTGTGATTGCCTTCCTCGAGTCGGCGGGCATTGCCCGGCAGGCCAAAAGTAATGCGCGGCGCCAGCAAACCCTCGATGCGTGCCACCTCCAGGCCCAGGACCCGAATCGAGAGCGCCGCGGCAGCAGGGTCTGCTACAACCTCAACCTTGGCGAGGAGTTCACCCAGCAGCCGCGAAAGCAGTCCGCGATGGCGCTCGACAAGGTCTGCGGCCAGCCGCCGCGGGGCCAGTCGCGTTTCGACGTTGCCGTAATCCCTCCAATCGATAACGCTTGGCCGCTCCTCCTTCACGGACCACTCGAGAATCTCCACCTGCACGGCGCGATGGTTGAGGTAAGCGGCGCGATGAGCGCTCGTTTCTGCCGCCTGGGGCGGAAAGATCAGTTTCAATCCAGGGTAAGTGACGCGGGCCGAGCGGCTGCGCAGCCAATCCAGCCAGATCAATCCGAAGGCCAAGGCTGCGTCGGCAGCGGCGGGCGATTCACTTTCTCCTAGGCCCAGAAAAGCCCAGGCCGTCCGGCCCTGCCGGGCCACACCCCTCGTGTACCACGCCGAGAACGAGTGTTCCCGGTCAGATCGGTGACTGACGCGCTCCAAGCTCCAGCCTGGGTATTGCCGTGAAAGCAGGGCGAGCAGTTGTTTCTGGAAGCTCGCGCGCGCCGGCGCCTTATCGGCGACCAGGACGCGATTCGCCTCGCGGAATTCCAGAGTGATGGTTTCGCGACCTGCCGCCTTGCGCGCGAACAGGCCCAGCCGCTCAGCGTCGCGGTAGGCGATATCCTCCACCCGGCGACTCACCGAGCGCACGGCGTTCCAGGCGGCAAAAATCAGCTTGCCGAATTCCACCGTCAGGCGCCACTCGCTGGCGGATAGGTCAAAGAGCTCGACCTCATCTTCCACCACCACGGGATGACGGAGAGACTTGATGAAGAGTTCGATTTCGTCCCGCAATTTATGAAGAGATTCGCTCTCGCCTGGGGCTGGCATGGCGGTACCGTCGTGTCGAGGAAGACTTTGTGTTGTGTCATTCCGATCCCGCAGTCGCGGGAGAGGAATCTCGCTCTGGACTGAGGCGTGGGAGATAGAACCAGAGCGAGATTCCTCTCCCGCGACTGCGGGATCGGAATGACACCGAACTTTGATTCAGGGCTGTGCTCGCCTCATGACACCGGCGGATGATCCAGGATCGTTTCAGTCGCCGCATCGTAATAGAGCTTCTTGCCCGCCCAGAAGGACTGTGCTGCCGCAGTGCACGCCAGCGCGTGCGCGTAGCCGTCGCTAACGGTGGCGTGCGGCTGCTGGCGGCTCCGCAGGCATTCGAACCAGTTTTCCATGTGGTGCAGGTCGAGGTCTCCCATCCCCTCGGGCGGCAGCGCCTTGTCCCCGGGAAGCAAGACCTCCCTTTCGGCGCGTAGCTGGTCGATATCAGGGTTATCTTCGTGGGTGCCTTTCTCTTCCACCAGTTTATATCGGGGGCTACCTTCGCCGCCCACGTTCATCAGGGTCGCCTTCTTTCCCATATAACGTGTAAAGCTGGGCGCATCGTTACCAAAGCTGGTTGAATAACTGACCATGAACCCCTTGGAATATTCGAGCAGCGCCTGGAAGGTGTCCGGATTCTGACGACCGTCTCGCCAAGCAAAGATCCCCCCGTGGGCCACCACCGACCGCAAATACCTGTCACCCATAAACCAGTGGACAAGGTCGATGGCGTGGCTCATCCATTGGTCGGCGATGCCACTGGAGAACTCCTTGTAGAGCCGGAATTCAAAATAGAGTTGGGGGTCGAAGGGACGAGGCGGCTTGGTCATCAGCCACTTGCGCCAGTCGGTATCTTCGGCGCGGAGTTGTTTCACTTCAGGCCGCCCCCGCCACCGCGGCCCGTGATAGTTCCACACGATTTCCACCTTGCTCACCTCGCCCAGGGCCCCCGTCTGGATGAGTTCGCAGGCCGCCTGCGGGTACGGTTCGCTGCGATGCTGCGTGCCCACCTGAACAACCAGTCGCTTTTGCAGCACCGTATCGCGCGCCGCCTTGACCTCCTCCAGGACGTTCCCCATGGGCTTCTCCACGTAGGCATCTTTCCCGGCCTCGGCAACGAGCTTCAGGATAGGGGAATGCGAATGTTCGGGTGTGGAAATCAGGACGGCATCAACGTCCTTCAAAAGCAGAAGATCCTCGAGATACTGGAACGGTCGCGGCGGTCTGCCGTAATAAGTCTTATTGGCCAAGACCGCTTTCTCCCGATTCACATTCCAGAGGTCGCAGACGGCGGTCATCTCAACGTTATGTTGCGCCTTCAGCCGGGAGACAATCCAATCCAACTCGCCCCCGCGCCTTCCAATTCCGATGTGCCCCAGCGACACTCGATCGTTGGCGCCCACGATGCGCCCATAGGAAGCCGCCGTGGTCCCCAGGGCCGTCCCGGCCAGCATGGAGGCAGTGCGATTGAGAAACGACCTGCGGTTGATGGTATTTTCCGGCTTGTCAAGCATCGTATCCCCCCTTGGTTGAGGTTGGGGAACATTTTACACCAAATTGCCGATTGCTGATTGACGATTGACAATTGAAAAAGTGGTGTGCCGACTCCTTCCAATGTCCATCCGCAATCGACAATCAGCAATCGACAGTCGGCAATCAGCAATCGGCAATCGGCAATCGGCCCGCCGCGGCGGGAAAATCGGCAATTCCAGCCGAGGCCGGCTTACTTGCTGGGGATGCGGGGGAAGGAGCGCGGGATGATGCCTGTTCCTTCCTTCACCGTGATGATCTGGTTGATGGGGAGGCTGGTGAGCTTGTCCACGGTTCCGCTCGGCCAGGTGATTTCCAGCCGTTCGATGCTCTTGCGCTGTCCCAAGCCGAAGTGGACGCGGGGATCATGGGCGGACATGTAACTCATGCCGCCTTTCCTCTGCTGGTGTTGAGTAAATCCCTCGGAAACCAACTTCAGCGCCGCGCCCACGCCGTCGCGATTCGATGTGGTTCCCACCAGCATCACTTCCAGCCAGTTGTTCGCGTTGCCGCCGTCGTTACGCAGGAGCTGGGGATAGCCCCCGCTGACGGAAATGGCGATGTCCAGGTCACCGTCGTTATCGAAGTCGGCAACGGCGGAGCCGCGTCCCACGACGGGCTTCATGAAGTCCGGACCCAAGAGTTCCGAAACCTTCTCGAATTTCCCCTGGCCGAGGTTGCGGAACATGAGCTTGGGTTCCATGAAGGTCTCTTCGCTGTGGTAAAGGCTGATATTATCCAGCATCGATCCATTAACCTGAAATATATCAACCCAACCGTCATTATCGTAGTCAAAAAGCTTTGTGCTGACCCCGCTCAGGAAGATCGCTTTGTTCCCCATGCCGGAGCTGTAGGTCGCGTCGTCGAACGTCTGGTCGTGATTGTTGTGATAGAGGCGGTTCAACTCGAAATCCAGGTGGGTCACGTAGATGTCGAACCAGCCGTCCCCATCCACGTCCGCGGCGTCGGTACCCATGCCGGCCTCGTATTTCCCGTCTTCGCTGGCCGCCACTCCGGACATGAAGGAAATATCCTCAAACGTCCCGTCCTTCTTGTTGATGAAGAGGGAATTCGGCCAGGTGTCGTTGGCCACGAAAACGTCCGTCCAGCCGTCATTGTTGAAGTCCGCGAGCACCACGCCCATGCCTTTTACCTCGGGGATGCCGATCCCCGATTTCTCGCTCACGTCGGTGAACGTGCCATCGTGGTTGTTGTGGTAGAGCTTCAGCCGCAGCCCTCGATAGTTATCCGGATGGCAGTAAGCGCGGTAGCCGGGCCGGTGCTCGCCGCAATAGAAGTTGTTCTTGGGCGACCAGTCAATGTAGTTGCAGAGCAGCAGGTCGAGATACCCGTCCTTGTCGTAATCGAACCAGCCCGCGCTGGTGGACCACTGGCCCTGGTCACCGACGCCGGCTTTGGCGGTCACGTCCGTGAAGGTGCCGTCCCCGTTATTGTGGTAAAGGACGCCCCGGTTGTAGCCGGTGACGTAAAGGTCGGGATAGCCGTCGTTGTCGTAGTCGCCTACGGCCACGCCCTGCCCGTAGTGCCCCTCGGCGCCCACCCCGGCCTTTTCCGCCACGTCCGTAAAGGTCCCATCGCCATTGTTATGATAAAGGGCGGAGCGCAGCGGGTGCGGAGGCTTGTACCACTCGGTCTCAGCCGTCTGCACAAAATAAAGGTCCATCAAGCCGTCCTGGTCGTAATCAATCCAGCCCAGGCCGTTGCCCATGGTCTCGATATAGTTCTTTTCCGCGGTGAAAGTATTGTCGTGCTGGAAGGTGATGCCAGCGGTCTGGCGGATGTCCGTAAAGCGGACCGGTACGGAAATCGGGGGCGTCTTGGCCGGCTCGGCGCTCAGGAATTCCAGCGCCACAACGCCGGATGACAAGGCCAACACCAGCAGGGCTGCCGGAACGAGCCGCCTGCCTCTACTTCCTGAGGGTGAAGAAACCTGGGCCATCTGCCTTCCGTTGGTGGTCAATCGCGAATCTCAACTATAACCTGAGAGAGCATTGCGGCTCAATCGCCAATCTCAGCAAGCGCGCGCGAAATGCAAGTCATGCTCCACCCCTATGTGGTAGGTAGTAGGTGGTATGTGGAGAGGGAGGTTTTTCCCCCGACTGCGACCTATGACATACCACCTACCGTCTACTACCTACCGCTGGAGCAGGCAGTCGGCAGTAAGCAGAAGGCAGTCGGCAGAGAGCAGGTGCTCTTCATTCTGGCTCCTGACTCCTGAATCCTGAATCCTGTTCTTCCCAACCTACCTCCTTTCTTTTCAACAACATTCCCGCTTTCAACGCGTAACTACCTTTGTTTTCTCTAACATTCCCGCTTCCCCCCGGCCTGCTGAAAGCCGGTCCTTTGTTTTCATATATATCCCCGCTTCGCTCGTTCACTTTTTTGAGCTACAAGTTTCGTCTTTCCCTGTCGGCGGTGACATCTTGTCGTAGACTGCAGTGCGGGCCAAGAGTCCCGCCAACTCGAACTCCCCTCAAGTGCAGAAGGCAGTCGGCGGAAAGCTGCTGCCCTTCATTCTGACTCCTGACTGCTGACTCCTGAATCCTGAATCCTGCTCTTCCCCACCTACCGTCTACCACCTATCACATACCTAGCCTCGTGTCAAGAGCAAAAACGCCGGATTCACAAGAGCGGGAGCGTAGAGGCGGGCTTTAGCCCGGCACCTTAAGCCTGAATCCCCAAGTCGCAGCTTGGATGTCGCCCGCCAAGGCGGGCTGAGAGAGACTCCTCGGGGGGACCTAATTTGGCAGGCACCCTTGAGATGATGGTTGGCAAACGCAAAGAGGCCGAGGCCTCGATGTACATTGATAACTGAAGACTATCGGCGGTTTTATCTTCCTAACAATCCCACGTAGGCCGCCGCGCCTATCGCACCGCCGATGAGCGGCCCCACAACCGGCACCCAGGAGTATCCCCAATCTGAGCTGCCTTTGCCCGGTATAGGCAGGAGCGCATGGGCAAGGCGTGGACCGAGATCTCGGGCGGGGTTTATGGCGTAGCCGGTCGGAGCACCCAGCGAGAGACCAATCCCCCAGACCAGTAGCCCAATGAGCAAGGGTGTGACTCCGCTTTGCGCCGGAGCAGCGTTCGCCGAGATCGCCAGTACCCCAAAGACTAGCACGAACGTTCCGATTATTTCGGTGAGGAGGTTTAGAGGGTATCGACGGATGGCGGGGATGGTCGAGAAGACGGAAAGCTTCGAAGCCTGGCTTTCAGTTTCGGACCAGTGCGCCAAATAGGCCAACCATACAATGACCGCACCTAGGAAGGCGCCAATGAATTGGGCCCCGATGTACCTGGGCACATCGCTCCAGGCAAACTTGCCGACCACAGCAAGGCCCAGAGTTATCGCGGGATTCAAATGCGCGCCGCTGATGCGCCCCACCGCATAGACCGCAACCAGCACGCCCATCGCCCAGCCCGTAGTGATCACCATCCAGCCTGAGTTCTGCGCCTTTGTCTTATTCAACATAACTCCCGCCACCACCCCGTCTCCCAAAATGATCATCAATGCCGTGCCGATGACTTCAGCAGCGAATGGTTTCATGCGCCTCCTCCATGAACGGATTCTGATTTGCGAGCAGCGCTAACCTGGATATTCACAAATTGATCGAAACGAGACTGCTGCCTCTGGCTTGAGAGCCTTCGCAAGAAAAACTTACACCGCAGAATAGACAAAACCTCGTGCCTCGCAAGTGTACCAGACTTCCTTGGCATTTCAGCCCTTGGGCAGGCGACACTTGAGGAGTCAGAAGTCAGGAGTCAGAATGAAGAGGATCTGCTTTCTGCTGTGCACTTCCGCCTTCCGCTCTGTGCTTACCGCCTGTGTCTTCTTTAGCGATCCTGCCGCGGCAGGGGCTGCGATCATATTCCCACGTTTCCCGGTCACCGTCTCGCGTGTAATGCAATCGATCAAGGCAGGCTCGACGCTTCGCATCAATGCGGGCAGAGGAGAGCGGGCCTTCTCTGGCAGCCGCGATTTTTCGACCGTGCTCTGCGAAGGGTTGAGGAATATTACGAGAAAGTGGAATACATTCATCTCAAGCCAGTGAGGGCCGGCCTAGTCAAACGCGCCGGGGAGTGGCCGTGGTCGAGTGTGCACCATTACACGGGGGGCCTGAGCGCAACCTTTAGGCCGAATCGCACTCTGGCCATCGATGGTGTACTGCTGCCGGGCGATGAACGGGGACGAATTTGAAGGAAAAGCCGCAGCGTCTCTGAAAAACGAGAATCTACCTGCTCCTCCCATTTAATTCCTTTTCCAAGCACTGCCGGAGAATGTGGTTTCTTCCTTCAGGTACTCGATGACCATCTTTTGGCGGCGATTGACCCATCCGGCTAGGGTGGCCAAGAGAAGCTGCGGGATCACAGGGGTCCTCGATTCGGTAGAAAGCTACTGCTGGAAAGGCAGCAAGCCTTCTTACCAGCTCTGCCCAGAGGCGAACTATTCTAGCCTCAGCTCGAGGCTTTGGAAGCGTCTCTGTTTTTGTGAAGCTGAGGGAGGGACCGAAACCGGCCGATTTTCTCAACCCCGCGACGAAGCAATTAAACCCTTGGTAGGGACACAATGTCCCTTGACACAAAAGCTTTAGCAGGTCAATATTTCACCTGTTTAATTAATCTGCAAGTTTTCCCGAAGTGGGGTTGTTTTTTACCGAAGGACGTACACTGTGGATTTTCGCATCGTTGGGTTGCTGAGCAATTCCACAATCCTTGCGCATCCACGTAGCCCCTCGCCTGACGCGTGCTTTCTCTGCGGCAGAGGCAAGGCAGCCTGTGCTTTGCTTCCTGCTACAAACCTTACCCACGCCAAAGTGATTCGTCCCTGGCGGCTCGGAGACGGGGAGTCCGCATGAACCCGAATCTCTCCCTAGTCAGCGACGGGAAGAAGTTCATGTGGGACGGGCGGCTCTACACGACAAGAGAAGAAGCCTCGACCGTGCGGGAAGCATGTCAGAACGACGGCTTTGAGGTCCGGTTGGTGGAGGAAGGCGGGAAGTTCCTCGTTTACACGAGAAGGGCTGTGAAGGGGGTTGCGGCCACCGCCCCCTAGCGGGCGGTCCCGGCCAGGGGAGTGGGGCAGGAAGAGCTTGCGGGTGACACGCCATGGAGAACAACCGCAACGTCAGCATTCATAGCGATCCGACGCTGCTAGCTGACATTCGGCGTTACGGGAAGTTTGACACCACAGGCTGCTACCAGTGTGGAAGCTGCACGATCTCCTGTGAGCTGGTAACGGACTCCGTGAGCTTTCCGCGGAAGATGATCCGGTATGCCCTCCTGGGATTGAGGGGGCCGCTCGTCGAAAGTCTGGAGCCATGGGTCTGCCACGACTGCGGCGACTGTTCCCTTATCTGCCCGCGTCAGGCGGAGCCGCGGATATCGATGATGACGCTGCGGCGGTTTCTGACCGCGCAGTACGACTCGACGGGTATCTCGTCAAAGATCCTCGCATCACAGGCTTGGCACATCGGTTCCTTAGGCCTTGTGTCGGTCTTGGTCCTGCTCCTCATCCTGCTCTATCACTTGTTCTACGTAAGGCTATCGTTGCACGACTTCGCGACGACCTCCCTCGGGCTGGAGCACATGTTCCCCGTCATGACGTACTTCACGCTCACGGTGATACTCCTTCCGCTGTTCCTCATGCTCGCCCGTGTCTTCCGCATCTGGCGGCTCACCATGCGTGGGGAGAGAATCCCCTTGTCGGCTTACGTTGCAGACGCAGGGACCTACGTGTGGCACTCGGTGACCCACACGCTCATGCGGAAGTGCCCGGAGAGGGGGCGGTGGGCGGGACACTGGCTCCTCGCCTTGGGTGTCGTCATGATTCTCGCCATCAAGGTGTTCGGACTGCGCTGGTTCCAAACCGACAATCTCTATCCCCTCTACCATCCCCAGAGATGGTTGGGGTATCTGGCAACCGTGTTCATCTTGTACGGCGTCGGTGACATCCTCATCTGTCACATCAGGGGGCAGAAGGAGATTTGCAAGACCGCGGGGTTTGAGGATGTGATGTTTCCGATCCTGCTCCTGCTGACGGCACTGAGTGGAATCTCCGTTCACATCCTCAGATACGCAGGTTTCGAGCTCGCCTGCCACTTCGTCTACGCGCTGCACGTCGTCATCGCCACGCCGATGCTCGCCGTCGAGATGTCGTTCGGAAAGTGGTCTCACATGGTCTATCGCCCGCTGGCGCTGTACTTCCAGGCGGTCAAGGAGAGGGCTCGGCGCGAGGCGCCCGCCCAGGAGGTTGTTCCCGATGCCGTCTGAGGCACCCCAGACCCATCCCATCGGCGCTGCCCTGGTGGTTGGCGGCGGAATCGGCGGCATGCAGGCGGCCCTCGATCTTGCGGCCGCCGGCATCAAGGTTTACTTGGCCGAGAGCAAGCCCGGCATCGGCGGGGTCATGTCCCAGCTCGATAAGACCTTCCCCACCAACGATTGCGCCATGTGCACCATGGCCCCGCGGCTGGTCGAGATCGGGCGGCACAGGGACATCGAGATCCTCACTTTAAGCGAGGTGCAACGTGTCCAGGGGCAGCCGGGTGATTTCACGGTCACTGTCAAGCGGCGAGCAAGCTTTGTGAACGCGGCGAAATGCACCGGCTGCGGCACTTGCGTGTCGAACTGTCCGACCCGCAACCACGTGCAGCCCTTCGAGAGCCCCCGGGTCGAGCTCGAGCCTTCCCACAGGGAGACAGTCGCAAATATCATCGCGCGGCACAAAAACCAACAGGGACCGCTGATGCCCATCCTCCAGGAGGTCAACGCAGCGTTCAACTACTTCCCCGAAAGCGTATTGCAGTACATCGCTCAGGAAACAGGCTATCCCCTCTCTCACATTTACAGAATCGCGACCTTCTACAGCGCCTTCAGCGTCGTGCCCAGGGGGCGCTATGTCATCAACGTCTGTATGGGGACGACCTGCTATGTACGAGGAGGGGAGAGGCTGATGGAGAAAGTCAGCGACCTGCTCGCCATCCAGCCGGACCAGACGACCCCCGACATGAAGTTCACTCTCAAGAGCGTTCGATGCATCGGGTGCTGCGGGCTCGCCCCGGCGATCATGGTGGGGGGCGAGTTCTACGGGAAATTGACGCGCAAGGACCTGCCGGGCATCGTGCGGAAATACCGAGAGGCGGCGTAGCATGCCGAGGCTCACGATCGAAAAGCTGCGGGAGAAGAGGGATGCTGCGCGGACAGCACACCGCCTCCAAGACGGCGCTTTCAGGGGCAGGATCTTGGTCCACATGGGCACGTGCGGCGTCGCCGCCGGGGCGCAAAAGGTCCTGGCAGCGGTTCGGGATGAACTGGAGAAAAGGGACATCACAAACATTCAGGTTGTGACCACCGGGTGTGCAGGCTTCTGCTCGCGCGAACCGATGATGACAGTTGAAATGCGGCATTTCCCACCCGTGAAATACGGTGATCTTAGCCCCGAAAAGGTCCGCAGGATCGTGGCCGAACACGTTGCGGGTGGCCACATGGTCGCCGAATGTGCGATTTGTGTCGGTTCAGAGCAGGCTCTCGAAGGAAGCACAGCCGAGAGTTTGACCTTCGCGCCATCGCCAACCGCACCACAGGTTCCCTGGGTCTACGATCTTCCGTTCTTCAGCAAGCAGGCGCTCGTCGTCCTCAGGAACAAGGCCATCATCGACCCGGAGAGAATTGAAGACTATATCGC
The DNA here is from genome assembly GCA_049514855.1 of Terriglobia bacterium. Taxonomy (GTDB): domain Bacteria; phylum Acidobacteriota; class Terriglobia; order UBA7540; family UBA7540; genus CAVROP01. The sequence continues at coordinate 21,938 of JBEKUR010000058.1, forward strand.
GAGGGACGGCTACGCGGCGCTGGAGAAGGTTCTGACAGCACTGACCCCGGAAACGGTGATCGAAGAGATCACACGCTCCGGGCTGCGGGGCCGAGGCGGGGCCGGATTTCCTACTGGCATTAAGTGGCGAGTCTGCCGCGCCGAGAAGAAGACGCCCAAGTACATCATCGGAAATTGCGACGAAGGAGACCCGGGAGCCTACATGGACCGGAGCCTCCTGGAGTCCGATCCGCACTCGGTCATCGAAGGAATGACCATCGCCGCCTATGCCATCGGGGCCTCCCGTGGCTATGTGTACGTGCGGAGCGAGTATCCATTGGCGATCCAGCGGCTGCAGGGGGCCCTCATTCAGGCACGCGACTATGGCCTCCTGGGAGGGAGGGTCCTCGGATCTAGCTTCGACTTTGACATCGAGATTCGGGAAGGCTCGGGCGCCTTCGTGTGCGGCGAGGAGACCTCGCTGATCCATTCCATCGAGGGGGAAATTCCCGAGCCCAGGCAGCGGCCGCCGTTCCCCGCCCAAGTCGGTCTCTGGGGTTGCCCCACGGTCATCAACAACGTTGAAACACTTGCCAACGTCCCCGTAATCATCAACCGGGGCGCGGAGTGGTTTTTCCGCCTCGGAACCGGAGCCAGCAAGGGGACAAAAATTTTCTCCCTGGTGGGGAAGATCAACAACACGGGCCTCATCGAGGTCCGCATGGGGATCACCCTGTGGGAGATCATCTACGAGATCGGCGGCGGGATTCCTGGCAACAAGCAATTCAAGGCCGTGCAGACGGGCGGGCCTTCGGGCGGCTGCATCCCGAGCAGCCTCATCGATCTCCCCATCGACTACGAGCACCTGAAGGAGGCAGGCTCCATGATGGGGTCGGGGGGCATGATCGTCATGGATGAAGATACCTGCATGGTCGATGTGGCCAAGTTCTTCCTCCAGTTCACTAATGATGAGTCCTGCGGAAAGTGCAGCGCCTGCCGGGAAGGGAGCGAGGCGCTGCTCGAAGTCTTGACAAGAATTTCAAACGGAGAGGGGCGCGAGGGCGACGTGGAATTCCTCGAAGAGCTGGGGTCGGCCGTCAAGGATGCCTCGATGTGCGGGCTTGGCCAGACGCTCCCCAACCCCGTCTTATCCACACTGAAACACTTCCGGGACGAATACGTTGCCCACATCAAAGACAAAAACTGTCCCGCCAAGGTCTGCAAGCCCCTCATCAAATACTTCATCGATCCCGACAAGTGCCCGGGCTGCACCTTGTGTCTTAAGAACTGTCCGGCCGGGGCTGTCAAAGGGGACACCAAGCACGTCCATGTGATTGACCAGACCACGTGCACAAAATGCGGCGAGTGCCTCGAGATCTGCCCGCCCAAAGTTTCGGCAGTCGTCAGACTCTCGGGAAAGGAAGCCCAGGAACTCCAATCGCTTCCTTCCCCGATCCCCGTGCGCGAGTGGCGCGCGCGCCGAGCCGCGGAGACAGGAACCGGGGTGCGGCGGACCCCGTAGTCGGTGACCGAGAACGAAAATGCCGAGCCTTACCATTAACAGTACGCCCGTGGAAGTGGAGGAGGGGACGAAGCTCCTGCAAGCCATCGAAAAGGCCGGGCTCAAGGTGCCGACCCTCTGTGACCATAAGGCCCTGACGCCCTATGGCGCCTGTAGGCTCTGCGTCGTTGAGGTACATGCTCCCGGGAGGCCGCCCGTCGTTCAGGCCGCCTGTTCGTACCCCGCACTGGACGGGATCAGCGTCCTCACCCACACGGATCGGGTGATCCGGGCCAGGCGCATCGTCGCCGAGCTTCTCCTGGCGCGCTGTCCCGAGGCCGAGGCGGTGAAACGCATTGCTGCGGAGCTGGGGGTCCGGGAGACGCGGGTCCGGAAGAAGCACGACGACTGCATCTATTGCGGCCTGTGCGTCAGGATGTGCCAGGAAAGGATGGGCCGGACCGCCATCGGTTTCTCCGGAAGAGGACCGAGGAAGAAACTCGAACCGCCCTTCGGCAAGCACAATCCCATCTGCTGGACGTGCGGGGCCTGCGATTTCATTTGCCCAACCGGGAAAAAGGTCTCATCCCTGACCAGCTCCGCTCCTTTCTTGCCCATTCCCAACCTCCACAACATGGGGCTTGACCAGAGACCGGCAGTCTCCATCCTCTACCCGCAGGTCGTTCCCAACAAGGCCGTGATCGACCCTGAGCATTGCGTCCTTCTGAACTACGACCATTGCGGAATCTGCGAGGAAGTGTGCGAGGCCAAGGCCATCGATTACGAACAGAAAGAGGAGACACGCGAGCTGAAGGTAGGCTCCATCATCCTCTCGCCCGGATATGAGATCTTCGATGCTCGGATCAAGAAGGAACTGGGATACGGCCGCTTCGAAAACGTCCTTTCGGCTCTGGAGTTCGAGCGCATCCTTTCAGCCTCGGGACCGTTTTCCGGCCGCGTGCTGCGGCCCCACGACAAGCAGGAGCCGAAGCGCATTGCCTTCATCCAGTGCGTCGGTTCGCGGGATGCGGAGCGGGATTATTGCTCCTCCGTTTGCTGCATGTACGCCACCAAAGAAGCCATCATCGCCAAGGAGCATCTGGGCGAGGATCTCCAGTGCGACATCTTCTTCATGGACCTGCGCGCCTTCAGCAAGGGGTTCGAGCAGTACTACCGCAGGGCGAAGGAGCTCGGGGTCAGGTACATCCGCTGCCGCGTGCCGAGGGTCGAGGAGATCCCCGGGAGCAGAAACCTCACCATCCAGTATCTGGTCGAAGACGACAGGAAGGTCTCGCAAGAGTACGAGTTGGTCGTCCTCTCCGTCGGGATGCAGCCGCCCAAGGAAGTGGCCGCGCTCGCCGCAAAATTTGGCGTCGAGTTGAACCAGTTTAACTTTTGCCGGACGTCTCTCTTCGCACCCAGCGAATCCACCCGGAAAGGGATCTATGTTGCGGGGCCGTTCGCGGAGCCGAAGGACATCCCGGAAACCGTCATGCAGGCCTCGGCGGCCGCGGCCCAGGTGCTTTCCCTTCTGAAGGACGCCCGGGGCGCCCTGATCACGCCCAAGGCCTACCCGCCCGAGCGAGAGGTGGGGGGAGAGGAGCCCCGCATCGGAGTCCTTGTCTGCCACTGCGGAACGAACATCGCCGGAGTGGTTAATGTCCGCGCCGTGGTGGAGTATGCGCAGACGCTGCCCAACGTCGTGTACGCGGAGAACAATCTCTACACCTGCTCCAATGACACCCAGGAACGGATCAAGGAGAAGATAACCGAACACAAGCTGAACCGTGTGGTGGTGGCCTCCTGCACGCCCAGGACTCACGAGCCTCTGTTCAAGAACACCCTGCGCGAGGTGGGGCTCAACCCCTACCTCTTCGAGATGGCGAACATCCGGGACCAGTGCTCCTGGGTCCACATGCACGAGCCCGACCGCGCCACCGAGAAATCCAAGGACCTGGTGAGGATGGCGGTGGCCAAGGCACGGCTCCTCGAGCCGCTCCAAAACCGCTCGATCAAGATACAGAAATCCGCCCTGATCATCGGCGGAGGACTTTCCGGCATGACCGCCGCCCTGGCGCTGGCCGCTCAGGGCTTTGATGCCTGCCTGCTGGAAAAAACGGAGGAGCTGGGCGGCAACCTGAGGCACATCCACTACCTGCTCAACGGAGAGAAACCTCAGGACGAATTGAAGCGCTTGCAAGAGCAGGTCCGGCAGAACGACAGGATCCGCCTGTTCACAGGGGCGACCATGGAGAGCATCGAAGGCACCATCGGCGATTTCAAGACAAAGATTTCAGCCCACGGCGAAACCACCGAGGTCCCTCACGGGGTGGTTATCGTTGCCACCGGCGCACGAGAGTATCAGCCCAAAGAGTACCTGTACGGGCAGGACGAGAGGGTCGTGACGCAGCGGGAACTCGAGGAACGCCTGGCTTCAGGAAATGGCTTCTTAGCGGCGGATGGGAACCCGAAAAGCGTGGTCATGATCCAGTGCGTGGGATCGCGAGACAATGAGCGGCCCTACTGCTCGCGGGTGTGCTGCGCGGAGGCCATCAAGAATGCCCTGAGGATAAAGACCCTCTCGCCTCACACGCCTGTGTATGTCCTCTACCGGGACATCAGGACCTACGGGTTCAAGGAGAGCTACTACACCCAGGCGCGCCAGCAAGGCGTCATCTTTGTCCGCTACGAGGAGGACCGCAAACCTGAGGTGTCACGAAATGGCCACGGGCTGGAGGTGTCCGTCTTCGACCAGACCCTGGGGATGCCGCTCGCGATCTCCGCCGACCTGGTGGTCCTGTCGGCAGGCATTTGTCCGGACGAAGGCAACCGGCGGATCGCACAGTTCCTGAAGGTCCCGTTGAACAGCGAGGGGTTCTTCCTGGAAGCCCATATGAAGCTTCGCCCCGTGGAGTTCATGACGGACGGGGTCTTTCTCTGTGGCTTGGCCCATTCCGCGAAAGCGATCGAGGAATCCATTCTCCAGGCGCAAGCGGCGGCGGCCCGGGCGGCAACTATCCTCTCCCAGGACAGCCTCGAGCTGGGCGCCAACATTTCGCAGGTCATCGATGAGAAGTGCGACGGGTGCGCCTACTGTGTGGACACTTGTCCCTTCAAGGCAATCACCCTGTTCGAGTACCTGTGGCAGGGGTCGGTGAAGAAGCTCGTGGAGGCCAACGAGACCATCTGCAAAGGCTGCGGGTGTTGCCAGGCGACCTGTCCGAAGTGCGGGATCCTCATCAAGGGATTTACGCTGGACCAGATCAAGGCCCAGATCCACGCTGCCCTGGGGGCCGCGTCATGAACGAGACCTTCGAGCCTTTGATTATCGCGCTGTGCTGCAACTGGTGCTCGTATGCGGGCGCTGACCTGGCGGGTGTCTCCAGAATCCAGTATCCCCCGAGCATCCGGATCATCCGGGTGATGTGCTCGGGCATGGTCCACCCCAACCTGGTCATCGAGGCCTTCACGCAGGGGGCGGATGGCGTGCTCATGTGCGGCTGCCACCCGGGAGATTGCCACTATCAGGAAGGCAACCTGAAGGCTGAAAAGCGGGCCGAGGCCATTCGCTTGATGCTGCCGGACTTTGGAATCGAAGAGGAGCGCTTTCGCCTGGAATGGGTTTCGGCGGCGGAAGGGGCGAGGTTCGCGCAGG
>JBEKUR010000059.1:0-26621 GCA_049514855.1 Terriglobia bacterium
CCATCCGCCCCGGTTCAATGGGAAGGCCCGTTCCGGGCGTCACGGCGAGCATCGTGGATGACGATGGTAAGGAGTTGCCGCCCAATACTTTGGGGAATCTGGTGATCAAGCCTGGCTGGCCTGGCATGATGCCCACCATCTGGAAACAGCCGGCACGTTACCGGGCCTATTTTCGCATTCCGGGGTGGTACGTCACCGGCGATAGCGCCTACCGCGACCCAGATGGGTATTTCTGGTTCCAGGGCCGTGTGGATGACCTCATCATCACGGCGGGTGAGAATGTGGGACCATTCGAGGTGGAGAGTTGCCTCGTCGAGCACCCAGCGGTAGCCGAGGCCGGAGTGATCGGAAAGCCGGACGCTTTGCGCGGTCACATCATTAAAGCGTTTATTTCGCTCCGCGAAGGATACCAGCCCAGCGACGAATTGAAAGATGAGATCCAGAAATTCGTCCGCCAGAAGCTGGCGGCACATGCGGCGCCCCGTGAGATCGAGTTCAAACAAAAGCTTCCCAAAACGCGCAGCGGGAAGATTATGCGGCGCGTTCTGAAGGCCTGGGAACTGGGCTTGCCTGCGGGAGACCTGTCAACGCTCGAGGATTAGTGCTTCCTGGATGGTCCAGGAGGGAGTGCCTCCGGGACGGCTGGCGACTAAGGCCCCAACTCGGTTTGCGAAGTCAGCCACTTCTTGGGCAGGCCATCCCGCTCCCATGCCGTGGACGAAGGCGGCGGCGAAGGCGTCGCCGGCTCCTACCGTATCCGCGACACGAACCTCGTACCCATCCGCTGCGACGTAATTGTCACCCACCAACAGCACGCACCCTGCTTCTCCCCGCGTGACACAGACTGCCTCCCATCCAAATTTACGTGCTGTGCCTTGGCAAAAATCCTCCAGCGAACGATATGACCAGCCAAACATGGACTGAATCATATCGACTTCCTGGTCATTGAGCTTCACGGCCGTGGCGAGGGACATCAATTCATTGACCAGCGAGGCCTCATAACAATTCTCACGCAGGTTCACATCGTAGAAGCGTCGGGCTTCCGGGTTGGCGTCAATCACCTTCAAGGTCAGCGCCTTTGCTTTGGGGCTCATCTGAAACAGCGTTCCGAAGTAAATCCAGTCAGGCCGGCAGGATGAAAGTTCTCCGAGGTCCCCATCCGAGAGTTCGGGGAAGTCGTAGGCAGCAGGCCGGTGGATGATGAAATGCGGCTGGCCCGAGGTGTCGAGGTTGACGGTGACTATCCCGGTGGGGTGATCCTTCTCCTGGCGCACGAAACGCGTAGGCAGGCTCATAGCCTCCATCCTTTCCAGGATGCGTCGCCCCCTTGGGTCTTCGCCTACAGCGCTGATGAAGGATACCGAGTGCCCCAATATTTTGGCGTGCGCGCCAAAATTGAAAGCAGCTCCACCCAGGTGTTCTGTGTCCTCGAATGCATCCCATAATACTTCACCGATGCTAATAATGTTCATGGTCAGCTCTCCGGCACTCCGCCGCGCAAAATACGTCGAGAAGTCTCAAAATTCGAAACTCGAAATTAGAAACTCGAAAACCGAGGTGGGTATCGAGTTCGATTTTCGCTTTTCGAGTTTCGATCCTACATCTGTCGGGGGGGATATTATGCTGGTTCTTCGAACGATGCAATCGCCCGCCAAACCCAACGCTGTTCACATGAGGCAGAAGTCAGAAACTTAGCCCTCTCCCTTTGGGGAGAGGGTGGCCCGCTGCCGGCGTTTTCATCAGCCGGAGCGGGCCGGGTGAGGGGTTACTTCGACGGCGCCGCCCAAGTCTTCGCAGCCGTTCGCAGTGCTGTTATACTTTGCCCGTGCGAGTCCCCACGCAACGCGTGCGCGAACTGCGGCGCACCCAAACTGATTCTGAGAAAGCGGCGTGGTATCTGTTGCGTGGCCGAAGGCTGGGCGTGAAATTTCGCCGCCAATGCCGCACGCCGCAAAGCAGCTTGTGGCGCGCATCTTTTCGGCGGTCGGCATGCTGACCCGTCATCCGTTCGCGGGCCGTGAAGGCCGCGTCCAAGGAACGAGGGAGCTCGCCGTCGCCCGGACGCCGTACGTTATTGCCTATCGCATTCGCCAGGAGGAGATTCAGATCCTCGCCGTCCTTCACGGCGCGCAACGCTGGCCCACAACATTCAGCGGATAGCCCCCGTCGCTAAGGGCTGACTGGCGCAGACACAACAATGTAACCGTTCTGCGCCAGTCAGCAGATTGGCGCGACATGCCACCAGTCGTATATGCAAGAGCCAGACGCCTACTTAGGCGAATCGGAATTATATGTATCGGCGACGACCTTCCAGCTTCCGTCGGCCTGCTTGGTGTAGATCGTCAGATACTTTCCCTTGTCCGTGATGGGCTTCTTGGTCTTCGGGTTGGTCACGGTCATGGTGTAGGTGCCCTGCGAATAGACCATGTCACCACCCTTAGAGGCCATCGCCCGCGTGGACTCCCAAGTCAACGAAAAATTGGGATCAGCAAAATAGGGCGCGAACGCCGCTTTGATGGCCTCCTTCCCATTCAGTATCCCGGCCCCGGGGTATAGCCCGCTGGCATCTTCCGCCAAGTAGCTGGCAAACTTGTCGGCGTCCTTGGTAGCCATGTCTTTAATCCAGGCCGCCTCGACGTCCTTGACCGCTTGCAGATCGGCGGCGCGCGTGTCAGGAGGTGGAGCGGGGGGGGGATTCGAGCAGCCGGCACTCAGTGCGACGAGCGCCAAGCATACCATCAGCGAAGTGTTACGCAGCATATTCTCTCTCCTTTGGGGATGAAGTCCGAACCAGTATAATCGAACTCTTGGCCACTCACCAGCAGGCCCACAAGGGTGTTTCACAGCCCAGCCGTTCCATCTGCCTCGTGGCTCTAAGTAGCCGATCAACTGCCTTAGGAAGGGAGCCCATTCCGGGGCTAGTAGAATCGGATTTCATCGAGGTCCAAGGTGAACTCCCCGGCTGGGCCTGTCAGTGAGATTTCCAACATCCAAGGGCCGTCCGCCAGCCCGTACCCTGAAGGGTTCGCCAACCACGCGATAGGCACCCGCACGTTTTGCCATGCCTCGCCCGGAACAAAACTGATCTCGGGGATGGGAGAGGCGGCTGCTTTTGGGGGTTGAAATCCTACCTGGTAGATACGAGGTTCGCCGCGAGCTTCAAACTCGATGCCGCGCAGGTTTCGCGAACCCGCGGGCACGCTTACTTCACACCGGGCCGAGACATAACCCTGAGGGTTCTGGGGTGCGGGCGCCAAGTGTCCTTTCAGGCGCATAGCGTGCCGGGTTCCCTCGGCGCCGGGAGTCAGCAGGGAAATCTCCGCCATGGAATGGCCCGACACGTCAGAATCTGTGGAGATTTGCCACCGGCTCAAGAGGTCTTCGGAAGCTTGAATTCCGTCGAAGCTTTCAATCAGGTTTGGCTTCTCCGCCTGCGGATTCAGGGAGGCAGCGGTGGCTTGCCCCATCACACTATAAGAACGGGCCCAATTGGCCGTGGGGTTGGCGCGCGTGTTCATCCACATGCCCATAACCAGGAAGGGCAGCACAAAAACGGCGGACCACAGTTTGGCCTTTGTGGATATCCTCTCCCCCTTTTCCCAGCGGAAGAGTTTCATGGCGAAGAGCAAGCCGAAAACCCCCGATGTCACCAGGACCAGCAGCTCCGGCCAGTGGTCGAGGAGCGATTCTGCCTGCGCCATGACGCCTTGAAACGTGCTGACGAGATAGGTGGAAGGAAAAAACATGGCGAGCCGCTGGATCCAGCTCGGAAGCATCGGCAAGGGGAATGTAACCCCGGAGAGAAACAACAACGTAACCCAGACGAGATTATTATAAATCTGGGCTTCTTGCATGGTGTTCGCCACGCTCGAGATCGTGAGCCCGAAACCCGCAAACGCAAAGGTGCCGACAGTCACAAGAATCAGCAGCGTCAGCCACCCGATCTTCATCGGCATGTGGAAGAAAACCAGCGCGGTAAAGAGCAACAGGCTGATGGTGGGAAGCTGGAGCAGGTAATTCGCAAGCAGGTTGCTCATCAGGATAGTGCGCGGGCCGATGGGGGCCAGACGGTAACGCCGCAGGCTGCCACGTTCGCGCTGCATCACGGATTGCATGCCAAGTCCCCAGAACCCGCTGCCCATGATGTTCAGCGTGATGACGGGCCCAAACACGTAGGCAACTACCTCCGGGTTGCCACGGGCGATCAGAACAGCATAGACGAACAAGAAAACCAGGGGGAAGATGAAGGTGAAGAAGAGCGCCACCTTGGTGCGCATCACCAGCCGGATAGTCAGCAGCGCAATCCGAAGCGTGGGCATGGTCAGTCTTCCATCCTCCTTCCCGTCATTTCCACAAATACATCTTCGAGACTGGGCTGGGCGATGTGCAAGTCAACCAGGGCATTGTCGTCGGATTCCAAAAAGCGGACCAAAGCAGCAATCGTCAGGGCGGCCGGCTGCGCGTGGAGAAAATAGGCGCCATCCGCTTCGCGGCAGTCAATGACCCCTTCGATCAGCTTCAAGCGGTCGAGACCGACCGGTTTCGCCAGCCGAACCTCGAGCCGCGTTCCGCGGCCGGAGCGCGCAATCAACTCACGCGGAGTTCCGAGAGCCGCCAGTTGACCCCGGTCCATTATGGCCACCCGGTCGCAGAGCCTCTCGGCTTCTTCAATGTAATGAGTGGTCAATAATACCGTCCGTCCCTCAGCCCGAAAATGCTCGATGAGGGCGTAAATATCGCGGCGCAACTGTGGATCGAGGCCCACCGTGGGTTCATCCAGCAGAACCAGCTCGGGATCATTCACCAGTGCGAGCGCGAGTGCCAAGCGCTGCTTTTGACCTCCGGAAAGATTCTCGAAGAAGGTATGACGCTTTTCCACCAGGCCGAACCGCTCCAGGAGCATGTGCACGGAGGCAGAGCGCTTATAAAAGCTCGCAAACAAGTGGAGGGCCTCATCCACACGCATTTTGTCCGGCAGCACGGTGGACTGAAGTTGTGCTCCAATTCGCTCCTTGAGCGCCATACTCGCTTGCGCAGGATCAAGCCCGCACACGCTGACCGACCCGCTGTCGGGTTGGCGCAGGCCTTCGATGATCTCGATGGTGGTGGTTTTTCCCGCCCCATTGGGCCCCAAAAGGCCAAATACTTCGCCTTGAAGGATGTCGAAGCTGATGCCGCGCAGGGCCGCTAAATCACCATAATGCTTGTGCAGGTTCTGGACACTTACGAGGACCGAGTTCTCCTCAAGCGATGCCATGAGCAAGTGCAACCATGATAGCGGACACTGATAGGCCTTACAATGCCAAATAGGATGGGGTACAGGGTCGCCTCAAAGTCGGAAAAAAGGCGGCAGAGCCGCTTAGGGATCTTACCCTTCAGGGACTTTGACGCGGCCCTGGGATGGGGTAGAGGCGGCTTTACGCCGCCATTTGGCGATCCCGCCTTGCGGGATCGCCGCTACAGCATCAAATTGACCCACTACTACGGTTGGCGCCGCAGATGTTGAGACCGAACATCGGAACGCAGGCGGATCAGCGGAAGTTACTGATCAGGATGACGTCGCTGTTTTCGCTGCCTCGTGCGAGCGCGAGTTGCTTGCCATCACGCGACCAATCAAAGGCAAAGATCAGTCCCGACTTGAAATTCGTGATCTGTTTCGGCGGTCCACCCGTCAGTTTCTGCTGCCAGATGTTGGAGACGCCCTCTCGGGTCAAAACGCATTCAACGGCCTTGCCGTCCGGCGCCCAATGGGGAGCACCTGCTGCCGCCGGCCAGTCGAATTGGTAGATGGGTGTACCGCCACCGAAAGGAATGACCTTCATTTGATTCGGTTTAGAAATGTCGCTGGGGAACGCGAGATAAACGATCAGCTTGCCGTCCGGAGAGATGCTGAGAGAGGAGTAAAGAGAGTCCTGCGTGACTACTTGTGGAGGCTTCTCACCCGAGACGGGCACTTGTACCATGATCAGAGAAGCGCCCTGCCGATAAACCACCCACTTGCCATCCGGAGAACATTGCGGGTACGCCGCAAAGCTCTCGTCGGCCAAGCGGACGGGGTTTGAACCATCGGCATCCATGCGCCATACCCCGATCTTTTGTTCCCGGTAGGTGAGGAAGACGATGTAGCGCCCATCGCCACAGGCCGAGGGCGCCCAGTTTAGCTGTTCGCTGGGAGTCAGCAGCGTGTGCCCACTTCCATCCGGGTTTACGGCGAAGAGGTGGCCATCCTCATTGTTGAAAACGATGCTGCCGTTGGGCATCCAGGAAAACTGGCCAATACTCGGCTCCTTCGAGGTGATCTGCCTGGCTCGTGCGGCATCTCCCGCGGGCGCTACCCACAGATCGGAAACCCTTTTCATCTCGGTATCGACGAGAGTTGTGCCATCGTGAGTGAGGTCAAGCCAGCCGCGTTGGTAATCAGTCAGATCGTTGGTGAGGCGGCGTGCCTCTCCCTTTGGAAACGGGATGCACCAAAGTTGCCCCCGATAGTCCCGGGAAGGGTCTCCTATCGTCACCAATAGACCACTTCCATCGGGCAGCCAGCGCGGACGGCCAATGGGCTGCGGAGCGGAATAGACTTCGCGGACCGATCCATCCGTGACAGATACGGCCCACAGCACAGCGAGCAGTCTCTTCGCTGTCTCCCAAGTTGTAAGCGCCACCGTCTTTCCGTCGGGAGACCAGGCCGGGCCGAACAGGATGTTCATGGCAGGACGTGTCACGAGCACCCGTTCGCCAGTCCCGTCGGCTTTAGCAATCAGAAGACGAACCTCACCCTTATCGGGGACTCCCCGTCCAAAAGCGAACTGTGTACCATCGGGAGAGAAACTAATGGGCGCGTCGATATCGCGGATCAGTTGACGCGGCGTTCCGCCGAGCACGGGCATCTGATAGAGATAGCTGTAAGCAGGGCTGTTCTTGTCGGAGCGGACGAAGTCAATGTAGTTTGCATCCGGAGAGAATGTCAGACCCTTAAACCGGACTTCATCTGGAGGCAGAATCTGCACGTCGCTGCCGGTGGCCACCTGGCGAACGTTGAGGCTCTGTTTTTCCCCCTCACGCAGAACGTAGACCACGTAGTGCCCGTCCGGGGAAATCGCCACATTCGCGGCGTTTCCACTCTGCGTAACACGGGTGATCTTCATAGCCTGTACATTCCATTCGCTCCTGCGTGCATTGAGCTTGAACAGATAGATTCCCAGTACAACCAGCAAAAGCACCAGCCCAAGCAGCATCAATGCCACCACGCCCTTGTGGCGTCGGGCTTCATTGAGTATGATTGCGCCACTGGAGGGGGGCCCTGCCGCTGGACCGGCGGATGCTATGGAACCGGCCGAGGTGACCTCACTCACCACGCCCGAGTGGCCGGAATCCGTGTCGCGCTTCAGGCGCTTCAGGTCGCTGCGGATGTCTGAAGCGTGCTGATAGCGCAACTCGCGGTCTTTCTCCAGGCACTTGTTGATGATTCGCTCCAGCTCCGGAGGCAACTCGGGATTTAGTCGCACCGGAGCGGTCGGGGCCTTGTGCAGAATCGCGTCAAAAATGACTGCCGAAGTACTGCCGGAAAAAGCTTGGCGGCTCGTCGCCATCTCGTAGAGCACCACCCCAAAACTGAACAGATCCGTTCGTGCGTCCAGCTCTTCACCGCGCGCTTGCTCCGGGGACATGTAGGCGACTGTACCCATCGCGGTGCCAGGGCTGGTCAAAGCCTCCTCGGACGCTGCCGCCGTAAGCTGGGCGCTAACGCCAACCGCCTCGGCTACCTTCTTCGGTTGGGGCGCTAGCTTGGCTAAGCCGAAGTCGAGAATCTTCATTTGACCCCGTGTGGTCACGAAGAGGTTCGCCGGCTTGATGTCGCGGTGGATGATGCCCTTGGCGTGCGCGGCATCCAGCGCATCCGCGATCTGGATCCCCAGATCCAACGTTTCCTCGGTCCTGAATGGCCGGGTGGCAATGCGATGCTTCAGCGTTTGGCCTTCCAGCAACTCCATCGCAATAAAGGGCTGGCCGTCGTGCTCGCCGATTTCGTAGATCGTGCAGATATTGGGGTGGTTGAGTGCCGCCGCCGCGCGCGCCTCGCGCTTGAAGCGCTCGAGTCCCTGGGGGTCGCGGGCCAGTGCTTCGGGCAGGAACTTCAGGGCAACAGGTCGGCTGAGGGACATATCTTCGGCCTTGTACACCACACCCATGCCGCCGCCCCCGAGCTTTTCCAGAATGCGATAGTGGGAAACAGTCTGACCGATCATGGCGAGACGCCCTCAGAATGCTTGGAATCAGAACTTCGAATACCGCCATAATAGACGGTGCCTACAGGCAAGTCAACGTTTCGGATTGAAGTTTCGGATTGAAGTTCAGGATTAAAAGATGGGATTGAAGGACTGTCTGATGTTTTTGGTGAACCAATAAGACGCCACTTGGCCCTACGCCGGGTCTTTGACTGTCGACTGTGAACTGTGAACTGTCAACTGGTCTTCTGGCGGAGAGGGTGGGATTCGAACCCACGGGCCGATTGCTCGGCCACACGCTTTCCAAGCGTGCTCCTTCAGCCACTCGGACACCTCTCCGCGGCCGTGAATCGCAAAATTACGTCAGGGTGCGGCGCATTTGCGATCTTCAAACTGCTGGCCGAATTCAAACTAGTATAACATCCCACCTTGGAACTGGCCACTAGCCGAGTAGGCAGTCGGCAGTAGGCAGTAAGAAGGAACTCCACGTGTTCATTATCAAGGCAGGAGAGGTGCTCGCGCCGGTGACGGTTTCACCTGAAGCGCCGGCGGAACCGGTTCCCCATTCCCTATTCCCCATTCCCTCCTGTGGCGGTTTCACCTGAAGCGCCGGCGGAACCGGTTCCCCATTCCCTATTCCCTATTCCCTATTCCCTATTCCCTGCTTTGGCGGTTTCACCTGAAGCGCCGGCGAAACCTCAGCTCGACGCCGAAGATTCCGTTCTGGTCGCGAACGCCGATCAACGAAAGGTTTTCTCCGAATGCCCATTCAAACTGGATGATCTTGTATTGTGATGAAGCGGTATTGGTGACGTAGGTGAAGGTCAAGTCCCTGGTCACTTGCTCTTCGACGGTCACCCGCGCGCCGGAACTAAACCCCGGCAGTCCCACATTCGGGTCGATCTTGATTCGACTCACTCCAAAGAGCCGCTGGATGCGTCCAGTTACCTGGCTGGACAGGGCTTGAGAGAGCAGCGCGCTTTCGCCCACGCTTTGCAAGGGGTTGCCCCCAGTGAATGAGCTGACTAATCCTGGTGTGGACATCTGCTGTTGTTGGTGCGCATACCCCAGCGCCAGGAGCGAAAGCACATCCTCAGTGGGGAGCGGAGGGTCGGAACGATAAGCCATCTTCAGGCGCCCGAGCGGGCCTGAAACATCAACCGTCAGGTCGTACTGCTGTACGCGGGTTCGAGCTTCCAAATCGAGCGTTGCCTGAGTGCGAATGGGATTGCTCAGGCTGAGATCGCCTCGGTTGAGGGTGAAGCGATTTCCACGGAAGATGGCCTCACCACTCAGAAAGTGCACGGCTCCCACTTCCACGGGGTTTGCAAGGCTTCCTTGCAGGTGCACATCAACGTCGGCGGTCAGCCGCATATCCTGTACTTCCAGCCTCACCGGCGTTGCCGAGGTCACTCGAATGTTCAGACGAATGGTATCGGCGAGCGGGACAGCCGCACTGGGTCTAGATACCTCGAAGGGGCTGCCGGACTGCATTACCTGTGCAAGCCAACTCTTGTTTTCGCTTGCGAGCACTTGGCGGAGGGCCAGGTCGCCTTGGAGCTGGGAACGATCCGATGTTCCCACCAAGCGCAAAGTCCCGCTGAGGATGGAGGTGAAATCAAAGGGATAGCGCACCCTGACCTGATCGAGCTCGGCTCGCAGCTCAACGCGGGGCGGCAATGCCAGGGTCACGAAACCATCCAAGGTCAGGGTGCCCCCACCGCTGATGCCCCGTAATGATTTCACCGTAGCTCTCTCCCCCTCGAGCTGGATATCGCCATTCAGGTTGCTCAGGCGGAAGGGAAGACCCTGGTAGTCAAGACTGACGTCCTGGATCTCTACGGTTCCATTCAATTGGGGTCGCGCGGGTGAACCCGACATGCTCAGCTTGATTCGTGAGTGCCCGGATGCTTGCAGGCTGGGGTCAAACAAACTCAGCACCGTGGCATCAGCTAGGCCTTGGACCGTGAGGGAAAGAGAAGCTGGGCCGGCAAGACGAAGAGAGCCATCGACGGTAAGGTTCGTGGAGGGGCCTTGCATGCGGAAGGGTTGAGCGGAGAGCCGGTTGGAGGCAAACCGCAATTCCACGGGATGTTCGTTCCTCCATTTCAGAGAAGGAAAACTTACCTCCAGACTCTCGATCTGACTCTGCATTTGAAATTTGGAAGCATCACGCAGGGAACCATTCGCCTTGAAGGAGCCACTCGCAGTAACTTGACCACCCAGACGGTTATTCAGCAACAGGCGTGCCCAGGGATCCAAGCGCAAGGATACGTATTGCCCTTGGAGTTGGAGCGGCCAATCGCCGGCGGTCTTTGCGTCTCCGCCCAGGCTGAACATCCCCCCAGGTCCGGAAACTATGCCCCGAATCCGGAGGTTCTCACCTTCGCCATCCAGTTGAACATGGAGGTCGCCGACCTGAGTCCCGGCCACACTGATACCCTCGACGAGCATTGTGGAGTGAAAGTGGAAATTGTCAGGAGTACCGCTTGCCTGGAGGTCAAAGCTTGCTTGGCCCTGTAATTGAAGGGGAAGGGCGGAATCCGGAAAGGAGAGTGCCAGTCTCTTGAACTCAGCGAGAGAAAAGCCCCTGCCGTGAAGTTGGCACGTTATGGAGCGATTCAAAGGCCTTATCTGTGCCTTTCCCGTTATACTGCCGTGATCTTTCAGCATCTGTATCGTATCAAGATCCCAGGTGGACTCACCGACCCGAATACTGGTCGAGAAGGAATCGACCGCTTCTCCGGCGATGTTGCCGTTTTCCACCCTGATGGAACCTGTTCCCTGGAGGTTCGAAGCGGTTCCCGACAAGTTAACCTGCCCGCTGACGTAACCTCCGACGGGGTAGTCAATTCCCAGCGCCGCTTTAAGGCCTTCCAGCGGGGTGCGTTGAGCGCGGGCGGAAATCCGTACCGGTGAGGTCTTCGTAATCCTCCAATCTTCAAGCTGGGTTGAGGCCTCAAGACTAAACACGTTCGTCCCATGTGAAAGTCGTCCGGAAGATACCTGGAAATAGTCCGGCCGGGCAACTATGTTTGCCTCGAGGTTGTCCCAGGTCCAGCCATGATACTCGAACGCGCCCAGCCGCAACGAGCCGCGCATTTCGGGCTTCTTAATCGAACCCGTGACTTCTCCAACCAGAGTCGCCGGCGACTTGAGTGAGAGTGGCAAGTGTGGGGTTGATTCGACCAGGGTCTCGAACACGGAACGCCATTCCTCGAATTGCGTCGTTTCCCATCGGATTTGCAGGTGGCTCGGGGATTCGTTGCGCGCCGCTGACTCGACCAGCGTTCCCTTTGCTCTGAGCGAGGAATTGGGAGTGTGAAAGTTTGAATCCTCCAAGCGTACGGAGAAGCCGTGATTCAGTTCCAATGATCCACGCAGGTCACCGCTGACGGGAAGGAAGCTCGGAGGATGCGCGGCGGGGGCCGATAAATGCAGGTCGAATTCCGACTTAACCTTTTCGAACTCACCTGCCCAGGATAGATCGACCGCTCCGTCGATGAGAGAGGCAGGGTGAAGCTGGGTGATTAACAGAGGTTGGACTCTGGAACTATGAAGGAGCGCGAGCAGATTCATGTCACGGAGCCGGGCGCGGACGTGGAACTGGGGAGTTGGCCCTGCAAGACTAACCTGGCCATCGCCCAGCGCACTGCCTCCCCATCCAAGCACCTTCAAATTGGAAATTGCCACTCGCGAGCGATCCAGGGAGTAGTCGGCCGAGGCCTCAAGCGGCCCCGAGTCGAACTGAGCATCACGGAACAGCATTTGCCGGGCTTGGAGTCGCCCCTGCGCGGAAATCTCCCCATGACGGTAGATCCCCTGACCCTCGAGGCGTAGGTTCCCATTCTGCAAACCAGGAAGACGCAGTAGTGGAATTAGAGCCGCCACATCAAAGCTGGTCTGGAAGGAAAAGTATCCTTCGGGTTCAGGGACAGGGTGAAAGGTATATGAACCTTGTCCAGTCATTCCGCGGCACTGCCAGACGAACGATGTAACGGCAAGCTCATTTTGCGACAACACGAAGCGGGTTGAAAAGGTAAGAGGCGGCGTCGATTGCCCCGGCATATGGGCAGTTACAGCCGAGGCCGCAAGGCTGCCCTCATAGCGGGGACCGCGCCGGAGGCGCAGGAGGAACGCCACTTCTCGGGCACTGAGATCCAGGCTTATGGGCCGGTCATTCCAAAAGAAAGTGGAGTGCGCCAGCGTCACCCTTCCAATGCGAAGGTCCATCAACTGTTCCATGACTTGCCCGGCGGTATAGCGGGTTGCAGGGCCTGGCAGGTTCGTCGAACCATCGGCATTGGTCTTGAGATGTAATTCTGCTCCATCCCAGTCAAGGCTCATTATTCGGATTTCGCGATGCAGCAAATTGGCCGGGTTGAGACGGAGCACCACGGTGTGGGCAGAGAAGAGAGGGGGTGCTTGGGGCGGTTCGCTTCCGTGGATCACAACTCCGTGGAAAACCACCTGAAGGACTATGGGGCGAAAGCGGAACTCCTGTACTTCGACTCGTCCGCCCGTCGTGTCCTCCAGCGCCACGATGAGGCGGCGTTCCAGAGCGCGGCGGAACCAGGGGGTACTCATGACACCAATCGCGGCTATGGCCAGCGCCACCAGCGTCCCGATAATAGCGAGCGTGATCCGAAAATGTTTCGACATTCAGATCCTCTAATAGGATGCTGGATTGTCATTCCGATCCCGCAGTCGCGGGAGAGGAATCTCGCTCTGATTCTTTCTTCCTCGGCGCAGAGCCAGATTCCTCTCCCGCGACTGCGGGATCGGAATGACAGCTTCTAAGGTCTGACAGCTTTTGCCGAAGTCAGAAAGAGTAAAAACGCACGGCGCGGCTTGGCTTCAGTTCCTCCAACCAACTGGCAAGAAGCTGATCGATTCTTTTCTGCACCAAGATTTCCTGGATCTGCCCTTGGACTTCGGTCAAAGGGGGAACGGCGGAGCCGTGCGTCTGCGTATATTCGGGCGTGAACACGTCGCGGTAGTACGATTCAACATCGCTTGTCCCAGGGGCCGCCGCCGGCCGCAACCTCTGTTCGACAATCCTCAAGATCCTCTGCTGAGCAACGAGCGTTGTCAGAATCTGTTTTTCGTCCATGTGTAACGCATGGAGAGCAGATTTGTAGTCCGGCTCAGATGAGAAGCGCTTCCGAACAGCATCCAGTTCTTCGGCTGCCGTTTTTTCCAACGCGGCGTCGTGGGAAGAGTCCTGGGTTTCTTCCTCGAGCAGAAGCTTCTGGTCAGTCAGCCGCTCGCGAACCTGCTCCAGTGTCTTCCTGTCGGGGGGAGGAGCCGGCCACTGCCCGTCGAGGAAACGTTCCAATCGGTATTCGCGTTCGACGTCACTCTGGGTGATGACGACATCCCCGATCGATGCAACCACACGATCGAGAATCTCAGCACGGGAAAACGATGGCGCAAGCCCCATTGCCAGGAACACAAGTGGACACGCTGCTAGAAGCTTTGACCGATGCTCAGAAAATAGTTGAACCGAGATAATTGTTGCACCGCCATTCCCACTTGGTACCGCGTGGGATTTAGATTGTAACCCACATCGAAGCGTATGGGCCCGACAGGCGTCTTGTATCGGATACCCAGACCCACGGCGTCCGAGTCATAATCGGAATCTGTCGGGCTGCTTTGTCTGAATTTCAGTAAACGCATGTGTCGGATGGTTGTGAATACATTCCCTGAATCGTTGAATACCACGAAGCCAAGCCTCCGCTGCGCCAAGGGCACGCGAAGCTCGAACGAATTAAAGAACAGAGCATTACCGCCAATGGGGTAGCCCGTTACAGGGTCGCGCGGTCCCGCTTGGTTGATGGAGAAACCACGATGCGATTCGCTGCCGCCCATAAAGAACCGTTCGGGCAGAGGGAGGACGTCGGTGTAGATGTATTGGTTGGGCTCGCCGGGGGTTCGAATCAGGACCTTCTCCAGGCTGCCATAGGGAGACTCGAATCCGAATCTAAGGTTGCGGGCAAAAATCAGGTGTGATCCCAATCGGTAGTAGGTTGCATTTTCACCCGTGAAGCGAAGGAAATTTGCTTCCGAGCCGAAGCCTTTATAGGCAATTCCCGCGTCGGCAAGTGAATAGGAGCCGCGGGTGGCGTCCGCGGGATCGTCGCGATGGTCGTTGACATAGCTGGCGCCGAACCCGCCCACACGCGCCGGCCGGCTCAACAGAGGTTTCTCCTCCGGGGAAATGCGATTGGAAATGTCGAGAGCCTCAACGCGCGAGAAGCTATAGCGACCCGAAACTACCGTCGAAGCACTGAAACGCTTTTCGATGGCGACCGACGCCACTTTCCGGTCATCCGTAAAGGTGAGCACGTCGCGGCTGCGGTCTATCAGCCCGCTGATGCGCAGGCTCAGGTCCCGTCGATTCGCCAAGTAGGGAATCACATAGCTCGTACCGGCGCCCGTTTCGAGGTTCGATAGCCGTCCCCATAGGGTAAAGGTTTGTGCGTGTCCTCCGACGTCGAGTCGGTGGAGGTCAAGCGAGACGCGGGGACTGGCTTTGAACGCGCCCTGTGGGTTACTGCTTCCCAGCCTTTGGACCTCGAGTCCTCCCCCGTAGCCTAAAGTCCATCGCCGGCTCTCCTCCACCGCCACCAAGACGGTTTTCTTCGTTTCGGAACTTGTCTGGTCCTGGGTAGCAATTTGAACCTGGTTGAACATTCCTAACTCATAGAGCCGGCGTTGTGAGTCAGCGACGTTGTCCTGGTTCAAAGGTTGACCCTGGCGAATCAGGAGTTCGCGGCGGATCACCCCCAGGCGGGTGTGTTCATTTCCCAGGACGACGATACGCTGGATTCGTTCTTGCTTTCCCGGCTCAATCAGGAATTCCAGGTCAACTTGGTGTTGTTCGTTTACAGGTGAGGCCTGCCAACTCACCCTGGCCTGAGAATACCCGTGGTCGGCAAGGTAATTGGATAGGGTGTCGCGATCAGCCACAGCCCGCTCCGGTGAATAAGGCTGGGGTGGCTTGGTCAGCAGAGAAGGCCAGAGGGCCTTCTCGATGTCGCCGGAGACTCCCTTCAAAGCCAGTTGGTGAACGGTTGTCTGGAACCCTTCTTCGACCTGGAAGGTGACGAACCAATGAGCCGCTTGGTTTCGGAAATGATCGTCCACGTGAGGGGAGATCCGGACCTCCAGAAACCCTTTTGATTGATAGAGTGCCGTCAGGGTGTTTACCTTGTTTTCCATCAGGGTGCGGCTGTACAGCGGGGCAGGGCTGAAAATTCCCTGTGCGGGAGGGGAGATCGCCGCCATGAGTTCTGTGGTTGGAATGGCTCGATTGCCTTCAGAGCCATATCCCATGAATTGTCCCGACTCGCCCCGATTCACTCGGAAGGTAAGGTCCAGCGTCTGAGACTCGGCATGAAATGCTTGTTCTGCCTTCACGGTAGCTGAAAAGAAACCCCGTTGCTGGAAATGGTCTTCCAGAATCGCCTTGCTGTGTGCAAGGGCGGGCTCATCCACTACGCCGTCTCGATAAACGGGGAGAAGCTCTTTGAGTTTGGAGCGTGAAATCTTGGCGCCCTCAACGCGCACGCGAACTAGGGGGCCGGTTTCAACTCCTACCAGCAGTTTTTCGGTGTTGAGTTTAGTGTCATACTCGCGCTTCAGAACGCTCGCGGTTGCCT
This sequence comes from Terriglobia bacterium, assembly GCA_049514855.1. Lineage (GTDB taxonomy): Bacteria > Acidobacteriota > Terriglobia > UBA7540 > UBA7540 > CAVROP01. The sequence continues at coordinate 15,890 of JBEKUR010000059.1, forward strand.
GGAGGCGATCGTGCGATATAAAAAACTGGTGGAGCTTGAGCAAGCCCCGTTCGACACGCGCCGATGTCAGTTGGATTCCGGAGTGCCAGCCGGCTACTTTTGCGAGCTTCGCCGGAGGGAATCCGACGTGACCTCGGAATTCCAGGCTGCTTAAGCGCGCGGGCTTCCCAGGAAAAACAGAGAACAACACCTCGGCCTCCTGTGTGGCCGGGTCAGGAAGGAGGCGGTATCTGAGGGTCGCCCGATAGTAGCCGTTCGATGCGAGCATCTCGGAGATATGCCGCTGGGCCGCGACAAGATCGTCGTCCGAAACGGGCTGTCCCAGCCGGAGGCGAGAGGAGGTGAGCAGGATTCTGGGTTCCAAGGCACTGGGAGTTCCCTCAACTTGAACCACGCCGACAAAGTATTGGGCGCGCCCAACGAAGAGCAAGTGAACGCCCCCCTGCCCAGGCTCAGCCTCCGCGCGCAGTTCGGTAAAGCGGCCGGTGGCATATAGCTTTTTCAGACTCGCGGCAATTTTCGAGGCATCGAGAGGTCGGCCGACCTCCTGAGAGACGACACCGGGGAAGTCAGCTATTGTCAGTTGCGCATCACAATTTAGCCGGACGTCCAGCACGGGCTGTCCCCAAAGTTCAGCCCCGGGCGCGGCGACCTGCGCGTATGTGGACCTGGGAAGGGCGAGCCAAAGTGCAACGCAGAAAACTATGCTCTTGACTGTTATTGCCCTCAGGCAACGCCAAGCGTAGGCAAGAAATGTGGCAGGGTCGGCTGACAAGCTCAAAGTCTCATTATCTGGGTTCGACCAGACTCTTCGAATTCATCTCGAAATTCCCAGAATTCCATGGTCTGCCCACCTATTATACTTCCCTCCGACCGCCCAGGAGGGCAAAGTCCATACCTATGCGAAATTACTCCGGAAACAGGCGGGTCTTCTCCTGGCGGCCCCGGCTAGCCGGGGGCAGACCCTGGAATCTAATTTGCCCGGCTGACCTGTCCCGACCTGTCCCGATGCTTTTGATGCAGATATTCTTGATCGGGAACAGCCATCACGTTCGGGTCTTTCGGCAACCGGCTCGACGGAGATGCGCTTTTCCTCTCTGGCACGGGAAGATAACAAGAGAACGAGCGAATCGGGAGGAGCGGCGTCGCCCCCGGCGAAGATGCGTCTCTTACCGGCTGCCGGTTGGGCCTTGACTCTCCGGTTTCCTCACTAATTCGCCCAGCATCGTGCTTAACAGGTCGTTCTGAGGGAATCCCTGCCCAAGATGTTGGCGAAACCCTTCGGCGCATTGGAAAGCGACGAGCGCTCCTGTCCAGGCGGCCATTTTTCGCATGGTGTCCGAGGGGCCAGAAACTCCCTGTTGTGACTTCAACCAGGCTTGCTGGCTTTCGTGGCAGGCCAACATCCGCTCTTTACGCCCCAAGGCTTCCTCGATGTTTACGCAGAGGTTCGGAATGATTTCCTTCCCCAGAATATCTGTGGACGCGATGGGCTGGGTGTAATAGAGGTGTGGGATTGTTCGGAGCGGCTTTGCCGGATTCCTTGCGCCCGTGCGGAAATTGGGGGCCATCGCGCCGAAACAGGCCGTCTGGCACAAACGGCTGGCGGTTTCGTGGTCAAGCATGTAATCAGACGGCGAGTGCGTGAATACCAGAAAGGGATCCAGGCGCCGGACTAATTCCATCACTTTGCAGAGCGTGTGCCGGTCATAGAAGACCAGCAGGTCCTTCTCCTTCAGGCAAGTGTATTGTGCGCCAAGCACGGCGGCGGCTCGCTGTCCTTCCTTTACTCGAAGGCGGGAAATCTTGTTTGCGGGCAGGATGGCACTTCCGCAGTCGCCCGGCGTCATCGTGGCGATGTGAACGACGGCGCCCCGGTCGGCCAGAAGGATCAATGTGCCGGCGCAAAGGAACTCTGCGTCGTCGGGGTGAGCAAAGAGCGCCAGCACTCGCAGTGGTTGGGACATGTCGGGCTCCAATTCTCCGGACTTGACGATTCTGCCTATGATGGTTCTTCCGCGAGCCTAAGCAGGCTTGAAGGAAGCGGAAAGGCGCATCTTACCCCAGGCGATCTCGATGACGCCCGTCCCATCTTTGTCCGTGACTTGTATGGTCACCAGTTCGGCCGAGTCGCTTGCTTCCTCGAGTGTCAGCGGGACTTCCGCGAGCTTTGCACTCGGCTCGTACTGGAAGACAGACTTGCTTGAAAATACGAGCGTCCATTTCCCAGGCTCAACCAAGCGCGCCAGCAGGATATGTTTGCCTTTGGGAACAATTGTTCTGCCGAAATTCAGCTCCTTGTCCGATTCGAGGGTCGTCGGAGCATCGGCACCGATCCGCCAGACGTCACCTGGTTGGATTTGCTTGAGCATGTCGCGGCCCTTAAGTGCGGGGCGGCCGTAGTCGACGGAGATGTGGGCGCCGTTGATTGTCGCCTTCACACTACCCCGTTTGTTCCCATGAGCCATGCTTGCGCTACTCATCAAAACTATAAGAGTGGCAGTGGCTAGCCCGATCAAGGTTAGACAAATCTTCGTCATACAATTCTCTCCTTTAACAGCAGGAATAACCAAACGACTGGTGTTACTCTGCGGGTGGGTAATCTCACCGCGTTTCTCCCTTGGCGTGGGTTGTCAAGCTCGCCTTCTGAGCCTGCATAAAAAGCTTGGAATGGAAGCGAAGGGAGAACGGCATGTATTGATGTAAGTAGTCCCAACCATGACCCCCAGGGCGGAGGGCATACTCGTGCGGGAAACCTTTCTGGGCGAGAATGTGGTCGAGAAGTTCAGCCCCTTCCTCGAAACCGTAGCGGTCGTGGTCACCGCAATCGAAGTAAAGTGCAAGTTGGGGGAAGCGTTCCGGATGCTCGGCTAAGGTGAGAGGGCTGTTGGCCTCCCAATAGCTCTCATTAAGGGGTGACCCGAAAGGCTCCTGGAGCACCCGCGCGTAAAATCCCCAGCGGCCCTCGGTGGGGAGCGGGTTAGGGAACTTGGGTAGCAATGCCGCACTATGGGCGCTCGCTGAACCGAACACCTCGGGATGGCGCATGGCAAGATGAAGAGCGCCGTAACCGCCCATGGATGTCCCGCTGATGCCCCGCTCGCCGGCGACAGACATGGTGCGATATCGGCGGTCGATTTCGGGCACCAACTCTTGCATGAAGAAGTCCTCGTACCGTTCGTGGCCGTCCTGCGAGTTTACGTAAAAGGTCCGTCCCCCAGCAGGCAAGACCACAATGAAGTTCGTGAGTTCGCCCTGGTCAGTGAGACTTTCCCAGATTTGTTCGCCTCCCCGATCAATCCAACTGTGCTCGTCTTCAAAGAGGCCATGGAGGAAGTAAAGGGTTGGATAACGCTTGTTGGAAGATGCTTCGTAGCCAGAGGGGAAAACAACGCAAAAGCCCACGGAGTGCCCTAAAAGCGCGCTGGGAACGGATGAGCACTCGGTCTTTGCAGAGGTTTCGGGGTGGGGCCAGGCGTAAAACTTATGAGCGCTGCCAAGGCCTAATACGGTCACAAGAACAAACGAGGGTACTTTCAGGCGAATGCACTGAAGAATGCGAGATAGGGAATATCGAAGGTGGCGCATCGGCTAATGAGCAGGAGAGGTTCGGGCGCGATCGGTCTCCACATAGATCGCGGTTTTGCCGCTTTTGGAGCTGGCACTGATGGCTGCTCCCTCGGCATTGGTTCCGGGATTTTTCGCGCCTGCCGCCCCATAGACGGTGCCGTGGACGTCTTTTAGTGCTCCCTTCTTTGGGGTCTTCGGGGGCGCTCCACTGGTGCTTGAGCTTGCCGATTCTGATTCGGCAGGGCGAAATTCAACAACCTCAGCGTCCTCGGGCTGGTTCGGGGTCTTCTCCCCGGTCGTTTGTTTGATCATATCTTTAGCCGCGCTATGCACAGCAGCATCTGTACTCACCCGTGGGGCATCGAGGAGCGCACGCTTCTTATTATCTTGCGCTGTCGCTTTGACCTTGGACGATGGATCGACGGTTTGTTTCTCCTGGGCCGTAGCGAGGGTCACACAAAGCATGGCCCCTGCCAGCGCCAACCAGCAATACAATCCTGTGTGTTTCCTGGCCATTCTTTAATCCTTTAGCTTCTGCCAAGCCTCGGACACTCCAAGCGGCATTTTACCACGTACCGTCCACTACCCACCGAACAGCGGTTTGAGATTCCCGGCCGGGTCAAAGTCTGCGGGATGAACTCCTTTCCATAATCGCCAGCGCTTAAGCGCTGTGGCCTCGCGAGCCAAAGGAGCTGAGATGGCAATCCGGTCAAGGCTGAGTGTGTTACGAATCCAAACGATCCGCTGTTCCGCCGGCTCCGGACTTCCCAAATGGCCGAGGGTGAGATCCAAAGCTTCGCGGTCCGAGGGCAAATGAATGGGTAGGCGGCCCCCAGCAGGATTCAGGGAGGTGCATGTGTTGAGATACGTTTTGTGGAAGTCAATCTTCCGGTAAAGACGCTCATGGATGACGTCGGCGAAGCCCACGCCCACTGCATTCCCACCGCTTTCGCGAGTGAGATCACGAACGTAGATCATGGAAATCCTGGGCGCTTCTCCGGGCGGCAGTTCCACCCCGCGCCCAATTACTTTCGTATCCATTCCCGTTCCACTGATGTTCTTGCCCATTTCGTCCACGATCAGCAGGTGGAATGCTGGGAACGGAATGCGCGGCACCAGGGTGCGGGCCAGTTGGAGCGTCGATTCCTCCTGTGCCACGATGCCTTCCGGAAGCGCGGCGCGCACGACGGCAATCTCGTGCAGTTCGTTCTCAACCAGCGCCACCCCACAGAGAATCTTCCCGGTGGCCAGCACTTTTCCCGAAACGGCGCGGATGGCAGTCTCGAACCCGTATTTCCAACTCTGGCGATGGCCCTCGGTGGCCCCCTCGAGCTTGCCCATGCCGATCGTCATCATCTTCAACAAACCGCTTTCAATCTTCCCCGAAAAATCGGTGTGGGGCTTGATGCGGTTGACCACCACGACGCCGTCGGACTCCCAGGCGTTCCGATCCACAAAGACCCGGAACCCTTCGGGGGTCGTTCCGAGAAGCACGGTCTCCATGGAGGAGCGAATCTCCACCCCGGTGGCGGCCTCCGTAACGCCGTATTCCTCCAGGATCTTGCGCTGGCCCTCAGCGGTTGCCCCTCCGTGGCTCCCCATGGCGGGGAAGATAAAAGGCTGAGCCCCTTGCGCCTTCAACCAGCCGCAGACTGCCTGCACGATCTCCTTCAGGCTGGCAATACCACGGCTGCCCACGGCAACGGCGACGCGCTTGCCGCGCAGCTTTTCGGCGGCTATGCCCAGTCCCCTCAGAGTCTCCAGGATTGAGCTGCCCAAATCATCAAGTTTCGGCAGGCTCGGCTCTGTCCGGTCGAGAAGATAAAAGCCTGCTAGTGGAATGTGTCCGTCTGTTGTCATGGTCGTGAAGTAAAGTTAGCGCACCGTTCGACATTCGTCAAGCAGAGCGGAAACGTGGTGCTGGTGTCATTTGGAATGGGGTTCCACTCGGGTCGCCGGTCATTCCCGCGAAAGCGGGAATCCAGTCCGACGACAGCACATTTCCAAAAGTTTCCGGAGTAGATTCCCGCTTTCGCGGGAATGACCAGGCCTCGCAAATGACACCAATACCGGAAACGCAGCGCAGGTCCGGAGAGCGAGACCTGCGCTACCCCTTCTGGTTGGCAGGGCTTAGCCCTTGCGTAGGCCAAGCGAAATCTCTGAACTCGCCGGTATAATCGAAGCTGCCGGGAGCAATAGGCTTCTCGGGTTCTACGGCAATCCCAGCCCGGCGGACCTGTGCCAAGACCTCAGCTTCGTGAATCCGCGAGGCGTCATATTCGAGCTCCAGAAGCTGGCCTTCAATGAAAAGCCCTCGGATGCCATAAACCGTGGAGAGGCTGTGCAGCCTTTCAAAGTCCTTTGCAGTCAAGTTTTGTTTCAGGTGATAACGCGTGGTTAGAAACGTCATGTTATGAACCTCGAAGATCAGTCGTTGGTCAGTTGTCCGTTGTTAGTTGTCGGTAGTCAGTTGCGGCGAATCCTCAGCTCGCTGTCCCCTGACACCTGGCACCCGGCACCTGGCACCTGACACCTGGCACCTGACACCTGGTACCTGACACCTGACACCTGCCGTCTACAGCTCCATCCTCCGCAGCCTGAGCGCGTTGCTGATCACGGACACCGAGCTGAACGTCATGGCCGCTGCTGCGAGCATGGGGCTCAGCAGCAGCCCCAGCACCGGGTAAAGGACGCCCGCCGCCAGCGGCACACCGATGGTATTGTAAACCAGCGCGAAGAAAAGGTTCTGGCGGATGTTGCGCATCGTACCTTTGCTCAACCTGCGAGCCCTCACAATGCCGCGCAAATCCCCCTTGACCAAAGTGACGCCAGCGCTTTCCATGGCCACATCGGTTCCCGTCCCCATGGCGATGCCGACATGGGCCTGAGCGAGTGCCGGGGCGTCGTTGATGCCATCACCCGCCATTGCCACCACGCGCCCTTGCGCTTGAAGCCGTTCGATGACCTTGCCCTTTTGGTCCGGCAGAACCTCCGCCTCGACTTCGTCTATGCCCAGTCTGCGCGCCACGGCCTCGGCGGTGGTGCGGGTGTCGCCGGTGAGCATGACTATACGTATCCCATCCCTCTGCAATACTCGGATGGCCTCAGGGGTAGATTGTTTAATGGGATCGGTCACTGCCAGCAAGCCACAGGCATGTCCGTCAATGGCGATGAAGGCTACGATCTGGCCTTCGCGTTGAAGTTCAGCAGCCTTCGTGGCCAGCGCGTTCAATTCGACCTTCAGCCCATCAAACAGCTTGCGGTTTCCGAGTGCGATAGTTTTGCCATCCACCTTGCCCATCACACCTTCACCAGTGACCGAACGAAACTCTCGAGCCTCGCCGAGTTGAAGTCCCCTTTCTTGAGCCCCTCGAACGATGGCGGCGGCGAGAGGATGCTCGCTCCCGCGCTCGAGAGTTGCGGCCAGGCAGAGCACTTCCACCTCCTTCCATCCTTGCAGGGCATAAACCGAAGCAAGACGAGGCTTTCCCTCCGTAAGGGTACCAGTCTTGTCCACAACGAGCGTGTCCACTTTTTCGAAAACTTCAAGCGCTTCGGCGTTCTTTATCAACACGCCCGCCAGGGCGCCACGTCCCGTCCCCACCATGATGGACATCGGCGTGGCAAGTCCCAGCGCGCAAGGGCAGGCAATAATAAGCACTGCCACTGCGTTTACCAGCGCATAGGCAAGCCGCGGCTGGGGGCCCACGGTCGCCCAGACTGCAAAAGTGAGCACAGAAATGAAAACAACTACGGGAACGAAGTAAGAGGAAACTACGTCCGCTAAGCGTTGGATGGGCGCGCGACTGCGCTGTGCTTCTGAGACAAGCTGCACGATGTGCGCCAAGAGCGTATCGCTGCCCACGCGTTCAGCGCGCATCAGAAAACCGCCGGGGCCGTTCACCGTCCCGCCCGTCACGCGGTCTCCAGCCTTCTTTTCCACGGGGATCGGCTCCCCCGTCACCATGGATTCATCAATCGAGCTCGAGCCTTCAAGGATGACTCCGTCTGTCGCCACCTTTTCCCCGGGACGGACGCGCAGCCGATCTCCCCGCTCGACGCGGTCGAGCGGCACGTCCTCCTCGGCGCCTTCATCCCGGACAACCCGCGCGGTCTTGGGTGCAAGGCCCAGCAATCCCTTGATGGCGCTGCTGGTCTGGGCGCGCGCGCGAAGCTCCAGCACCTGCCCCAGGAGCACCAGTGTGGTGATAACTGCCGACGCCTCAAAGTAGACCGGGACTTCGCCGCCATGCCCGCGAAAAGATTCCGGAAAGATGCCGGGCGAGAGAACTGCTACGACGCTGTAAACATAGGCCGTCCCGGTTCCGAGGGCGATCAGGGTAAACATGTTCAGGTGGCGATTGACCAGTGAGGCCCAGCCGCGCTCGAAGAATGGCCGCCCTCCCCATAGCACCACGGGAGAGGCCAGAGCAAACTGCACCAAACTGAGCAGGCGCGTCGAGAAGGCGTGCTGCACCGGCTGGCCGGGAATCATTTCGGACATCGCGAGGAAGAAAACCGGAAGGGTTAAAGCTAGGCAAACCCAGAAGCGGCGGGTCATCAATGCCAATTCGGGATTTGGTTCCTCCGCCACGGTCACCGACCGAGGCTCCAGAGCCATGCCACAAAGGGGGCAAACCCCCGGCTCGTGGCGTACCACTTCGGGGTGCATTGGGCACACATACTCGGTACGGGTGGCCGCGGCTGTGGCCCTGAGCGGCTCAAGCGCCATCCCGCATTTCGGACATGCGCCTGGACCTTGTTTCCGGACGTCAGGATCCATGGGGCAGGTATAGATCTGATTCGCACCCGCTGCCTCCCTTCTGGCAGGATGCTGAAAAACACTTGTGAACGCTGTCATTCCGAGCGAAGCGAGGAATCTCGCTCTGGAAACGAAGGACTTGCGAGATTTCTCCCTCGCTCGCTCGGGACCGCCTGCGGCTCCTCGGGGTGACAGGTGAGGTGGGTTTTTCAGCCCCCTGCTAGAAGTCTCTGCGGAGGCTGTCACTGCTTGGCCGGGGCTCAGATACTGGCTTGGATTGGCGCGAAAGTTTTCAAGGCAGGAAGGATTGCAGAAAAAGTACTCTTGCTCTTCGTGTACGTAACTGCCCACCGCATCCTCGCGGCTTATTTCCATGCCGCAAACGGGGTCGATGACGGTTCCGCTTGCCGACGCCTGAGGCGTGGTGCCTTCGGGGGAGCGGTCTCGGCTCTCAGTTTGCTTCTTCATCGCGATTTTGTGCTGAGATACTTCTGGCCCTCTCCCCCTTTGCAGATTCTAGCCCTCTCCCCCTTGGGGGAGAGGGTGTCCCGCGCCGGCGCTTTCTTCAGCCGGGGCGGGACGGGTGAGGGGGTGCCCCAACCCGTTTGCGGATGACCAATGGCCGTTGAACAGATTGGGCAATCACGACGCGCCCTTCACCATTTGCCAGTGCCTACTGCCTACTGCCTTTCCTTTCCCCCAATAATCAAGAATACGTCGCTCTCCCGATGTCAGCAAGGGCCAAGAGGCTTGGTGACGGCTGGGAATCGACTCTTGCCTCCTGCCGCGGCTCGCCGTGCGTCCCGGCGCAGTTCTGCGCTGCCAGCGCGTTTGGCCTTGGATTCGAAGGCGCGAGTCTGAGGAAGAACCGCAGACCTCAGAGACGAAGGTCCGCGCTACGCTTGCTTGTGATTATTCCCGTGGCTCGCGCCGCGCGCAGCTTGCGGCTGGTCGCCGCGAGCAACCGCAGGGCGCGGGAAACAGAGGGCGGGAGCCGGGATTTCGGCGGTCCCGCCTTCCGGGACCTTCTTTTTGCCTGCCCCCAAGAGTGCCCCGGCGTGGTGGGAAGTCCAGGCTAAGACCCTTTCTTTTCAATAACATTCCCGCCTTATGCTCGCATCTCCTTTTTTTTCATACACATTCCCGCTTCTGTCCAGGGTTTTCCACAGCCATCCTTTGTTTTCAATAACATCCCCGTGTTGTTCGGTCAAAAAAAAGAATTCTTCCTCACGAAAGCTGACTTCCTGTCCAGTTGAAAAAGCGGACTCTTCTGCTGCTTTCATACCTCCTGGATTTCGGTTGAGGACTGATTTGCGTCGTCGCATCGAAAAGACCGTCCACCAATGCCCAAGGGTACCCGAAGACCGAACACTTACTATGCTAGCCTATCTTGCTCCACCTGTCAAGAGAGAAAATGCAGCAGTCGGGGGTTCAGGAGTCTGGAACGAGTAGGACTCACGGAGGACGATTATGAGCCCTAACGGGGCGATCCATCCCAGCCCAGGGCAACGCCCTGGGAATCAACGAGCGATTACAACCTCAAGCCCTGAAGGGGCGCGCCAATTAAAACCTACGCCACAATCGGTTTCGAGGGGGAGCACCATCGAGTGGTAAGTTTTCATGAGGAGCAGCGAAACTTTTTGGAGGCGTACGGGGTTGATCACGACGAACGATTTGTGTGGGATTGGAGCAAGGTCGTGGGTCGCCCCTTCAGGGCTCACACGTTGAAACGAATCGGGCCGCGTAACCCAGGCCGATGGCCCATAGTCGTTAACCTAAGCGTCTAAGTGCCCCCAACTCGAGTCCGGTTGTCCGCACTACAGGCCCGGAGGGCCGACAGGAAATAGCCCACGGCGTGAGAAGCTGTGAAAAATTCAAAATAGTTCTTGACTTGTGATATGGCTAGTATACCATAGCCAACATGGCATACCAATCCACCGTACAAGTGATCGAGCGCGCCAATGACACGCGCCAGTTCTACCTGATCTGTCCCGCCCCCTTGGCCCGGGCCATGGAGTTGGAGAAGGGCGAGATCATTGACTGGGTCGTGGAAGACAAGTACACCTTGGTGATAAAACGAGCCCGGCCCTCGAAATCGACTCGCCGGCGGGAGGTGCAACATGAGCGGTGAACGGCCGACGCAAAGGCCAATCTGGGAAGGCCAAGGGGCCGAGCTTCCGGCACCCCCGCCGGGCGTCGACGGTGACAGCGCCGCGGCTCCCTCCCCGAAGCCCCGTTGCAAGCCGGTGAACCGCGAGCAGATGACGTGGGCGGCCATCGACGTGGAACGGTTAGTGCCGCCCGAGCACTTGGTGCGGGCGATTTGGGAGTTGGTGGGGCAACTCGATCTGCGCCGGTTCTGGGTGGGCACCAAGGCGGTGGAAGGGGTGGCGGGGTGCA
>JBEKUR010000060.1:0-26502 GCA_049514855.1 Terriglobia bacterium
CTGGATTTCGATCGAGACATCCTGGATGTTCTCGAACGTTATCCCTGGCCGGGAAATATCCGGGAACTCGAAAATGCGGTCGAATATGCGGTGGCCGTGTGTGGGGGACGCGATGGCCGGGTATGCCTGGAACACCTGCCTCAATCAGTGACTGGTATCACTCTGAGCGGTGAGACCACAGTTCAAATTCCCCAAGAAGGGTTGGATTTCGAGACCCGTCTATCGCAAATCGAAAAGCAGTACCTGCTTGCTGCTTTGCGTGCCGCGCAAGGCGTTCGAACTCATGCTGCGGAACTTCTTCACATGTCCTACCGATCGTTTCGACATTATGCCAAGAAATACAACATCTGAGGCCAGTGAATTGGATGCAGGGTCTCACCTTCAACCCTCCCCTCTCTCTGAAGAACCCGCGAGCCGTGGAGCCTTTTTTTTCGGCCAAAACATTGACCGGTTGGCCATCCCGCTCCTGATTGCTTTTTCCCTCGCCCTGTATATCGCAACCACCGGCTACGACTTGGTTGGGGATGATGCCATCTTGATTGGGGGCAACCCCTACGTGAAAAGCTTCCATTTTCTGCGCGAGATTTTCACACAAAACTTCTGGAGCTTTCGCGGCGCGCGTGGGGATAGTACCTACTACCGGCCGTTGGTCATGTTCAGTTTTCTGGTGCAGGCGATGTTGTTTGGTCCTCGACCCGGCCCCTTTCATCTCCTCAATGTCCTCCTGAATGCTTGGGTAGTGGTGATGGTCTATCGACTCGGCAAAAGGTTCTGGCCCAAAGGGAGCGGAGCCTTGTGGGGTGCCTTACTGTTCGCCGCCCTGCCTGTTCACACCGAGGATGTGGCGACCGTCTCAGGGATTTCTGATCTCGAATGCGCAGCATTCTTCTTGCCGGCGCTTCTGATCTACACCAAGCCCGCCGGCGGCGGAGGCTTTTCGCGGGTCCGAGCGTGGATGAGCGCGGTGATGTTTCTCCTGGCGGCGCTGTGCAAAGAGGTTGCGCTGGCTATCCCTGTGCTCATGGTCTTCTTCGAGCATTTCATGCGTGGCGACGAAGCAGCGCGATTCGGCGAGCGCCTGAGCCGCTACATGCCCACCTTCTTGGTGTCGGCATTCTATATCGTCGTTCATCTGGCCGTGATGGGGGATATTTCCAGCCTCGGGCCGCCCAGTGGCATGCGTCTGAGGGAATCCCTCATCTTCGGCTTTACGCAGCTCGGTGAATATATCGGCAAGCTTCTCTGGCCTCAACACCTTTCCTATTCCTGGAAGTTCCATCCCCCCCCAACTTGGCTGGATCCGGCAGTGCTCCTGGGAATGTTGTTTGCACTTTGGGCGGCGGGAGTGGTGGTTGCTTGGTGGAGGCAGGACCGGCCTGTCAGTTTCGCCATAATTTGGTTCTTCTTGACTCTTGCTCCCGTCCTAAACATCGCCGGAGTCGGTGTTCCCGCCTATGGGGAGAGATACCTTTACATCCCCTCGGTGGGGATTTGCTGGCTGTTGGGCCAAGGGCTGGGAGCCATGGCCGGCCAGGGCCCAGGCCGCCGCGCATGGTTGAGAGTTGCGGCCGGGGCGCTGGGCTTGATTCTGTTGCTGGCGGCGGCAGTACGAACCCTCGTGAGACTGCCGGCATGGCGGAATAACTTCACCCTGGGTCTGGCCACTGTACGTGAAGACCCCAGCGCCGCCATGTTCCATATCTACTTGGGGAACAATTACAGATGGGAGGGCAACCGTGGGCTCGCGCGTATTGAGTACGTGGCGGCAATAGCGTCGGACCCGCTTGCCGGCGAGGGTTGGGTAAACCTGGCGGGTGTCCTTTTAGATGATGGGAACGCGAGTGCCGGGGAGGAAGTCCTGAGGCGCGGCGCTCAGTTGAATCCCACTTTTTCGAAGCCACTCTTCGTCTTGGGCGAGATTGCGCTCCATCGTGGCAGCAAGGAAGAGGCTCGCGATTTCTTCTTCAGAGCCCTGTCTGTTGACCCGAATGATTCCGAGGCCCTCTTCGAGCTCGGGCTTTTATCGTTGCAGGAGGGTCGTCTCGAGGAGGCAGAGAACCTCCTCAGCCGGGCTGCAACGGTAGAGCCTTCTTCTGCGCTGGTACACCTGAACCTGGGGGCCGTTTTCTCCCGCGAAAAGAAATTCGGCGGCGCGGAAGCCGAGTTCCGGCGCGCCATCCAACTCGCTCCAAACAGCGAGGCGCTTTATCTGGCGCTTGCCGGTGTTTACGAAGATCAAGGCAGGCTGGTGGCGGCGCTCGACATCTATCGGCAGATTGTGAGGGCCGCCCCCAACTCCGGAAACGCCCAGTTTCGGCTTGGCGTGCTCGCGCTAAAAATGGGCAAAGGCGATGAAGCGATCAGTGCACTTGGGAAAGCGGTCGCGGCTCAGCCGAAGTCAGCCCTAGCCCACGCGCAGCTTGGTCTGGCTTACCTCGATTTCGGCAACCCTACTAGCGCGAGGCGGGAAATCCAGGCGGCCAAGCTCCTTGACCCCAATGAGGACACGGTAAAGATGGCCCTGCGAAAGCTAAAGCCTTGAGCGCCATGTTGTCCGCAGGTTCGCAAGGAGAGCGACAAATAGAACACTCGGGCGCCGCCTTACTTACTGGCTTGGAGGCGTTATAGATATTATCGGAGTGACAAATTCCGTTGACTTGTGTCGCCCAGCACTGAGAATTTCAAATATGTCTGGTTAGACTTCCCTGGAGTTGTTGTCATCAGGTATATTAGTTCCGGGTCCGTGGCGACGGCATGCGACCGTGCCACAGGAGGGATGTAGCCGCCCGGATACGGTGCGTTGAGCATGCTGGCCCTTGAAACCATCGAGCTGACGAAAGACTACCGTCTGGGTTTCTGGCGCAACCGGGTTAAGCGGGCGCTCGACCGGCTTAATCTCAGTGTGGAGGCCGGCGAGGTTTTCGGGTTGCTCGGACCGAACGGCGCCGGCAAGACAACCACGCTGAAGTTGCTCTTTGGCTTGATTTTCCCCACCTCAGGGACGGCTCGCATCCTGGGGAAGCGACTCGACGACATCTCAGTTCGGTTCCGCGTCGCCTATTTGCCAGAGAATCCCAGCTTCTATGAGCATCTGACCGCGGAGGAGTTCCTAAACTACGTAGCATCCCTGTTTGGTTTGTCGGCTGCTGAACGCCGCCGCCGCCTCGGCGAGCTCATCGACCAGTTGGGTCTCTCCGCCTCCCGCCATGTTCCGCTACGCAGATTTTCCAAGGGCATGATTCAGCGTTTAGGAATTGCTCAGGCCTTGGTCAATGACCCTGACTTGGTGTTCTTGGACGAGCCCATGTCCGGCCTGGACCCGCTGGGCAGAAGGGAAGTCCGTGAGGTCATATTGCGGTTGAAGGAGCGGCAGAAGACAGTATTCTTTTCCACCCATATTCTCGCGGACGCTGAGACGCTTTGCGGCCGAGTCGCGGTTCTTCACCACGGCCGGCTGCAAGGTTGTGGAGAGTTGAACAAAATCCTTAGCCTGGGAGTTTCCGCCACCGAGTTGGTGCTCGAAGGCCCGTCCGCAGAGGTCCTGGCAGAGCTGATGCCTTATACGTCGTCGCTTGTCCGGACAGGAGAACGAGTGCGCCTTGAGATACCGGAGGAAAGCCAACTTCAAAGAACCCTTGAGGTTATCCTGCGCAGCCGAGCGAAGTTGATCTCCGTAAATCCGGTAAGGAGGTCGTTGGAGGATTACTTCCTTCAGAAAGTCGGCGCCTCGGAGTAGTGCTTTTTAGTCGAGGAGTCGAGAGTCGAGAAGTCGAAGAGTTACAGACCTGTCCTTCGACTTTCTAACAGGATGCTGACCACAGTCGAGAGGCCGAAAATGTGGTCTTTCCCTCTTGGACTTCTCGACTCTCAACTCCTCGACTTTAGTGGGAGCGAGCATGCGCGTGGCCACAATTGCCCTTCATACATTTAAGGAATCGGTTCGCGAAAAGGTTCTGTACAATCTGGTGGCCTTTGCGCTCCTGCTGATCGGGGCCGCGATCCTGTTCGGAAGCATTTCTGTGGGTGTGGAACAGATTATCCTGATAACTCTGGGGCTCACCTCGATTTCGGTTTTCGGCCTGCTGATTGCCATTTTCATTGGAATCGACCTCGTCTCGAAAGAGATCGAACGCCGGACGATCTACAATATCCTTTCCAAGCCCGTCTCCCGCCTGGGATTCATTCTCGGGAAATACTTGGGACTTCTGCTCACCCTCTTTGTGAACACGGCGATCATGACGGTGGGCTTCTACGCGGCCTTGTTCTATCAAAAGCGCGCCCTGCTGCTGGACGACCTTAGGTTTCTCGGTGCTGTCTATTTCATCCTGCTCGAACTGGCCATGGTGGTGGGGATCGCTGTGGTCTTTTCCTGTATATCCACCCCGGTGCTATCCGCCGTATACACTTTTTGCCTTTATGTGATCGGGAATTTCTCAGCCGGCTTACGCGCCTTCGGTCAGGAAACCCAGAGCGCGCTGCTCGGGACTGTGAGCGACGTCCTTTATTACTTGCTGCCCAATTTCGGGAATTTTAATGTTATCAGCCAGGTGGCCCACGCGGAGAAGATCCCGGGTTACCTGTGGCTTGGAAACTCTCTTTACGCTCTTCTGTACATAGCAGCCCTTCTGGCCATGGCAGTCCTTATCTTTGAGGAACGGGAATTCCGATGACATCTTCCTCTGAGTCCCTTTCCCGATCTCGCCTCCGCCGGCATGTCTGCTGGCTTTTGCTTTTGCTGTGCCTTTTAGGATTGATCCCAATCCAACGGAGCATGGACCTCCGAAGGGGAAGTGACCGGGGAGCCGCCGAGGTCTTATTTCTGCCCTCAGGCAAGTTTCTGCGTCAACTCAGCTTGGGATACGAAGGGTTACTCGCAGACATTTATTGGACGCGAGTAGTGCAATATTTTGGTAGGAAACGACTGGCCCATTCCACAGAGTTCAAACTTCTGGGGCCTTTGCTTCAGATCACTACCGACTTGGATCCCCACCTGCTCATTGCTTACCGTTTCGGCTCGATTTTCCTTGCGGAGAAGCCACCTAGGGGAGCAGGTCAACCCCAGGAAGCACTGGCGCTCTTGCATCGTGGCATTGTTGCGAATCCAGACTACTGGCGGCTATGGGAAGATGTTGGCTTCATTTACTACTGGGATTTGAAAGATTACCCTGCTGCGGCGCGAGCGTTTCATGCCGGGAGCGAGAGGCCGGGAGCCATGGAGTGGATGCGGGTTATGGCAGCGAAGGTGGCGGCGCAGGGCGGCCAACTCGCCACTTCCAGGTTCCTCTGGTCCCAAATCGCCCGCCAGGCTGGCAACGAACAGATACGCAAGAACGCTGAGGACCACCTGATAGCCATCGAGGCGGAGGAAGAGATAACCAAACTGGACGAGTTGATCGCCCTCTACAACTCGCGGCAGGGGCGACCCGCGCGCTCCTTCCAGGCACTGGTTGTCGCAGGTTACCTGCGCGCTTTGCCGCGCGATCCGTCGGGGGCACCTTACATCCTTGATGCAGGCGGGCGTGTCGGATTGAATCCTCGCAGTTCGGTTGAATTGAGCTTGCTCGAGTAGGCCTCCAGCCTGCAAGCCGGGAGTGGCGAAGTGGAGCAATGCCGTTTCATTTTTTGGGAATTATTGAAAATCCTGGGGGTGGCGTTTACCAGTCTGCTGGCGGCCAAGGCAGTGGCGAGCCTGAAGGCCACAGAGGACAACAGCCTGGCGAGCAGGTTGGTTCGCGCCAAGCCATGGTTGTACGCTCTTATTCTGGCCTTGGTCAGCTTTGGCGCCTGGAACCTGGGTTACGATATAGCCGCAGAGGTGTACTACTGGGTCAGTTTGAGCGATATACAGAACTCCCGATTGCCCAAGGCCTATCTCAACTCTTTTCAGGCGGTCGTGTTGCGTCCAGGGGTTCCTCGCTATTGGAAAGCTCTTGAGGCGGCAGAATTCAGTTTAGGCCAGTTCGCCTCCGTGGTTGACGACTTGCCGGCCATGCAGCGCCTCACGGGCGGAGATTTGGACGAAGTGGATTCATATCGGTTTGCGGTCTGTCTGTTTCTCTTGGGACGATACGATGAGGCGCTGAGCATCACCCGGCGAGTTATCAGTCAAAATCGTTCTTATATGCCTCCCTACATTCTTCAAGGGCATGTCCTGACTGCCCAACGGAAGTATGGCGAAGCCCAGCAGGCCTTCGTGGCGGTGCTCCGGATCCTTCCCACCGACCAGACGGCGGTTGAAGGCTTGGCGCACGCCTACTTCCTGGAAGGGAACCGGCAGCAGGCTCTCAAAGTTCTGAATGAAACATCCAAGTTCTCCTTTTCAACCGAGGCGCAAAAAAGATTCGAGGCGCTGAAAGGCCTGTATGGCCAGTAACCGCCGGCTGATTATTCGTTTGCGGCTGGAAGACTTGGTGGCTCTAGCCTTTTTTCTGCTCACTTTGGCTCTCCGTGTCGTTTTCCGAAAAGTAGCACATACGAGCCTTGGCCCGGCCGACGTCCTGATTATCATTCCCGCCGTGACTTTGCTCCTGACTAAGGAACTGGTCCATTACTTCGTCGTTGGAAAGAAGGAATCCCCCGATTCCCCCACTGACTCGCGATCGTTCGTCCGGCCCTATTGGGAAATCGTCCGAGACTGGTTCCCGTTTCTGGTGATCCTGCTCATGTACTACTCACTTTGGGGTGACGCTACGCATCTCCTGGTCCCACAGGACCGTGACCGGGAATTGATTATCCTGGATCAGCGGTTGTTTGGTTTTCAGGCGAGCTTGGCGGTCCAGCGTTTCATTACGCCGCGGCTGACGGCCTGGATGGAGTTTTCTTATTTCTTTCACATCTTGAACATCCCCATTGTCGCCTGCTTTGTATATCTGTACCGCCCTCGCCCGCGCTTCCGGGAAATGATGAGCGGGCTTATGGTCGTCACTTTCCTGGGACTTCTCGGCTACCTTCTGGTTCCCGCGATCGGTCCGATGTACACCTTACACGACCTCTATACCGTTCCACTCAGCCAGCCGATTTCCATCTTCAACCAGCAACTCGAATTCATGGATTTTGCTCGTATCCATCGTGACGTTTTTCCGAGCATGCACGTGGCCATTTCCTTCCTAGTTTGGCTTTATGCCTTACGCAACTCCCGGCCTCTTTTCTGGATATTGTCCCCGCTTATCTTGAGCCTCTGGGTCTCCACAATTTACCTCCGCTACCACTACCTCATTGATGTCGTGGCGGGTTTGTTTTTGGCTCCCGCGAGTTTCCTGCTTGCCAACTGGCTATTTGGGCGTTTCGGCAATTTGGCGCTCCCCATCCCCATTCCGGCGGCATGGGCCGACGGATTAGCTCGAATGGGGGTCACCGGCACGGGGAAAGCCAATAAGCGGTCAGGCAGGACTGAGGAACAACCATGAGCGCGGACCGCTTCAGCAGGGAAGATGCTAAAACGGAGCAGGCCTCTGGGGCCTCAGCCACTCGCGGCCTCGTCCGATTTGCAACTCACCAATTGCTCGCGGTTCTCATCATCGTTGCGGTCTTGCCCTACCTTAACTCGCTGTTCAATGGTTTTGTACAAGACGATAACCGTCAGGTCGTGTCTAACCCCTACCTGCGCAGCTTTTCCCACTTGCGGGAAATCTTTGCCACCAATGTGTGGTCGTACGTTGGCGCGCAAGGCATGACTAATTACTACCGCCCGCTGATGACGTTTGGTTACCTCCTCTGCTACCAATTCCTTGGACCCTTGGCCTACGGATTTCATTTGGCCAACGTGGTCTTGAATGCCGGAGTGGTCTGCCTTGTTTTCCTCGTTACCGAGCGGATTTTCCGGGACCGAACGGTGGGCTTTGTGGCGGCGGTCATATTCGCGCTGCATCCGATCCATAGCGAGTCCGTTGACTGGATCGCCGCCGTAACAGACCTCCAGCTCACGTTGTTCTACTTGCTTACCTTCTGGTTTTTCCTCCGGGTTGCGAAACTAGGCGGAAAGCGCTCTGGCACGGCAGAACTTGGAATGGTCCTGAGCTTCACATTGGCGCTGTTGGCCAAAGAACCGGCAGCGACGTTACCTTTCCTGGCAACCTTTTATGAGCACTTTCTGCGCGACGACCGGGCCCAAACAAATCTGGGGCAGAAGCTTTCCCGGTACGTCACCTTGTGGCTGCTCGATGTCGCCTACCTGTTGTTCAGAACCCGAATCTTTGGCGGACTGGCGCCGGTACTACAGTTGCCGCAGATTAGCCGGCCCGAGGCGTTCTACTCGTCATTCGCGTTAGTCGCACGATACGTTTGGAAACTCCTCTGGCCTGTGAATCTTTGCGCCTTTTACGCTTTCCACAAATGCGTTGCGCTGTCTGACCCTCGAGTGGTCGTGGGGTTCCTTGTTCTGGGACTATCCCTGGTGGCGTTGGCTTATTCCTGGAGGAGGGAGCGCCTTGTTTCCTTCGGCCTTTTGTGGTTTTTCGTGAATATCGCGCCGGTCCTCAATGCGCGCTGGCTGGGCGCTAACGTCTTTACGGAGCGCTACCTTTACCTTCCTTCTCTGGGCTTCTGCTGGATCGCGGCATGGGGAGTGGGGCTGTTGTGGATGAGGTTGGCAGGTCGTCCCACGGCTCGCAGGTTCTACGCAGTAGGGCTGGCAATGGTGGCCATCCTTTGCCTGGTTAGGATTGTCACGCGAAACCGCATTTGGCATGATGACCCGACCTTTTACAGGAGCACGCTGGCAGCGCAGCCGGACGCCATCGCTCTTCGGATCAACTTGGGCGCGGTTTACTGGAATTCGGGCTCCCCAGATCAAGCCGAGGCGGAGTGGCGCGAGGCGCTGCGCCGAGCCCCCAATCACTGGTTGATTCTGAACAACCTGGGACTTGCCTGTGCCAGGAAGAAGCGCTACGACGAAGCCATCGAGGATTTTCAGCGCTCCATACGGCTTCGCCCAAATTATGCCGACTCCCACATGAACCTGGGGCGAACCTATGCCGAAACTGGGGCCGGAGAAAAGGCGGAGGCGCAGTTGAGGGCGGCCGTTGCCCTTGCTCCCCTCTACGTTCAGGCCAGGAACGAACTGGCAAAGTTTTATTTCGATACCGGGCGGTTCGTGGAGGCGGAGCAGCAGTTTCGCAGCTCCATATCGAGTGGAGGTACGACTCAGGCCTGGAATTCTTTGGGTGAGATCTACAGTCGCTGGAACCGCAGGCAGGACGCCGAGCACGCCTTCAGACAGGCGGTGGCTTTGGACACTTTTGACAGCCGTGCACACTTCGGTCTGGGAGCTGCCTTGGAAGCGCAGGGCCGCACCAACGAAGCCCTGAATGAGTATGAGGCAGGCCTCCAAACGGATCCCAGGAATCCTGTTGCCCTTGAATCCTTGGAGCGGTTGAAGAAATTGTTACATACTTCTAAATGATCGGGAGATCGGGTGATCGGGAGATCGGGAGAACAGCAGATCGGCAGATCGAGTGATCGGGAAAACGCGGCTCTCGTTCACCCGATCTCCGGAACACCCGATCACCCGATGGGCGGGCTCTTGTTCGCCCGACCTCCGGATCACCCGATCACCCGATGGGCGGTCTCTTGTTCGCCCGATCACCGGATCACCCGATCACCCGATGGGCGGGCTCTTGTTCACCCGATCTCCGGATCACCCGATCACCTGATTGGCGGGCTCTTGGTCACCCGATCTCCGGATCACCCGATCACACGATTAGCCCGCTCACCCCAGTGCGTGGCGTGCTTCGTCGTGGTGTTCTTGTTACTCGGCTGCGCTGAGCGAGTCAACCCCGCCTTGTGCAGCTTCCGGCCCTCTCCCCCTTGGGGGAGAGGGTGGACCGCCGCCGGCGTTTTCTCCAGCCGGGGCGGGCCGGGTGAGGGGGTCGCTACTCTGCGCCCGTCCGTTTGCATCTCACGGGCCGGCAGCGCATTTGGAAACGGGAGCACGGACTTATTGGAAGAGTACGTGCGTCAATTCGAGTCGAGCTATCATGCGGTCCAGACTATACGCGCAGACTTCACGCAGACCTACGTTAGCGGAGGCAGGACACGCATCGAGTCCGGCGTCGTTTACTTCGCGCGCGGTGGCTTGATGCGGTGGGATTACCAGCGGCCTCAACCCAAGCTGTTTCTCTCCGATGGGAAGACTCTGATGCTTTACATCCCGGAGGAGAAACAACTCACGCGCTCACCCCTCAAAGCCAGTGACGATATTCGTATTCCGTTTCGCCTCTTGCTTTCAAGGCTCAACTTGCGCCGCGTCTTTTCTCGGATTCAGTTTGCGCCGGACGCCCTCGAGCACGATACCGCTGATCGTGTTCTGCGCGCATATCCCAAGAAGGGATACGAAGGGGATTATCACCAGGTGCTCATGGTGGTAAATCCCCAATTTGATATCCGCCGTTTGCTGGTGATCCTTCCCGACCAGAGCACCATGGAGTTTTCCTTTGACCACATTGGGCGGAATGTGCCGGTTAGCCGCTCTTTGTTCCGATTCATTCCCCCAGCCGGAACCGAAGTCATTGACCAGCATTGATCCCGACCGTCGGCGCGTAAACCAAACTGATTGTCGTGGATTCCCGCTTCCGCGGGAATGACTCGGGGCCGACCGTGTCATTCCCGCGAAAGCGGGAATCCATCGGACTCATGCCCCCAATCGCGATGCATCAAGGTGGTCGGCTCCAGATCGAGATTATTATGCTAAGTGCTTTATATTGAATAACATTCCCGCTTTAGACGTGTAACTATATGTGTTTTCAACAACATTCCCGCTTTGCCACCACTTTTTCCACAGCGATCCTTTGTTTTCAATCACATTCGCGGGTCGTTGCTTGACTTTTTGAAATTGCTACAGCCTCCTCCTTCACTGAAGTGGACGACATGTTGCCCCTTGCAGTCGTCTGTGTAAGAAGTCTTGGCAGCTCGGCTACTCTCAAACGGACCAGGGGGCAAGCAGCAAGCACCAATCGGTGCCAACAAGGAGCAGAGCAATTCATAATTCACAATTTCATGATTCACAATTCAGATCAGTATCTTTTTTGCGTTTCCAGACCGCCTTGCGCCCCCGCCCGGCCGATTTCCAACCCCCTTGGCGTGGTCTGTTCCGGCGTTCTCCATAGGTCAACCACGGTAGCCTATCAAACTCCTAGCCTCGTGTCAAGAGCAAAAGCGGCGGAGTCACAAGAGCAGGAGTGTAGAGGCGGGCGCGATCCCGCCCGGTATGCTGGTAGCAGCGTACCCCATCCAGATTGACGACGTGCGCTTGCCGCTGGAGTATCAGGCATGAGAAAACCGCACGGTCAGGACTGCGCTGACCGTGGCCCGCTACCGGCTCCTCTCCAGAAACTCGACGCATTACTCGTTTCCATTGAGCAGCTTGGGCCGAGCCTGTCTGATCTGTCCTCGCCCCGCAACTAACCCCTCACCCGGCCCGCGACGGCTGGTGAAAGCGCCGTCGCGGTCCACCCTCTCCCCTTGGGAGAGGGCAGACCCACTTTGCGATGCGCTCCGTTTCTGACATCACGGATAACGGTCTCCGGCTATCCTCGCTCAGGATGACAGCCCCGTCGATTTTTCCGCCACCTGTGAAGACCCGCGGAGGTGATGCAGTTTGGTTCTTTGTAGCGGCGGTCTATGACCGCCGACTTTTGATTCAATAAATTCCGGCGCTCATAGAGCGCCGCTACTGCAAACCGCGCCACTACCAGGCTCGCCCTACGCTTGCTTTGTCAAATTCTTTCTGTCTTCGGTAGTGGTGTCATTTGCGGGACATGGGCGCTCCAGGCCGCAGTTATTCCCATCCCGCCGTGGCGGGAGGAATCCACTCCGCAAACCTTCGGAAATACGCTGTCCACGGACTGGATTCCCGCCCTTCGGCAAGCTCAGGGCAAGCTTTTCGCGGGAATGACCTGCGTTACGCAAGGGATAATATTCCAAGTTACAACACTGCCCGTTTTCGGTAGTAACAAATTTTTAATTTTTAGCTTGACGTCTTCTCTTGGAAATGTGAGCATTGAACACGACGCTACCGGTTCACCGCAGGCAGAAGCGCGGTGGCACTTCATCGTTCTTCCCCCTGCCCAACATGGGAACGTTTTCCGATTCCACGCGGCAAAGCCCACGGGCTTTGCGCGTCCGCTGATGAGGAGCGATTACCATGAACAAGCCTATCATTCTGGTCCTGTTTGCCGCCGGTTTCCTTTTCTTGCATCCGTATACCGCGTGTGCTCAAAGCGTAGCCTTCACTGGCGTGCAGACCACAGTGCCGGCCAGCGGACTGAATGGCCCGTTCGGTGTGGCGGTGGATCGAGCGGGCGATGTCTTCATCGCGGATTTCTTCAACAACCGGGTGGTGGAGGTTCCGGCCGGTGGCGGCGCCCAGACCACGGTGGGCAGCGGACTGAATTATCCCGCCGGCGTGGCAGTGGATGGAGCGGGCGATGTCTTCATCGCGGATGCCGGCAACAACCGGGTGGTGGAGGTTCCCTCCGGTGGCGGCGCCCAGACCACGGTGGGCACCGGGCTGTATAGCCCCATGGGTGTGGCGGTGGATGGAGCGGGCAATGTCTTCATCGCGGATACCCCCCACAACCGGGTGGTGGAGGTTCCGGCCGGTGGCGGCGCCCAGACCACGGTGGGCACCGGACTGGGTGAACTCTTCGGTGTGGCGGTGGATGGAGCGGGCGATGTCTTCATCGCGGATACCTTGAATAACCGGGTGGTGGAGGTTCCGGCCGGTGGCGGCGCCCAGACCACGGTGGGCAGCGGACTGAATCAGCCCACTGGTGTGGCGGTGGATGGAGCGGGCGATGTGTTCATCGCGGATAGCAACAATAGCCGGGTGGTGGAGGTTCCGGCCGGTGGCGGCGCCCAGACCACGGTGGGCAGCGGACTGCCTTTCCCGGCCGGTGTGGCGGTGGATGGAGCGGGCGATCTCTTCATCGCGGATTACCACAATAACCGGGTGGTGGAGGTTCAGCTCGTTGCGGTCAACTTCGGGAGCGTCAACATCTGCCCTGGGGGACAGACAACTCCCGCGCCCTGTAGCGCGACGCTCACGCTGAACTACAGCGTCAAGGCTGACACCACGTTCGGCTCGACCGTTAAGGTGCTCACCCAAGGCGCGCCCAACCTGGATTTCACCCTGAGCAGCACGACCTGCACGGGCACGGTGACTGCCGGGAACTCCTGCACGGTCAATGTGCAGTTTGCTCCTCTCGCGCCCGGATTGCGCATGGGTGCGGTCCAGCTCACGGACTCCTCTGCCAACCTGCTGGTGACCACCTTGATTCACGGTGAAGGCCAAGGGCCAGCCATGGCATTCGGCCCAGGCGTCCAGACCACGGTGGGCAGCGGACTGAGTAATCCCCAGGGTGTGGCGGTGGATGGAGCGGGCGATGTCTTCATCGCGGATACCGGTAACAACCGGGTGGTGGAGGTTCCGGCCGGTGGCGGCGCCCAGACCACGGTGCCAGCCATCGGACTGAATGATCCCCCTGGTGTGGGGGTGGATGGAGCGGGCGATGTCTTCATCGCGGATCCCAACAACAACCAGGTGGTGGAGGTTCCGGCCGGTGGCGGCGCCCAGACCACGGTGGGCAGCGGACTGTATTACCCGTTCGGTGTGGCGGTGGATGGAGCGGGCGATGTCTTCATCGCGGATACCGACAACAGCCGGGTGGTGAAGGTTCCGGCGGGTGGCGGCGCCCAGACCACGGTGGGCAGCGGACTGAATCACCCGTTCGGTGTGGCGGTGGATGGAGCGGGCGATGTCTTCATCGCGGATCGCGGACTCGCCGCGGTGGTGGAGGTTCCGGCCGGTGGCGGCGCCCAGACCACGGTGGGCAGCGGACTGAGTATTCCGTTCGGTGTGGCGGTGGATGGAGCGGGCGATGTCTTCATCGCGGATCCCAACAACAACCGGGTGGTGGAGGTTCCGGCCGGTGGCGGCGCCCAGACCACGGTGGGCACCGGACTGAGTTACCCGGAGGGTGTGGCGGTGGATGGAGCGGGCGATGTCTTCATCGCGGATGGTGGCAACAACCGGGTGGTGGAGGTTCAGCGCTCCGAGGCGCCGACGTTCAGTTTTGCCGCGACTGTCGTGTTCAACACCAGTACAGACAGCCCGCAGTCGGTCACGGTGCAAAACATCGGCAACCAGTTACTGGATGCCGTCTCGCCCGGCCTGAGCATAGGCTCGCTCTCTTTTGCCCAGGTAGCAGGCCCGGGCACCCCCGCCGATTGCACCAGCAGCTTCTCGCTCGCGCCCGGCGCGAGCTGCAACCTGAGTATCAGCTTCACGCCGCAAACGACCGGCAGCATCGTGAGTGCGGCCACGTTCACCGACAACGCCCTCAACGCTACTGCCGCTGAGCAGAGCGTTACGCTCCAGGGCACAGGCACTCCCACCCCGTTGACCATCACCGCCAGCAGTGGGTCCATGACTTACGGGGGCGCCGTGCCCACCATCACGCCCAGTTACAGCGGTTTTGTGAACGGGGACACGTCTTCGGTGGTGACGGGAATGACCTGCGGGACGACGGCATCGCCCACCAGTCCCGTGGGGTCCTCCCCCTCCACCAGTTGCTCGGGCGCGAGCGCTCCCAGCTACTACACCATTAAGTACGTTAACGGCACAGTGACCGTCAACCCGGCGACCCTGACCTACACCGCGACCGCGGCCAGCCGCGCCTACGGCACGGCCAACCCAGCGTTTAGCGGGACAGTGACCGGCTTTGTAGGTAGCGACAATCGGGCGAATGCGACCACGGGCACGCTGGCGTTCACGAGTCCGGCGACCGCCAGCAGCGGCGTGGGCAGCTACGCCATAAACGGCTCCGGGCTGACGGCTGGCAACTACACCTTCGTGCAGGCGGCGGGCAACGCCACGGCGCTGGCGATCACCCCCGCGCCCCTGCTGATCACGGCCAGCAGCGCGACGATGAGCCGGGGCGGGACGGTGCCCACCATCACGCCCCTTTACAGCGGCCTTGTCAACGGGGACACCGCCACGGTCCCGACCCCGCCGACCTGCTCGGCGCCGGGCGTGACCAGCAGCAGCGGAGCGGGCACCTATGCCACCTCCTGCTCGGGCGCCGTGGACCCCAATTACAAGATCAGCTATGCGAGGGGGACTCTGACCATCACGGATTCGAACGCGCGCGTCTCCCCGGCTTCGCTCTCCTTCCGCAATCAGGCGCTGGACACGAGTAGCACCTCAAGAGAAGTGACGCTGACCAGCACCGGCACGACGAATCTAAACATTTCGAGTATCACCATTACCGGAAGCAACGCCAGCGACTTCACTGCAACTAGCCATTGTCCCGCGAGCCTGGCGCCGGGACGCAGGTGTACCATCGACGTGCAGTTCACGCCCAGCCAGACCGGCGCGCGAACGGCCGCCGTCACCATTACAGATAACGCCGCTAGTAGCCCTCAAACCGCGAGGTTGTCGGGGACGGGCATCGTGCAGGCGGATCTCTCACGCACCGATGTGACGTTTCGCGCACGGAGGGTGGGGACCACCAGCGCCCCAGAAGAAGTGACGCTGACCAATAACCTCTCGACCCACTTGGCGATCGCCAGCATCACGTTCACGGGCGCCGATCCGGGGGACTTCAGGGAGACCAATACTTGCGGCAGGCGCCTCGGGGCCATGTCCGATTGCAGGATCTTCGTCACCTTCCGGCCGGGGGCGACGGGGACTCGCACCGCCACCCTGAACGTCAACGACAGCGCCAACAACAGCCCGCAAACGGTCGCGTTGACGGGAACAGGCGAATAGCGCGTAGCCACACTTAGTCCAGTTCTGACTGTGGGTTCTTCTATCCCGACCAGAGCACCATGGAGTTTTCCTTTGACCACATTGGGCGGAATGTGCAGCTAAGCCGCTCTTTATTTCGGTTCACTCCCCCGCCCGGAACCGAAGTCATTGACCAGCATTGACCCCGACCGCCGGCCCGTAATGAATCAATGTACCAATGGAGCAATGATTCAATTCCATCTATCTCCCCGGGACCTTGCAGGGCGTGAAGGAATGGTGTAGCCTTTGGCGTCGAGTTGCAACATGCATTCCCGGACACCAATGCGGAGCGTGCTGGCGTCGAGTTTGGCCGCGGTGCTGCTTATCGTATTCGAGTCGACGCCACGCCTGCACGGCTATTCCGTGCTAACCCACGAGTCGGTCATCGACGCGCTGTGGGACCCGGTACTGCTGAACTTGCTTCGGACTCGTTTCCCCGCCGCCACTCCGGCGGAATTGAGCCAGGCGCACGCCTATGCCTATGGCGGCTGCATCATCCAGGACATGGGGTACTACCCTTTTGGAAACTACTTCTTCAGCGACCTCGTTCACTACGTGCGGAGCGGAGATTTTGTGGTGACGCTGCTTCGCGACGCGCAGGACCTCAACGAGTATGCCTTTGCCCTGGGCGCGTTGGCCCATTACGTGGGCGACAATGTTGGTCATCCCGTGGTCAACCGCGCCGTGCCGATGCTCTATCCCAAGCTGGGCGCGAAGTACGGCGACGTGGTCACCTACGCCAGAAATGCCAGGGCGCACATGGCGGTGGAGTTCGGGTTTGACGTGGTCGAGGCGGCAGGGCTGGTTTCGCACGATTACCACGACTCGATCAGCTTCAAAGTGTCGAAGCCGCTGCTCAATCGGGCGTTCAAGGAGACCTACGGGCTCGACATCCGCGACGTGCTGTTCAATGAAGACCTGGCGCTCGCCACTTACCGCTACGCTGCCGGCAAGATGATCCCGCGAGTCACGAAGGTGGCTTGGCAGGTCAAGCAAACCGAGATAGAGCGACAGACCCCCGGCATCTCCCGGGAAGCGTTCGTGTATAAGCTCTCGCGCCACAGTTACGAGCGGGAATATGGCAAGCATTATCGTCGCCAGCGCCTCCTTGATCGCGTCTCGCCCAAGGAATACGGCAAGGGATTCGTGACGGCGGCCCGGAAGCCCGGTGTGGGAGTAAGACTCCTGGCCGTCCTCTACGCCATCGTTCCTAAGTTTGGCCTGCTCAACCTCCTCACCATCAAGCCGGGAACGCCCCAGACCGAACAGATGTTCCTTGAGGGCCTGGCAGCAACACGCCAGGAGTACGGTAGGTTGCTGGACGAGCTGGCGGCGGGCCGCCTCCACCTGGCCAACCAGGATTTTGATACCGGAGGGGCGACCCAGCCGGGTGAGTATCTTCTTGCCGACCGGGCCTACGCCAAGCTTCTGGCCCATCTCATGAAGCAGCACTTCAAGAAGGTGACACCCGAGCTTCGCACCAACATTCTCAATTTCTATGAACACTCTGAAGCCAGCCAGGCCGCGGAGAAACACTGCCGAGCCTGCCGCAGAATCCCCCGCGAACTTGAGGCGTTAAGGGCCTTGCCATCCCCAGGCGCGGCCCCCTCAGAGCAGTGACCTGCCGTGGCGGGACAAGTGACGAGCAGAAGAGCAGGTGTCGGAAGACAGCGGGCCGGATCATTCACGGACACAGGTTGGAAAGAATGGCGAATGAAGCAAACTCTGACGCACCCTCACCCGAATGGAAGGGGGATGTGGGCCAACCCGCAGGGATTCCTGACACCGCTCCCCGTCTTCCTGCGCGGTGGGGGATTGTCGTTGTCCTCGCCCTGACCTTTGCGGTTTATATTCCCACGCTTCGCTACCAGTTCGTACACGACGATCGCGGGCAGATCGTGGAGAATCCCGCGGTTCATTCCTGGCGCGCCATCCCCACCTATTTTACCTCGCACGTGTGGGCAGCAGTTATGCCGGAGGAGCTTGGGAACTATTACCGCCCACTTTTCCTGTTGTGGCTGCGAATCAATGACGCGGTATTTGGGAATCAGGCCTGGGGTTGGCATCTCACCACAATCCTGTCCCATGTCCTCACCACACTTCTCGTGTACCTCTTGGCGTGGCGATTGGGCATCGGCAGTGATGGGGCGCTTTTGGCGGCACTGATTTTCGGCCTTCATCCCGCCCACATTGAAGCCGTCGCCTGGATTTCCGGTGTCACTGAACCGCTGTTGGGAATCTTTTTGATTGCCTCGTTCCTGAGTTACGTGCAGTCGCGTGTCGAGGGAGCGCGCGCTCTCAAATGGAAAGCCATTTCCCTGGTCTTGTTTGCTCTCGCCATGCTGGAGAAAGAGACCGCACTGATACTTCCCGGCCTTCTGCTTGTTTACGAGTGGATCTTTGGGGTGGAGTGGGGAAGGCCGCTCGAGGTGAGGAGAATTCTCACGTGGTGCGGAGGAGCTCTGGGCAAAATCTGGCCTTACTTTTTCCTTGTCGCCCTTTATGTTCCGGCGCGCATTTACGCCCTGAAAGGGTTCAATCACCCGGTGACGCCGCTCAGCACGGGGCTGTTGCTCTTTACTTGGCCGTCGTTGATGGGGTTCTGGGTTCGCCACCTGATCTGGCCTGCCGGCCTCAGTACCTTTTATGATTTTCCTGCGGTGGTTCATCCGACGCTGAGGAATTTCATTCTCCCCGCCATTTTCGATGTCTGTGTGGGGCTCGCGCTGTTCGCCTGCGTCCGGAGTTCCCGCCCGGCCGCCTTCTTCGCGGTTTGGCTGGTGCTGCCCTTAATCCCTCTCCTCAATCTGCGCGTTTTTGTTGCCAACGACTTTGCCCACGACCGGTACCTGTACCTACCCTCGGTGGGGCTGGCCGTCCTCATGGCTATGCTTCTGAAAAAGGCGTGCTGGCGATCGCCGCGATGGCTGGGCATCCCCGCATCACTTCTAGCTGCTGGTTTGTGCCTGACCGCCGCGCTGAGCTATGGAACCATCACCGAGAGTTCCTACTTTAGAGACAATCTGACGTTTTACGCATATAACCTTACCAAAGCCCCTCACAATCCCGACGCCGAGGCCAATTACGCAACCGTCCTGGCGGAGGGTGGCCAGTACGGTCCCGCTCTCGAAAAATTCCTCGACGTGGTGAATCGCCATCCGAACCACTGGGCCGCGACCTACGACCTGGCCTTCACCTACTACAAAATGGGAAATATGCCGGAAGCGGAGAAATATTTTCTCCAGGCGATCCGCATCAATCCCAACAAACCGGACGAATATCTGTACCTGGGCATGACGCGTTTCAAATCCGGCCGGACAGCCGAGGCCATTGCTTCCCTGCGGCAGGCCATCGCGCTTCGCCCCATGGGGTTTGCTTATCATTTTGCGCTGGGAGTGATGCTGAAAACCCAGGGCGACCTGACTGGCGCTCTCCGGGAATTCAAGGAGGAACTGGCAAACAATCCGGGGGAACAAGCAGCGGCTGCGCAGGTGAGGGAGATTGAGAGCCAATTGCAGGCGCATCCCGGGAGCGGGCGCCCGTGATTGCCCCATCATCCGGGCCGCGCCTCCGGGATTGCCGGGAACGCGTATTCTGGGAAGGAGTTCGCTGATGAAGGGGCGACCCGCACAGAGCAAATAGCAGATTGCAGATTCCAGATTTCAAAAGTGTGAAATAGTCCGCTAGTTCCTGTTTCTGATTTCTCGCTTCCCGTTTACGCTCCGAATGAGATGCCAATGTTACGCAGAGCGGCAAAGCAGTATCTGCCGACTCTGACTGTCAACTGTCAACTGTGGACTGTCAACTGCTTTTTCAGCATCCTGCCAGAACGTAGTTACGGATGGCAGCGGCGACGCCATCTTCGTCGTTGGGGAGAGTCAGGGTCCAGTCAGGCCGGTGCAGCTCGGGGCAGTGATTTCCCATTAGGACGGGAAGCCCCGCGTACTGAAGCATCTCCAGGTCGTTGAAGTTGTCCCCAACAGCCATCACTTCGCCGGGTTGGATTCCGCACCGCTCTGCCCAAATTTTGAGCGCGCGTCCTTTCGAGCAGCCCCGGTTCATGACGTCGAGGATGGAAATATTGGTGGTCAGGTACTTGGTCCAGGTGAGATGAATCCTGGAACGGATGGGGGATTCTGCCAGTAGCATCTCCGCCGGTTCGATTTGTGCGGGGGGGCCTCCGATCATTACCTGGATAGGATCTCTGTCAAGCGCCGCCTCCAGGTCCGGGACGAGTCGCAGGCAATCAGCGCTGGTTTGGACATACCAACCGAGAGGCCCTTCATCTACCGCGTTGTCCTGCATGGTGATCTGGCCATAGCCCGCGGTGTGGAAGATGGCCACGGAGTAAGGACGGTATTCGCGCGCAAACTCCAGAACCTGCTGCGCCACATCCCGGGGAAGGAAATCCCGATGGAGAACCTCTCCCGAGGAGTTTGCGATCAGGGCGCCATTGGAAGTAATCAGAGTGACGGGGCAGGGGATTTGGCTGACCAGCGGGAGGGCAGAATGAAACCTGCGCCCGGTGACGATGACCACCTGGACTTCGCGTTCAACCGCCTCGAGCAGCGCCCGGCGGTTACCTTCCGATATTTCCCGGCGGCTGTTAAGGAGAGTACCGTCAAGATCAATGGCTACTAGACGAATCGGCATGGAATGAGCATTCTAACATGAAGAGGTTTCCGCTGGCTCATGGGCAATCACCAATCGCCAATCACCAATCGCTAATCACCAATCGTTGACGTGACACGTGCCGCTTGGTAGACTCCAAACCTCATGTCCCTTGTTACTCACCTCGAGTGTGCCCGCTGCGGAAAACTCCACGAGCCCGGCCGGGTCTACAACCTCTGTAGTTGTGGAGCGCCTCTTCTGGTGCGCTACAACCTTCGCCGAGCGGCGGAGACATTGGTACTCGGCCGAATGGCCTCGCGTGAACCCACCCTGTGGCGGTATCGGGAAGTTCTTCCGGCAACACAGGATTCATCAATCCTTTGTTTGGGTGAGGGATTCACGCCGCTGAACCATGCCCGGCGTCTCGGCAAGAAGCTCGGACTGCCTAATTTGTACTTGAAAGATGAATCCCAGAATCCCACCGGCTCTTTCAAAGCACGTGGGCTCGCTGTGGCGACCAGCATGGCCAACGAATTGGGCATTCGAAAGCTGGCGATGCCGTCGGCGGGAAATGCCGGCGGCGCTTTGGCCGCGTATGCTGCCAAAGCGGGCATGGAAGCGGCGATTTATATGCCCAAGGAAACGCCCGCAGCGAACCGGCAGGAGTGTGCCTTGCTGGGGGCGAAGGTCGTGCTCGTCTCAGGAAGCATCAAAGACTGCGGTCGAGAAATGAGGGAGCGCCTGGAGGACGGCGAGTGGTTCGACGTCTCAACTCTTCGCGAACCCTACAGGCTGGAAGGGAAGAAGACCATGGCCTATGAAGTCGTGGAACAGCTTGGCGGGCAAGTTCCCAATGCCATGATCTACCCAACCGGGGGTGGGACGGGGCTCATCGGTATGTGGAAAGCCTTTGCGGAGATGGAGGAACTTGGCTGGACCGGTGGGCCTGGGCCACGTATGTTCTCAGTGCAGGCGCAGGGCTGCGCGCCCATCGTTCGGGCTTTCGCCAAGGGTGCCGACCGGGCCGAGGAGTGGGAGGGCCCGCAGACGATCGCCTCCGGTCTGAGAGTGCCGTCGGCAATCGGCGACTTCATGATGTTGCGGGCCCTCCGCGAAAGCCGCGGGACCGCTCTGGCCGTATCCGATTCTGAAATGCTTGTTGCCCTGCGGGAACTTGCGGAAATCGAGGGTGTGCTCACCTCGCCGGAAGGTGGAGCAACCCTCGCGGCACTCAAGAAGCTGTTATGGGACGGGCTTCTGGCAGGTCACGAGAGCATCGTTTTGTTCCTGACTGCCAGCGTATATAAATATCAAGAAGTACTTGAGACAATGACCGTAAGTCACAGTAATTGAATCTATGGCAAAGACCGATAGGCTCTATTACATCGACTGCTATTTGCGTGAATTTGAGGCGCATGTCCTTCGTTCGGAACCCGCGCCTAACGGCTTCAAAGTTTATCTCGACCGGACGGCCTTTTATCCCACATCGGGTGGGCAGCCGACGGATTCCGGCACCATCGCGGACATCCAAGTCCTCGAAGCTGTTGACGAAGGAGACGAAATCGCGCACATCCTCCGCCAAGCCCCGGAGGCAGAAGACGTGAGCGGGAAAATCGATTGGGCCAGGCGGTTTGACCACATGCAGCAACATACCGGGCAGCATATCTTATCCGCGGCCTTCGAAAGGATTGGTGAATATAGGACCGTCTCGTTCCATTTAGGGGAGGAGGGTTCAAGCATTGATCTGGATTCTGACCGCCTCGGCGTCAGGCAACTGGAGGAAGCCGAGGATGCCGCAAACCAGGTGGTCTTTGAGAATCGCGCAGTGCGGATTTCTTTTCAGCCGGCGGGAGAGGCAAGCCGATTGGAATTGCGCAAGCCGACGTCTCGCGAGGGCGAGGTTCGGCTGGTGGAAGTTGAGGGATTTGATCTATCAGCTTGCGGAGGAACTCACGTCAGCCGCACGGGAGCCGTGGGCTTGATTCTGGTGCGCAAGGTGGAGCGCATGAAGGGCTTGACCCGCGTGGAGTTCATGTGCGGGGGCCGCGCCCACCGACAGGCGCGGCGGGATTTCAGGGTATTAAGCGAAGCGGCGCGCCTGTTTTCCGCCGCTTTGGACACGGTGCCGGAACTGATTGCAAAACAAAGCCAGGAACTGCGCGAAGGGATGCGGGGAAGGGAAAAGCTGCTCGAGCGCCTGGCCGAATATCAAGCCAGAGAATTGTGGCAGGCTGCGCCTGTAATTGACGGTCGGCGCGTAGTTCGCCAGGTCTTCCTAGCAGAAGAATCGGCGCAGGCCAAAATGCTGGCGCATGCCCTGGCGAAGTTGCCCTTAGCAGTGGCCCTGCTCGGAGTAAAGGGAAAGCCGACCGCTCTCTTCTTCGCGCAGACCCCGGGCGGGACTTCAGAGATGGGCAGCATACTCAAACAAACGGTCACGAAGTTCGGTGGTAAGGGGGGCGGGGGGCGTGACTTTGCCCAAGGCGGGGGGCTGGAAGAAAGTCGCTTGGAGGAGGCTCTGGCTTACGCCCAAGCCCTTGTAGCAGGGGCGTCTGAAGCTGTGAAATAATTAAGGTACACGGGCCCCACCCCAAAACGCACGATCGCGTCGCGATACCATCCGGTAGAGTCCTAATATGGGATGTAGGGCCGGGGCTTGCCCCGGCCAGGCCGCCCCGAGGGGCGGCCCTACACTCGAATTGGGACACTACCTACCATCCGGGCAATTGTACACGGTGCTGCCCGCGTGCTATATTTGGAGGTTGCAGCGAGAGGCGTGGGCGCGTAGCTCAGTTGGGAGAGCGCGGCGTTCGCAACGCTGAGGCCGAGGGTTCGAATCCCTTCGCGTCCACCATTTCATTTTCTTGTTACCAGGAGAACATTTCCCCTTTTGCCCAGCCTACCGCCTCTTGCCAGAGAGAAAGTCTTGGCCGATTATGGTTACCTATGCGATGCCCCAAATGCGGTCATGAGAATTCCGAAAAGGCGCTATTCTGCACGCGTTGCCACGCGCCTCTCCGCTTTACCTGTCCCGCCTGCCGGCACGTTCAAGACCACGGCGGGAAATGCGACCACTGTGGCGTGGACTTTGCGAAATACGCAGCGATGTTAGTTTTCCAGGCAAGAGATGGGGCGCAGGAGAAGCGCAGGCACAGCAGGGAGAAGGCCGCGCTTGCCAAGCAGATCCTTCTGCTCCCTTTGACGGGCGGCTTTTCGCTTCTGAAGTACGTCTTATCGCGCCTGCGCCGAGGCTGAGAAACCGTCTTACCTCTGACTTTTGCTGGCGATGTAGCGCTTGGCTTTGGCAAGCAGTTCGCTGGCCTGTGGCATGCTGTCGAGAGCTTTCTGCACCAACGGATCGTTTTCAATGCCGATCCGGTGGGCTTCCGTTTCGCCGAAAATGAAGTCAACCAACTGCAAGCGGATACGCGTCCGGATGAAATCCGAACTGTCTTTCAGGTTTTGGTCGGATATGGGGATTTTCTGCTCGGCAAGAAACTGGCGGAATTCCTGAAGAACAGCGTCTGTTACTTGAAAGTCACTCGGAATGGTCTTGTGAATTCCAAGGTAATACTTGCCGAACTCAAAGAGAGCGTTATGTTGCAAGAGCGCTTCCTGAGTGGGAGTGAGCTTGGGGTCCTCGTACTTGATATCAGGTGTGATGCCACCACCGCCGTAAACCTCACGACCGCCGTCGGTGAGGCGCACATCCGTGTGCGGCGTAGGGGAAGCTTCCGGATGATAGTAATAATCGTAAAGAGAGACGTTGTCATAGTCCCGCTGAATCAGCCTGCCGCTCGGGGTGTAGTAGCGGGCGGTGGTCAGCGCCAAGCCCGTGTGCTCGCTGAGGGGGAAGACAGTTTGAACGAGGCCCTTGCCGAAGCTGGGCTGGCCCATCACCAGGGCGCGATCGTGATCCTGTAAAGCTCCCGTGACGATCTCCGCCGCACTCGCGGTCATGCGGTTGATGAGCACCACGATGGGATACTCTTTGCCCTTGTCTCCCTTCGTCGTGTAGTAGCGTTTTTCCTGCGAGTGGCGACCGTGGTGATAGACGATCAACTGGCTCTTTTCGAGGAAATGGTCGGATACTTCCACCGCTTCCTGAAGCAGGCCGCCGGGGTTTCCACGAAGGTCGAGAACCAGTCCCTGCGGGTTCTTCTCAACCAGATTTTTCAGCGCCTCGGAGAGTTCATCATTCGTGGTCTCGTTGAACCTGTTGATGTGGATGTAAGCAATCCCAGGCTTGAGCATAAATACGTCGTCCACGCTGCGCTGCGAAATCTCGTCGCGCGTGATGTCAAATTCGAGAGGTTGATCGTAACCTTCGCGCGTGACGGTGATGTGTACCTGGGTTCCTTTGGGCCCCTTCAACTTCTCCGCAACTTGTTGGGTATTCATTCCTTCAGTTGACTGCCCGTTGACCTTGGTGATGATATCGCCGGGCCGCAGACCGGCCCGAAACGCAGGCGAGCCGGGGATCGGAGCCATTACCACAACGACGAGCTTGCCCAACTTCCCAGGGCGCTGCCCGATTTGCATTCCGACGCCGTAGTACTTGCCCTCCTGGTCTTCGCGGAGTCGCGAAAAGGCGAGCGGATCGTAAAAATTAGAGTGAGGGTCCAGGCTCCGGAGAGCGCCGGGGATGGCGCCGATATTGGTTTCGCTGGGGCCGTAGATAGCCTTGTCCGGGTCCACCACATCTGCGTAGTTCTGCTCAACCAAGTTGTAGACACGGGTAAGCTCGGTGAGGCTGTTCTTTACATCCGAGTCGTCCGCGCCCGTCGTGGCTTCGACTTGCCGGCCGTACAGCCCTCCCAGCAGTGAGCAAAGCAGAACCGTGGAAAGAATAAACCACAACCACCGTGGCGCCTGTTTCATGTTCAATGCAGCTCCTCACCCTGCATGCTTAAGTATAACATAGGTATTCCCCGGCTTAAAGCGCAGCCTGGTAGTGTCCCAATTCGACTGTAGGGCCGCCTCCCGCCATGGCGGGGCAAGCCCCGGCCCCACGTCCCATATTAGGACACTACGGCCAGCCTTGGTCCCTGCCCTTTTCCCACGTATCATTGGATGCTTGGAGTTGCCCACAGGTTCTCCATAATATTAGGGCTCCTTCCCTGGCCCGAGGGGACCCAAGGGGGCTTCGATTTTGACTGTCTTCTGACTCCCGGTTCTGAATCCTGACTCCTGTGTTTTGGCCGGCGGGTGCTGGTGTCATTTGGAGTGAGATCCCCTTCGAAACACTGGTCATTCCCGCGAAAGCGGGAATCTACTCGACAAACCTTCGGAAATACGCTGTCGACGGACTGGATTCCCGCTTTCGCGGGAATGACTAGGTCTCTCGAATGACACCAATACCGGCTCTGAGGTTTATCTGCGGTTTATCTTGACAACGCCGGTCGTGTCGCTTATGATTTCTTCGAGAGGCTGACCTTGTTTGGCACCGGATTTGGTGAAATCGGGTTCATATTGTTTATCGCTTTCCTACTGTTTGGGCCCAAGAAACTCCCGGAGATCGCGCGGACGCTTGGCAAGGGTCTGGGCGAATTGCGCCGCGCGTCCAACGAATTGAAGAATTCTCTGGAAGAGGAAATCAAGAACTTGGACCGGCGCCCGGAAAGCCTGCCCGACTCAAGCCCCACGTATGGCCACAACGATCCAGAACCCACCCCCAAAGAACCCGGACAATGATCCTGAGGATGAAGAGCTGACCGGCAGGCAAATGTCGTTCCTCGAGCATCTCGAGGAGCTTCGCCAGCGGCTGCTCCGGTCCGTCATTTCGATTATTATTGGATTCGGCATTTCCTTTTACTTTGCTGATAACATTTATGGTTACCTGGCCAAACCTCTCACTGACACCCTTCGTGCCCTTCACATGTCGGACAAGTTAGTTTATACGAATCCCATTGATCCATTTAATCTCTACATCAAGCTTGCCGCCATGGCTGGGATTTTCGTGGCGTCGCCTTACATTCTCTATCAGCTCTGGCTTTTCATTTCCCCGGGGCTTTACCGCCATGAAAAGCGCTACATATGGCCGTTTGTGCTGCTGACAAGTGGCTTGTTTATTTCGGGCGGGCTCTTTGCTTACAAGCTGGCTTTCC
>JBEKUR010000061.1:0-26409 GCA_049514855.1 Terriglobia bacterium
TTTACGCTTCACTGCGCGCCTCACGACGCCCAGCGCAAAACTCGGGGCCGAGTGGATCGCTACTCCTTCCTCGTGAGAATCTTTCATTCTCTGCTTCCTGCCGGTTTATCCCGGCGCTTTCCAGACCCACGCTTTTGGCTCTGCGGTTCTTAATCCGGAATTCAACGTCCAATCCCTTGGTCGAAAAAAAGCCAGCAGGTAGTCACGACTGACGAGTGGTGTGAAAGCTTGGTACAATTACCGGCTCTGTCGCGGACGGGCTTTGCAAGCTTCGACGTATTTGCGCAGCACGGCATTGATGGTCGTCTGGTAGCCGCGGCCGCCCTTGCGGAAGAACGCCAGGACATCGGGATCAAGTCGCAAGGTAATTTGTTGCTTGGGGGCGGGCCACCAGATGGCCTCCTTAAAGAACTGCTCGTCCAGTTCGGGATTGTCAGAAACGTCGATGTCCTGATCTTTCATCGGCTCGATGCGCTGCCAATCAGTCCTGGAGCGCTTTCTCGAAGCCTTCACGCTCATGCTTCTTTGCCTTCCAGTTCTACCTTGGGAACCTCTTTGGCCCACCGCCGCCCAGCCTGAAGGCGCTGAAGATCACGGCTCTTTGTGGTTGGCTGTTCGTCCCCTGGTTTTACTGGATTGACCGCCACCGGCCAGCCATCTCTATTGCGGAATCTGGTACAGACGCAGACCGGTAAGACTTGAGATGTGGGCAAAATCCTTATCGAGGGAGAAGATCGCCACGTTATGTTCCTGGGCAATTGCTGCAAGGAGCGAATCTATCGTATTTAAGCTGATGCCACGCGAGCGTGCGAGCCGAAAGATGGCGGCGGCGGCGCGATAGGTGGACATGCCTTGGGGTTCCAGCACATCCCACATTGCCAGGAAGCGCTCCACTTCTTCGACATCGCGGGTAAGGCCCTGCAAGACCTCGCTAGCGATAATGCCGGTCAGGGCAATGGGCTCCGCGTGGGCAATCATCCGCCGCAGTTCGCCACCCGCTGGGCCCGGCGAGGAACTGAGAAAATCAATCCAGACCGAACTATCCACCAGGGTCAAACGCGGCTCCTGCGCGCCGCCTTCAGGTCGCCTTCCCAGATGCCGCTGCCGTAATAGCGGAGCATCCCTTTCCGGCTCTCGGTTCGCACGAGGAGTTCCAGCGCCCGGTCCACAATGGCTCGCTTGGTCCTGAGTCTTGTGAGTTTGCGGGCCTTCTGGATCAGCGCGTCGTTGATTTCAATGTTGGTTCGGCTCACAATTTAATTATACACCAAAAACTGAATTTTCGGTGTACTGACCTGCTTGGCTGAGAGATCTACGTCTGCGCCGCGTGGGTAGTGGGTCAATTTGATGCTGTAGCGGCGATCCCGCAAGGCGGGATCGCCAAATGGCGGCGTAAAGCCGCCTCTACATCAAATTGACCCACTACCGCCGTGCGCGGGCTTTGAACTGCGTGGCCCAATGCGGGTATTATGGTTAGTGTATTTCGATTTTGTATTCAAGTCATTTAGTCATACAGGAGATTTGCCTAATGAAGCCACCTAAGATACCGACATTTGAATCTGCCCATGACATCCTGCACCGTCGCAAGCACCCGCTGGACGTTTTCTTTTCGCCTGAAGCGGTTGCGGTGATTGGCGCCACGGAGAATCCTGGCAGCGTCGGCCGTACCACGTTTTGGAACCTGATCAGTAATCCTTTCGGAGGAACCGTCTTTCCGGTGAATCCCAAGCGGTCACAGGTTCTAGGAGTGAAAGCCTATCCCAATTTGCTCGAGGTTCCGGAGCCAATCGACCTGGCTGTGATCGTCACTCCTGCCTCAACCGTATCGAGAGTCATGGACGATTGCGCCGCAGCGGGCGTAAAGGGCGTCATCATCATCTCCGCGGGGTTCAAGGAACTCGGCCCGGAAGGCGCCAGACTGGAAAATGAGATTGTTGCCAAGGCCCGGGCGGCCAAGATCCGCATCGTCGGCCCCAACTGTTTAGGCATCATGAGTCCCAACACCGGGCTCAATGCCACTTTCGCAAGCGCCATGGCTCGCCCCGGAAGCATTGGCTTCCTCAGCCAAAGCGGGGCCCTTTGTACTGCGGTTCTGGACTGGAGCTTCCGCGAAATGGTGGGCTTCAGTATTTTCAGCTCCATCGGCTCGATGGCGGATGTCGGCTGGGGCGACTTGATTGATTATCTCGGCGATGACCCGCGCACACGAAGCATCATCATCTATATGGAGACGATCGGCGACGCGCGCGCTTTCCTTTCGGCAGCGCGGGAAGTGGGGCTTTCCAAGCCCATCATTGTGATAAAAGCGGGTCGCAGTGCGGCAGCCGCCAAGGCCGCCGCCTCTCACACAGGTTCTCTGGCCGGAAGCGATGAAGTGCTGGATGCAGCTTTCCGGCACACGGGCGTCTTGCGCGTGCAGAGTATCGGGGACCTATTCCATATGGCGGATGTGCTGGCCAAGCAGCCGCGCCCAACGGGTCCGCGCCTTGCCATCCTCACCAACGCTGGGGGACCTGGAGTGCTGGCCACCGACACGCTGATCGCCGTGGGTGGCGAGTTGGCGCAATTGGCTCCGCAAACGATGGATTCCCTGAACGCTATCCTTCCCAAGGAGTGGAGTCACAACAACCCCATCGACATCCTGGGGGATGCCACCCCGGAGCGATACGCTCGGGCGGTGGAGATTGTCGCCAAAGATCCCAACACGGACGGCCTGCTCGCGGTTCTTACCCCCCAGTCTATGACTGACCCAACGCGGATTGCCGAGCAACTCAAGCCTTACGCCAAGCTGCAAGGGAAGCCCTTCCTGGCCAGTTGGATGGGCGGCGCTGAAGTGTCGGCCGGGATTGACATCCTGAATCGTGCTGGAATCCCCGCTTTCCCATTTCCCGACACTGCCGCCAAAATCTTCCACTACATGTGGCAGTACAGTTATAACTTGCAGGGTCTGTACCAAACCCCGGTACTGCCAGGTGAAGTTGACGGCCTGGGCTCCGGCGCGGCGGAAGCTGCAAAAATTATTGAGAAAGTTCGCAACTCAGGACGGACCATCCTCACTGAGGTGGAATCCAAGCGGCTTCTGAGTGCCTACGGTATTCCCACCGTCCCCACGGAGGTGGCCACGACTGCCGAAGAGGCCTTCAAACTCGCGCGGAAATTCGGCTATCCGGTGGTGCTCAAACTCTACTCCGAGACCATCTCTCACAAGACCGATGTGGGCGGGGTGCGTCTGAACTTGGGTGACCCCAAGGCCGTGCAGGATGCTTTCAACAACATTCAGTCCTCGGTGACTGAGAAGGCCGGCGCAATGCACTTCCAGGGTGTGGCGGTTCAGCCCATGGTCCGTTTGGATGGCTACGAGTTGATCATCGGCAGCAGCCTGGATTCGCAGTTTGGCCCTGTACTGCTGTTTGGAACCGGCGGGCAGTTGGTGGAAGTGTTCAAGGACAGCGCGCTGGCGCTTCCTCCGCTCAACACCACGCTGGCGCGGCGCATGATGGAACAGACGCGCATTTACCAAGCTCTCCAAGGGGTTCGCGGGCGCCAGCCGGTGGATATGGCCGCCCTCGAAAAGCTCATGGTTCAGTTCAGCTACCTGGTCGTGGAGCAACATTGGATCAAGGAGATTGATATTAACCCGCTCCTGGCTTCAGCCGAGCGGCTGGTCGCTCTGGACGCGCGTGTCGTCGTGCACGGGCCGGAGGTCACGGAAGACAAACTCCCCAAGCTCGCCATACGTCCGTACCCGTCGCAATACGTGGCGACTTTGACGATGAAGGATGGCACGAGGGCCAACATCCGGCCCATTCGGCCCGAAGACGAGCCGCTCATGGTTAAGTTCCACCACATGCTCTCCGAGCGTAGCGTGATGATGCGCTACACGTACCAGATCGCGCTCAGCGAGCGCGTCGCGCACGAGCGGATGGTTCGTATCTGCTTCAATGATTACGACCGCGAAATGGCCCTGGTGGCGGATCACGAGGATCCCTACACCGGCGAGCCGGAAATCATGGCGGTAGGCAGAATGACCAAGGTCCCCGGCACCGACGATGCGCAGTTTGCCATCCTGGTCGCCGACCCATTCCAGCGCCGCGGTCTTGGCGCAGGACTGTTACGCCACCTGATGGCTGTCGCCAAGCAGGAAAAAATCCGGCACTTGACGGCCGAATTCCTTATTGATAACTCTGTTACCCGGCGCATGTGCGAGAAGCTGGGCTTCCGCCTTGAGAAAGTTGCCGGTGAAGGCATCGTGAAGGCGGAGATTGCCATTCAATAACAATGTTCAAAACCATCGAGTGGACTGACGAAGGCGTGCGCATGATTGACCAGACGCGGCTGCCCACAGAGGAAATCTACCGCACGTATGGCGACTATGATGAAGTGGCGGAAGCCATTCGCTCCATGGTGATCCGCGGGGCGCCGGCCATCGGTGTGGCGGCGGCGATGGGCGTCGCCCTGGGGATTAAGAATTCCGGCGCCCGGACCATTCCTGCGCTACGCTGCGATTTTGACCGGATTGCGGAGACGCTTTCCAGCACGCGGCCCACCGCGGTCAACCTCTTTTGGGCCCTCGAGAGAATGCGCAGGGTGTTTGAGGCTTCCCTCTCCTGTCACGATGCCGACGCTCAGGTTGTGCAAGCGGTCAGGATCGCCCTTGAGGAGGAAGCGAAGCGGATTCTTGCCGAAGATATCGCTACTAACGAAGCCATGGGCCGTCACGGAGCTCTCCTCCTGCCGGATTCGGGAACGGTCCTCACGCACTGCAACGCGGGCGCGTTGGCCACAGGAGGATACGGCACGGCCCTGGGCGTGATCCGTGCTGCCGTATCACAAGGGAAGAACATCCAGGTGTTTGCCGACGAGACCCGGCCCTTCCTTCAGGGAGCGCGCCTGACGGCCTGGGAACTCGCCAAGGACGGCATCCCGGTGACGCTCATCACCGACAACATGGCGGGACATTTCATGCAGCAGGGCCAGATTAAGGCCGTGATCGTGGGCGCGGACCGCATCGCGGCAAACGGCGACACTGCGAATAAGATCGGGACGTACAGCCTGGCCGTTCTCGCCCATGAGAACCACGTCCCCTTTTATGTCGCGGCTCCGCTTTCGACGATTGACAGAAGCCTGCCCAGCGGGGAGGGGATTCCTATCGAGGAACGCTCCTCGACGGAGGTCACTCAGCTCGGCGGAGTGCAAATCGCTCCCCCCTCCGTGCCCGCACGCCATCCGGCTTTTGACGTCACACCCCACCGCTACATTACCGCCATCATCACGGAGCGAGGGGTTGCCCGCGACCCTTACACGGAAAGCTTGAGCGGGTTGTTTGGGTAAAGGAACGCAACAGTGCGCCCCAAAACAGCTTGGCTCGGTCCACTCCGAATGTACCCAGGTAACCCCTCACCCGCCCTCCTTCGTCGGGCACCCTCTCCCCTGAGAGAGGGCTGGTGGCGAAACCGCAATGGGTGGCAGCCCTCTCCCTTGGGGAGAGGGTGGCGATCCCGCAGTAGCGGGAGAGCCGGGTGAGGGGTCCTTTCCCTTTCAGTGAGGGTACACGCACC
The DNA here is from genome assembly GCA_049514855.1 of Terriglobia bacterium. Classification (GTDB taxonomy): domain Bacteria; phylum Acidobacteriota; class Terriglobia; order UBA7540; family UBA7540; genus CAVROP01. Next base: position 5,559 of record JBEKUR010000061.1, read on the forward strand.
CTACAACTTAGAAATTCGTGTTTATCTGTGTCAATCGGCGGCTTCCAATTTCCTCACACTCGGGAACCCGACAGGTCGGGGCAGCCTGCCCGTGCTACGGGGTTGCCTTGCTCAGGATTTCGCGCAACATGCCAGGGATCTCAAAGACGGCCCGGTTGTTCATTGTCGCGGCGTTGCTACGGTAGCGGGCGAAATTGGCGGGATCAAGAAGCACTTCGACTGTTTGGGTGATTTGGCGAAAACTGCGCAACACTAATCCCACCTGCTTCTCAAGGACCCGCGCCGCGTTGTAGCATTCCTGGGGTAGGGTCCTGGCATTGCACTCCACGATTACAGGCAGTTTCAGGGTCAGGGCTTCGCTGATGCGGCGCGTGAACCGCTGGAAACCGCCGCGCTGGATCAGGCTCTGGATGATTCCGGCAACGCGGGCGGGCGACGGCTGGCTATGGTACGTCCTGGGGATGTTGGTTATGATTTTCGGGGGGCCGTCGCGATTTGCGGCGGTGACGGCTGCCGGCGTCTCCTGCGGGCTAGGGACGGTTCTCTTCCTCGCCCTCAAGAAGCTGACCGGGCGTAAGCGGCCCTGCGCGGTTGCCCCGCACTGCTGGGCCACGCTCTTGCCGCCCGATCAGTTTTCTTTTCCCTCCGGCCACTCCATCAATGCTTTCGCCTTCGCGGGTGGCGCAGACCGGCCGCGGCGGGTCTGTGACATGCTGATGCCGCTCGAGGCTGAGGTAGAATCTTTGCATGCCCCGGCTGCGGCATTTTTGTGGCCTCAATCATCTTGATTACGTGACCACGAGCATCCTGCAGGGCGGGATCGCGCCCGCCTCTACGACTCCGAGCGGTTTAAGCGCAAATTCGTCACCACGCTCGCCGACCTGCGAGGCGAGCTGGGCTTCCGCATCGTCGGATACGTTCTCATCCCGCACGGCGGGACTGTCACCTATTGCTCTGGCCCTCGGACGGCGCCAACCCCACCCAGATCATGCAGCCCGCTTGTAGCACAGGGCCCGCGGTCCGGCCCCTTCGCTCCGCACAGGGCAGGCTCTGCGGCTCTTCCAGCGGCGCGGGCTCTTGCCGCGCCGCAAACAGGACAATCCGCTTTAGGCTTGGCCCCGCGCCGAATACGGTTTCTGAGAACATCCAGGCCGCGCCGTCAAAATCACGGCGCGGGGGAAAAGCCGTCCGTCGGCTGACGGACTGGAGAGCGAGCCTTGCGCTACATTGCTTCAGCCGCTCTTCAATGATGCAATGAATCAATGAGTCAATGAAAGAAGTCCTGGGCTACACCTGTGAACATATTGTCTCTTGACAACGTCTCGCTCCTGTGATAGGCTACTAGTGTGAAATGTCCAACCCGCGGGGAAGTCCTTTCCTCGTCAAGCTAACACCCCGCCCCAGGAGGAACCATGTCCTTACGCAAATCACCCCAACTTACGCCCCAGTTGCTCGCCGCCACACGCGCCAATGCCCAGTATTCCACCGGCCCGCGCAGCGCCGCGGCCAAGCAGAACTCCAAGCTCAATGCCTTTAGATGGTAGGTGGTATGTGGTAGGCGGTAGGTGGGGGAAGAGCAGGGGCTAGGTTTCAGGTGCCAGGCGCATCGCTGAATTCTGAAGTCTGAATGTGAATTATGGATTGTGGGTTGCCTTCCTACTTCTCGCCACTGCCGACTGCCGACTGCCTACTGAATTTGAGGGGAGTTCGAGTTGGCGGGACTCTCGGCCAGTACCGGAGTATACGACAAGATGTCACCCTGTCGGGGAAAGAAGAAACCCTGGTAACTTTAAAAATGAACGACCGACGCGGGAATGTTATTGAAAACAAAGGATCGTGGTCGGAGGCCGCCGAGCGAAGCGGGAATGCCGTTGATAGCAAAGTAGATACGAGCCGAAAGCGGGAATGTTGCTGAAAAGACAGGTTGTTAGTGTCTTGTAGGTGGTATGTGGTAGGTGGTAGGCGGGGGAAGAGCCGCAGCCAATCTTCGACTCTTGACTCTCGCGGCAGGTGGGGAAAGAGCAGGGGCTAGGCGCTCGGGCTGGGGCAATGCTGAATTCTGAATTGTGAATTATCGATTGTGAGTTGCCTTCTCACTTCCTCGCCGCCGCCGACTGCCTACTGCTTACTGCCGACTGCCTACTGAATTTGAGGGGAGTTCGAGTTGGCGGGACTCTCCGCCAGTACCGGAGTCTACGACAAGATGTCACCCTGTCGGGGAAAGAAGAAACCCTGGTAACTTTAAAAATGAACGACCGACGCAGGAATGTTATTGAAAACAAAGGATCGGGGTCAGAGGCCGCGTCGCGAAGCGGGAATGTCATTGATAGCAAAGGAGATACGAGTTGAAAGCGGGAATGTTGCTGAAAAGAGCGGCAGCACAGAGGGGTCGCTTTGTCCAAGGCTATGTGGGCGCCGGCTTCGGCCCGGCAGTTCAACCTAAGCGCCCCATTCCCACTGATTGACCGCGATTAGCATAAAGAATCGCAAAAACCTACAAAACCCCTGGTCTCCTGATGTGTATTGTGTTTGAAGAGGAGACTTACCGCACGGCTAAGAACAAAATGGATGCCGGCCAGGATCGCAAAACGGAAATCTTGGTTCAAATCGGATTCGCCGAGGCAATTGCTGCTGTGCTCGGCCAGTGCCGCGTTGCGGGACTGGCACCCTGTGTTATCCCGAGGCCTCGGGATGGGCGCCGGAAGCCCAAAAAGGGAGTTGCAGTGGAGGGTAGTGATATGAGAAGCGTTCGAATTATCCCACCTTTGATTTTGCTTCTGCTCTTGGCTTTCCCTTGGGCTTGCGCGCAGGACCCTCCTCCGCGCCTCGAAGTTTTCCTCGAAGGCGGCGGCTCTTTCCTGAATGGTGGCAGTGGCAGCGTCCTGGGAGGCGTCGCATGTCCAGCCCTCTGCACCCCAACGGGATGTGTCCCCTGCACCTCACCCTCATCAGTCGCCGTGACCAGCTCGTTCTCCAAGACGGCGCGTCTTTTTGCCGGTGCACGCCTCCGCTTTACGCGGCATGACGCCCTGGAAGCGAGCTATTCTTACAGCCCCAACGTCTTCTCACTTCAGCCGGCAGGGCAGCCGACGCTCTCCGGGTACAATCGCGTTGATCTCGTTTCCTTCAATTACGTCCGCTATCTCTGGGCCAAAACCTCTTTCCAGCCGTTTGTCACTGGCGGGGTGGGAGTCAACCGCTTCAGCGGCCCCTCGAATGCCTCTGCGGTTCTTTCAGGCTACGTCAATGCAGACAACGGGTGGCAGTTCGCCTGGAATTACGGAGGCGGCGCCGACCTCCTCCTCCAACGACACTTCGCCTTGCGGCTGGAACTCAGGGATTACATAACTGGACAGCCCACCGTCATCACCGGGACCAGTCACAATATTGTTCCGAGCGCAGGGATCGTTTTCCGGTTTAAGTGAGAATCAACGCTTCGGACCCCGCAGGCTCAGGGAAAGCCGAGCCGGTGTATGACTGTTGACTGTCTTCTCGACTGTGAACTGCCCTTGTTAGTTGCTCTCGTTCTTACCGAAAGATACCCGGACCAATTTGATTAGCGTCCGACTCCCCGCGCCTTCTAAGGCCACGACCTTTACAAAGTTGTGGGTCTTAATCTCGAATGTAGTTTTTCCGTCTGAACCTTGATCGGTGAATTTAGTGACTTCACTTCCCAGGTGCTCTTTGTAAAAGGCCTTGACTCTCTCCAATGAGTCCGAAGTTTCGAATTTCGCGGCCAGTATTCGCACGCCCGCCTCGCCTCCAAAACCGAGGTCTACGGATGCTGAGTCCTTGTCTTTCACCCGCGTTGCGCCGGGGTAGATGGGCAAACTCAAGCTGTCCTCGTTGACATCATGATGAACTTCAATTGATCCGACCGGCGTATGGATGGAAACTTCTTTGCTGCGGCCCCCCCTCTCCTCAACTTGCATTCGCAGGTTGTGGGAAAGGAACCTTAAGCCGGTCCAGACAGTGATTCCACTGACCAGAACAATCAGCGCCAGGACCAACAGGGCAATCGCAACAATGTTGCTGCCCGAGCGTGGGGGTTGCGGCGGAACGGGGGCGCGCGGGGGCTGGGGACTTGTACTCATAGGACTCTCCTCGACTCGTCTCTACCAGAGCATACGCAATCGCGGCCTTGCAAGTTCCCGAAGCTTACGTCCGGCGCGGTGCAAATGCAAGAACTTCGTTAGTCCAGCCTAAGGCAGCAAGCCATAGAAACGAAGAGGAAAAGCCATCCTAAACTCCCCTCCTGGTTCAGGAGGGGTCGGGGGTGGTCGAGTCACCACCCCTTAATCCCCTCCTGCTGCCAACACCCTCGGTCAGGGTGCTGGTGTCATTTGGATTGGGGATCCACTCGAGCCGCCGGTCATTCCCGCGAAAGCGAATCCAGTCTGACGACAGCATACTTCGAAAGGTTTGCGCAGTAGATTCCCGCTTTCGCGGGAATGACTGCGCTCAAAATGACGCCACTACCTCGGTCAGGGAACGGTTGAGTGAGACCCGCCCTGGATGGTATTCTCAGTTTGTGCGGCCAATCTCAACGCTCTCCAGGAGAGGATCTGAATGCGTTATAAGAAACTGGGTAACAGTTCTTTCACCATCTCTGCCATCGGCCTCGGATGCATGGGCATGTCGGAGTTCTACGGACCACGAAACGAAGAGGAGTCTGTTGCAACCATTCATCTCGCGGTTGACCTGGGGGTGAATTTCCTGGATACCGCCGACATGTACGGCACGGGTCACAACGAGGAACTGGTCGGGAAAGCCATCAAAGGTCGGCGGAATGATATTGTTCTTGCCACCAAGTTCGGCAACGTGCGGGGGCCAGACGGCAGCTTCCTGGGAATCAACGGCCGGCCCGAGTACGTGCGCAGCGCCTGCGAAGCCAGCTTGAGGCGCCTGAACATTGAGATCATTGACCTCTATTATCAGCACCGTGTGGACGGCAGCGTGCCCATCGAGGAAACCGTGGGGGCCATGGCGCGGCTGGTCGAAGAGGGCAAGGTAAGGTGCTTGGGGCTTTCCGAGGCCGCTCCGGCAACCATTCGCCGCGCGCACCGCACCTACCCGATCACCGCTTTGCAAACGGAGTATTCACTCTGGAGCCGTGATCCCGAGGACGAGATTCTCTCCACCTGCCGGGAACTTGGAATCGCCTTTGTTGCTTACAGCCCGCTCGGTCGTGGGTTTTTGACGGGCCGTTTCAAGAGCGTAGAAGACTTGGCGCCCGACGATTTTCGCAGCAAACATCCGCGCTTCCAGGGCGAGAACTTCAAACGCAATCTGGACCTTGTCTGCCGGATCGAGCAAATCGCTTCGGAAAAAGGTTGCAAAGCGGCGCAGTTGGCTTTGGCCTGGGTGCTGGCCCAGGGCGAGGATATTGTGCCCATCCCCGGCACGACGCGAAAGGCGCATTTGGAGGAAAACATTGCGGCGTTGCAGTTAAAGCTCTCACCCCAAGACCTTGCGCGGATCAACGAGGTTGCCCCCAAGGGAGTAACGGCCGGGGAACGCTACGCGGAGCAGGCAATGAAAGTCGTCAATCTGTGATGGTTCGAGCTTCGGTTCGTCTCACCACCCCTTAATCCCCTCCTCAGGCCGGAGAGCCGTCTAAGCCGTGTTAGGGTGAGCCTCCAATTCGAAGGTGACGAGAATACTGGGTGTGGGTGCCAAACCCAGCTCTGCCAGGTCTTCTCCCTCCAGATGCAGTTCCACGGCCTCGCGCAGATTGCGCGTGACTTCGTCGAGAGTTTGACCTTGCGTCACAACCGGAATCTCCAGACACTCGGCAACGTAACCCGACTGTTCACCTTGACGAACAACGGCCTTAATCGTGTGCTGTAACGTCATCGCTTTCGCCTTCACCGCCTTCTCCCTGAAACTCTCTGTCGGCACAGATACCTGAAAAGAAGATCAGCAGAGTCCTGCCGGAGCCTCAAGCGCGGGGGCAAGTCCCGCAGGGTTCCGTCAAAGTCGAGCTAGGTGAGGTGGCCTAGGAATAGGAGGCCCCGGAGGGGCCTCCCGTGAGTAGCCGCAGTCCCGCAGGCGCGGGACTGCGGATAACATTGTAATGCGAATTATGCCAACCCCAACGGGGTTGATCCCGCCGGCGCGGGACCCCTACAGGGCCGGTGGGGGTTCTTCGCTTTCTTTCCGTCCGTGGGTTGCATCCCGCGAATGCGGGACTACTCACCGTTTGCCCCTTTGGGGCAATTCCCGCCCCGTCATTTCGTGCTGATCGGAGACTCTGAGAGAAGCGTAGCAAGTCCCGGCCCTACTTGTAGGCAGGAACCCCCGTCACCCGCTCGCCGATGATGAGCGTGTGGATGTTGTGCGTGCCCTCATAGGTGAAGACCGATTCCAGGTTGCACATGTGGCGGAAGATGGGATATTCATCGGCGACGCCATTGGCGCCCAGGATGTCGCGTCCCGCTCGGGCCACTTCAAGCGCCATCTTAACGTTATTCCGCTTGAGCATGGAGACATGCGCGAAATCGGCGCGCCCTTGATCTTTCAGGCGCCCCACCTGTAAGGCCAGCAACTGCGCCTTGGTGATTTCGGTGATCATATCGGCGAACTTCGCCTGAATGAGCTGGTGTGAAGCAATGGGCTTGTCGTCAAACTGCTTTCGTATCTTCGCGTACTCCAAGGCCTCGTTGTAACAGGCCATCGCCGCCCCGATCGCCCCCCATCCGATGCCGTAGCGCGCTTGCGTCAAGCAGCTCAGCGCCGCTCTCAATCCCTGCGCTTTGGGAAGCATGTTAGAGGCGGGCACACGAACGTCCTGGAGTGACAGGCTGGAGGTCACTGAAGCGCGTAGCGACCATTTCCCTTTAATGTCTTTCGCGGTGTAGCCCGGCGTGCCTTTCTCCACAAGGAAGCCGCGGATGCCTTCGTCGGTCCGCGCCCACACCACCGCCACGTCTGCAATTGTACCGGAGGTAATCCAGGCCTTCTCGCCATTCAGGATGTAGCAGTCACCGTCCTTTATGGCGCGTGTCCTCATGCCGGCGGGGTTCGAGCCGAAGTCGGGTTCCGTCAGGCCGAAGCATCCGATGGCCCTGCCCTCCTGGAGCGCCGGCAGCCAGCGCTGCTTTTGCTCCTCGGAGCCGTACTCCTTGATGGGATACATCACCAGCGCGCCCTGCACGGAGACGAAGCTCCGCAAGCCGCTGTCGCCCCGCTCGAGTTCCTGCATGATCAGCCCGTACTCCACGTTGGACATCCCCGCGCAGCCGTAACCTTCCAAGTTTGCGCCGTAAAACCCCAGCTCCGCCATTAGGGGTACGAGGTGCCGGGGAAATTTCCCCTCCCGGTTCCACTCCTCGATGTTAGGTATGATTTCATCGTCCACAAATTCGCGCACCGTCTGTCGCACCAGCTTTTCCTGGTCGTTGAAGAGCGCGTCAATCTCCATGTAATCCACGCCGTGAAATGCAAACATAAGGCCCCCATTAGATCATTGAGTTTTCAGGATATCAGCTCAAGGCCTCATTCTAGCAGTGAATGCAAGGTCTGTGCATTGCGGGGTCGGTAGGTGCGGGGTCGGTAGGTGCGGGGTCGGTAGGCGGTAGGTAGTAGGTGATCGGTAAGGGAAAAAATCCGCTCGCCCAATCCGGCGTCAACTCTTCCGAGAAAAGCCAAGAGGACAGAAGCATTAAGAAGCTCGCGCCTCTATAAGGCGAGACGCGAGCTTGAGAGGCAATCAGTGTTGGCGGTCGAAGGTCAGCCCTCGTTCGCGACGGCTCACGCTCCGGGGCGCGCAGCCAGTACGTTTGTCGCACTGGGGAAAAACCCCTTTGGCGTGCTGATATAACCAGCGATGGAATCCTTGCCCAGTTTATTCACCACCAGCTCGAGGGCGCTCGAAGCCCCCTGCACGTAGAAGTACACCGGCTCGCCCATGGCTCTTTCCCTATGCACATGAGGCTTGTCGTCAAACACAAGGTTGACGGTGAAGACGTTCCGCTTGGTGTCCGTCTTGTCCAATTGCACGGTCACGGTCCCGACTTTCTGCTGGGAGCGTCGCTTAGCAAGATTAAACTCGAAATAGTCCCTGTCAGTCCTGTGGGCCAGTGCAACCAGCTCATCATGCGTGCGCGCGATAGCGCCGCTCAGTTCGCCCTTGGTTCCCGAAAGCGCATTGGCGAATTCGGACTTGGTACTCGCCAAATCCTTCTTCGTGCCTGCCAAGTCGGTGGAAAGCCCGCCGAACTTGGCATTGGCGTCTGTCTGGACCTTATTCACTTCTTCGGCGCTGGCCTTTTTGGAAATGGCGTCGTTCAGTTGCTGAACAGCCTGTTGCTGCTTCTTTTGGATGTCTGACGCCAGGGCGTGTGCGCGGGAGAGTTCCTGCTCGGTCAGGCCCAGTTTCTCCGACGTCACCTGGAACTGGCCGCGCAACTGAGCGTAGCGCTCGTCGCTGGTGTCCATGCGCCGGGTGAGCAAATCCAACTGGTCGGACTGCTTCGAGGCGATAGTCTTAAGGTCGCTCCGGGAATAGAGCACCAAAATGAGATTAATCACCGAAAGCGCCAGCAGCGCGCCTACCAGCCAGCGCATCGTGCTGCCGCCGGCCGAAGGTGCTGGCACGGGGGGCGACGCCTGCACATACACGACTTGGGGGGTGCCGGGTGCGGCAGCCGGTGTCGCCGGGGCGGCGCTTTGGGCCGGCTCGTTCAAACCGAACATCGCGTGCCCGGGGCCTGGGGTCTTATCTGCCATACAAACTCCTGTCTCGCATAGGAATCAAGCCGCTCACCCAAGCGGTGAGCCAACTCTTCCTAAGACGCTAAATCTGAAGATTAGGTTTCAATCCCACAATAGTTCGCTTAAAGGTGAACGAGGCTAGTATCGCATCCTCGGATAAATAGTTCAAGCGGTTTGGGTTACGCTCGCCGAACCCTTCGGGCGGCGTGGGCAAACAAGTAGCGCCGCCCTTTAGGGCGGCACGTGCCGGGCTAAACAGGCTGCGGAAAAACGCTTCCAAGCTGTCATTCTGAGCGAAGCGAAGAATCTCGCCCTGAGCATTTTCAAGACAATGCGAGATCCTTCGTCGCCTGCGGCTCCTCAGGATGACAGCCTCAAGGGGTTTTTCCGCAGCCTGTATAGCCCGGCGCTACCTGCGCTGCCATCCGAGACTGAGGGATTACACCACGCGGCAAACTCCATTTGTCTTTCTGCTTTCAATTCAAGTAAGCTAGACCGCTCCGAGGAGGTTGTTGAAGAATTGCGATGCCAAAGTACGTCCTAGCCCTCGACCAGGGCACAACGAGTTCGCGCGCCATGTTGTTTGACCGCAACGGCGCCGTGTGCGCCTCCGCCAGTCGGGAATTCAAGCAGCATTATCCCCGCGCCGGCTGGGTCGAGCACGATGCCGAGGAGATCTGGCAATCGCAGTTGGAGGTCGCGAAAGCTGCTCTGGCGGAGGCCCGAGCAAATGCGGAGGACCTTGCCGCAATCGGTATTACGAACCAGCGCGAAACCGTGCTCCTCTGGGACCGGGCCACCGGCAAGCCTATTCATCCTGCCATCGTCTGGCAGTGCCGCCGCACTGCCGCTTTGTGCGACCGCATCCGGCAAGAGGGCTTCGATAAGGTTATTCGAGAAAGAACCGGCCTGGTGACCGACGCTTATTTTTCCGGGACCAAGATCGCCTGGCTGCTGGAAAATGTTACCGGTGCTCGTGAACGGGCGGAGCGAGGCGACCTCGCCTGCGGGACCATTGATTCCTGGCTGATCTGGCGCCTCACGGGCGGCAAGATCCACTCGACGGATGTCTCTAACGCCTCGCGCACACTGCTTTTCAACATTGCCACGCTGGCCTGGGACAAGGAGATCCTCAGCTACTTTCGAATTCCGCAGGCATTGCTTCCCACGGTGAAGTCTTCAAGTGAAATCTTCGGAGAGACCGATTTGTTCGGGTCCAGGGTTCCGATTGCCGGCGTGGCCGGCGACCAGCAGGCATCACTGTTTGGCCACCAGTGCTTCACGCCCGGCGCCGTCAAGAATACTTACGGCACAGGCTGCTTCCTGCTGATGAACACCGGCCCCACTATTCCCCGCTCCCAGGCGGGGCTGCTGGCAACCATCGGCTGGGGAAGGAATGGCGAGATAATATACGCGCTGGAGGGCAGCGTGTTCATTGCCGGCGCCGCCATCCAATGGCTTCGTGACGAAATGGGACTGATTCGAGAGGCCTCCGAGACGGAGGAAATAGCCCGCTCGGTGCCGGACACTCAGGGCATTTATTTTGTCCCCGCCTTCGTAGGGCTGGGGGCGCCCCACTGGGATGCGTATGCACGGGGCACAATCGTAGGCCTGACTCGTGGCGCCAACCGAAAGCACCTGATTCGCGCGGCGCTTGAATCCATCGCCTATCAGACGCGCGAGGTGGTTGATGCCATGACGCGGGATTCGGGAATCAAGCCGGAAGTGTTACGCGTGGACGGTGGCGCCGCGCGCAACGATTTCCTCTGCCAGTTTCAGGCTGACATTCTTGGGGTTCCCGTCGAGCGGCCTGCAACGACGGAGACGACGGCGCTGGGGGCTGCGTACCTGGCTGGCTTGGCGATCGGATTCTGGCGCAGCGAATTGGAGTTGAAAACTCAGTTAAGAATAGAACGACGCTTCCAACCTGGCATGGAAACGTCCCGCCGCGAGGAGCTTTGCGAGGGCTGGCGACGCGCGGTGGGGCGGGCCAAGGGGTGGGCGAGCTAGCAGGATGCTGAGATACCCGCTAGCCTGTCATTCCGAGCGAAGCGAGGAATCTCTTAGGTCCTTCGTTTCCAGAGCGAGATTCCTCGCTTCGCTCGGAATGACAGCGATCAGAAAGGTTGTTCAGTATCCTGCTAGAGTAGTGTCCAGCAATTAGGAGCAAACTCAAATGCACTATCGCGAACTCGGCCGTACGGGGTGGAAAGTCTCGGAAATCAGCTTTGGAGCGTGGGCGATTGGAGGGGCGGCGTGGGGAGAGGTTGATGATAAAGAATCCCTCGCCGCCCTGCACTGCGCCATCGACCGTGGCGTAAACTTTATTGACACTGCAGATGTTTACGGGATGGGCCGTAGTGAGCGCTTGGTGGCGCGGCTGCGCAAAGAACGGAAAGAGACCATTTACATTACCACCAAGGCCGGCCGCCGGCTCTCCCCCCACACGCCAGATGGATACAACAAGGAGAACCTTACGCACTTCGTTGAGGATAGCCTGAGGAATCTCGAAACGGATTGCATCGACCTCCTGCAATTGCACTGTCCGCCGCCGGTCCTCCTTTACCGGCCCGAGTTTTTCGCCATGCTCGATGACTTAGTACGGGCTGGCAAGCTCCGCTATTACGGCGTGAGCGTGGAGACCGTGGAAGAGGCGCTGAAAGCCATCGAATTTCCCGGCGTGCAGACCATTCAAATCATCTTCAATATGTTTCGGCATCGTCCTGCGGAACTGTTTTTCCCGGAGGCGAAGCGGCGGCGCGTGGGTATCCTGGCGCGTGTGCCGCTGGCGAGCGGGCTTCTGTCGGGACGGATGACCCACCACACCGCTTTCGCCAAGGATGACCACCGCAGCTTCAATCGCCAGGGAGAAGCGTTCGACCGGGGTGAGACTTTCTCTGGCGTGGATTATGAAATCGGGCTGGAGGCTGTGGAGATTCTCAAAAGCCTTGTTCCGCAAGGCGCGACCATGGCTCAACTGGCCCTGCGATGGATCCTGATGTTTGACGCTGTCACCTGCGCCATCCCGGGAGCCAAGCGTGTCGCGCAGGTCGAGGACAACGTCCGCGCAAGCGATCTGGCCCCGCTGAGCAAAGCGCAAATGGCCAAGGTGCGCGAAGTTTACGACAGCAAAATCCGTGAACTCGTGCACCAGCGGTGGTGAGTAACCCACCGAGCTTCGGTTCCATACGCCCGCTCGGGTAGTGGTGTCATTTGCGAGACACGGGCGCTCCAGGCCGCAGTCATTCCCGCGAAAGCGGGAATCCACTCCGCAAAGCTTGGGAAATGCGCTGTCCACGGACTGGATTCCCGCTTTCGCGGGAATGACCGCCGTTTCGCAAGGGATGATATTCCAAATGACACCACTACCCCCGCTCGAGAGCCTTTTGACATGCCTCGGGCGGTGTGTAAAGATACCTCTGGAGTTACATCATGCCCAAAAATCGCACACCACGAATAATCCTCGCGCTAGTCTTGTTTTTCCTGATTCTTCTGCCCCTCTTCACCAACGGTGTTAACCTGTTGGTGGATTGGCTCTGGTTCAAGCAGGAAGGCTTTCGGGTCATCTTTCGGACGATCCTCGTAACCCAGATTCAACTCAGCGGGCTGGTCGGAGTGGGTTTCATGATCGTGACCGCATTGAACCTGCTGATTGCCCGCGGGCTCGCCCACCGGCATGGCTATCGGGTCAACGGTGAGGTCATCGAGTTTGCGGCGCTCGACCGCTTCGGTATGACTTTCCGCTGGCTCATCTGGGCTGGCGTTCTGCTGATTGGATACGTGATCGGCCAATGGGGCATGTCCCACTGGCTGGAGTATCTGATGGCGAAGCACCCGCAAACCCTCGGCCAGCAAGACCCGCTGTTTGGCATCGATTTGGGTTTCTATCTCTTTCGCCTGCCCTTCAACTGGTTCCTCTATTACCTCGCGCTGATGGCGGTCATTGTGTGTCTCTTGAGCGCAGTGTTCCTCTATCTTGTGGAGGGCGGGGTATGGGTCACGCCGCGTGGGCCCAAAGTGATGGGGGCGGCGCGCGCGCACCTGATGGCGCTGGCGGCATTGCTCTTTGTTGTCTTCGCCTATCGGGCGCGGCTGGCCATGTACGGCTTGCTTTATTCCCCGCGCGGGCTCATCTATGGCGCTGGGTACACGGATGTGCACGCCACGCTGCCGGTTCTAAGAGCGGAACTCTTCCTTTGCCTGTTGACGGCCGTTGCATTCCTGGCCGGGGCGAAGTGGGGGCGTGTGCGCCCCGCGCTCTATTCCGTGGGTCTTCTGGTTGTCGTGGCAGTGCTCGGCGGGGCGCTCTATCCCGAGATCGTCCAGCGCTTCATCGTGGCCCCCAATGAAATTGACCGGGAACGCGACTACATCGCCAACGCCATTAAATTCACCCGCCAGGCGTATGCGCTGGATCGTTTCGAGGAGCGCGAATTCTCCGCCGTCGAAGACTTGAGCTTGGATGACATCCGGAAGAATGAGGCCACATTTCGCAACGTCCGCATGTGGGACCACAAGCCGCTGTTGACCACCTTCGCCCAGCTCCAGGAGATCCGCACTTACTACGACTTCCAGCACGTTGATAACGACCGCTATTGGATTGACGGGATTTACCGCCAGGTCTCGCTCTCACCGCGCGAGCTTTCTGCCGCCAGCCTGCCGGGCCGGAGCTGGATCAACGAGCACCTGGCATACACCCACGGCTACGGCCTTTGCCTCGGGCCGGTGAACGAATTCACCAGTGAAGGCCTGCCGGTACTGTTCATCAAGAACATCCCTCCGGTCTCCAGCATGTCCATCCGGATCACCCGGCCTGAGATCTATTACGGCGAGCTCGGGAACGACTACTGCTTCGTGAGAACCCGGGCGCAGGAGTTCGATTACCCCCAGGGAGACCAGAACGTCTATGTTACGAACTACCAAGGTGCGGGTGGAATCCCGGTTGAGAACTTCTGGCGAAGGCTCCTGTTCGCGCTGGCCTTCGGCGAAAAGAACGTCCTGTTTTCAGGCGATATCCAGCCCGCAAGCCGGTTGATGATCTACCGGCGGGTTCTGGATCGCGCGCAGCGGCTCACGCCTTTTCTTGCCTACGACCACGACCCCTACCTGGCCGTCGCCAACGATGGGTCGCTTTACTGGATTCTGGATGGCTACACCACCTCCGAGATGTATCCTTACTCAGAGCCCGCGGAGGGAGTGGGCAATTACATGCGCAATGCCGTCAAGGCGACCATCAATGCTTACAGCGGGCAAGTGCGCTTCTACATCAGCGACGCCTCCGACCCGCTCATCCAGGCTTACAACAGTATTTTTCCGGGAGTTTTCGAACCCCTTTCGGCCATGCCCGAGGATCTGCGCGCCCACATCCGCTATCCGGAAGAGTTCTTTTCCATCCAGGCCGGCAAGTATGCGCTGTTCCACATGATGGACCCGAGAGTCTTCTACAACAAGGAAGACCTGTGGCGGGTTGCGCAGAGCGCCGCGCGTGGCGCCGCCGCGCCGATGAGCCCCTACTACACGATCATGAAGCTGGCGGAAGTGGGCGTGCGGGAAGAATTCATCCTGATGGTGCCGTTCACTCCCGCCCGCAAAGACAACATGATTGCCTGGATGGCGGCCCGGTGCGATTACCCCGACTACGGCAAGGTGCTGGTCTTTACCTTCCCCAAGCAAAAGCTCGTTTACGGGCCGCAGCAGATCGAATCGCGAATCGACCAGGACCCTGGCATCTCCCAGGCACTCACGCTCTGGGGGCAGGGCGGCTCGACGGTGATCCGCGGCACCTTGCTCGTCGTCCCGGTTTTGAATTCGGTCCTCTACGTTGAGCCCCTCTACCTCGCCGCTGAGGCCGGAGGCGGTCTACCACAATTGAAGCGCGTGATCGTGGCCTACTCGGACCACGTGGTGATGGAGGATACGCTCGACGCGGCGCTGAGCCGGATCTTCAGCGGCACGGTGACCACCAGCGCGGCCCCCCCTCCGCCTGCGGGACCGGCCGCGCAAGCACCCAACAAGGCGCCTGGCGCCCCTGGGGTCGATACCCAAGCGCTCATCCGCGAGGCCAACCAGCACTACCAACGCGCCTTGCAGTTGCAACGGCAAGGCGATTGGGCAGGCTACGGCGAGGAGGTGAAGAAGCTCGGCGAATTGCTAAACCGCCTGGCCTCCACACCCCAAGCAGCAGGAAACAAGTAGGCACCGAGCGAGCACGATGAGGCGGCGATTTTGAGTCATGTGGAGGAGCGGCTGGTGACCAACGACCACAGCATTCGCAATCTCGAGGAGATCACCTTTTGAAGGTCTTCCAGACTGAGGCGATCAAAACTCTCGTGACCAACCCGCATTTCTCGCCACGGGTCTGGAAGGGCAAGGCTTCAGCCCCGCCGCTGGGGTTTCTACATTTTTGCTGAGATTTCCTGGCCTTGCCCGACCTGCCCTCTCCCCCTTGGGGGAGAGGGGCTCCAGCGCCGCCGCTGGGGTTTCTACATTTTTGCTGAGATTTCCTGGCCTTGCGCGACCTGCCCTCTCCCCCTTGGGGGAGAGGGTCTGGGGTTTCTACAATTTTGCTGAGATTTCCTGGCCTTGCCCGACTTGCCCTCTCCCCCTTGGGGGAGAGGGTGGACCGCCGCCGGCGTTCTCTTCAGCCGGGGCGGGCCGGGTGAGGGGGTGTCTGAACAAAAGTTACAAAACCCGCCGCGGCGGGCGCTGCCTGCTCAGTCTCGGCGGATGACCAGGAGAGTGCGGTCGTCGTGGAAGGGAAGCTCGTTGCGGAAGGCATCACAGGCCTTTTCGATGAGGTCAATGACGCTGTCTGGCGTGGCGCCATGCGCGGGGCGCAGGGCCTCCCGGAGCCGCTCCGCACCAAATTCCTCATTCTGCTCGTTCGAGAGCTCCGTCCAGCCGTCTGTATAAGCAACCAGCAGATCGCCGGAGCGCAGGTCGCAGACGCCCATGTGGTACTCGCTCGCCGGGTCAAGGCCGAGAAAAAGCCCACCATCAGCCAGTTCTTCAAGGCCATCGGACCGGACTACAATCGGCGATGGATGTGAGCAGTTGACGTAGAGCAAGCGGCCCTGATCGTCAAACTCCCCGTAGAACAGGGAAATCAGATTGCGCTGTTTGCCCTGCTCAGCCAGGCTGCGGTTGATCAGTCGCACTTTGTGCACCACTTGGAATGGTGTGGCGTTGACCACATGAAGCGTGGCATGCAGTGCAGTCACCAGGACTGCCGCCTCGAATCCCTTGCCCTTGGCGTCGGCGACCGCCGCGGCAAAACTGCCCGGCCCCAAGGGGATGATCTGGTGATAATCGCCGCCTACTTCCTGCGCCGGAACGGACCGTTGAGCAGCTTGATAACCGGGCAAGGAGGGCAGTTCTGGCGACAATAAGCTCATTTGCTGTTCCCGCGCAAGCGTCAAGATTTCCTGAAGCCTCGCTTGCTGATGCTGGCGATCACCAAAGAACCGGATCAGCCGTCCCAGTACCTGGAAGTCAGCTTCGCGCTGCTGGCCCTCCTTACCAGCCATGGAGGGAGTGACCAGGCCAAGCACCTGACGCAACTCGCGGTCCACCGGAATCAAAATCAGGTCGTACCAGTCTTCGCGACCCTCGGCCTGTCGGCGCAACCCCCGCTGGATCCACCAAGGCTGGCCCAACAGACGGCGTTGCACTTTGCGATAAGACAATCCACGGTCCAACAGATCCCAAAGGGGTTCGCCTTGTGACCATGTGATTTCATAGCGGCCGTCCTCCCGGCGGAACTCAGCAGTCGCCAGCAGGTGGAGGGAGTTTCCGAACTCGCGCAGCATGCTCTCCAGCAACGCTCGCACGAACCCTCCCACCTCCCGCTCCTTGTGAGAGACGCCTTCAATCAGATCGAAAAGTCTGCGCTCCAGCATGGCGTAATCTTCGGGTTCTTGGTCGAACCCTTTGCAGATGGTTGGTGCTTGCTTCACCGAGGCGTATGGGTTAGGACTTCGAACGTCGCGTGGGATTCCGAAAGGGGCTCCTGGTACCGCAGCTAGGCATTTCGCCCATTCCCTCTGTCCAATTACTATGGATGCACAATTAGCGCCTGAGGATGCCGCCCGCGGGGAGGACGACCGTGAATTCCGTTCTGTTCTCCCTGCCCACTAGAGCGGATAGCGCCCGCCGCGGCCTACGGTCCGCCAATCTTAACGGCGGGCGGGTTTTGTAACTCTGCGGCTCTTGGGTGTTGCCGATTATTGAAACAGCGAATACTCTTTCCCCAAGTCGCGTCTGCGGCGCCTGGTGCTCTCGGACCGCTATTTCTTCGTGACCTGCAATCTTCTGCGGACGCGGGCCGTGTTGAACGAGGATGATTTCGAAATCCTGGCGGGTGGCGCAGACATCGGTTTGTGAGGTCTGCGACATGCTGATTCCGCTTGAGGCTGAGGTAGAATCTTTGCATGCCTCGGCCGCGGCGTTTTTACGGCCTCAATCATCTTCATTGCGTGGCCGCCAGCATCACGCAGGGCGGGATCGCGCCCGCTTCTACACTCCTGCTCTTCTGAATCCGGCCTTTTTGCTCTTGACACGAGGCTAGGGATGTGATAGGTGGTAGACGGTAGGCGGTAGGTCGTAGATGGTAGGTGGCAGGTGGGGAAGAGCAGGTTGCAGGTGCCAGATCACGATTCAGGATTCAGGAGCCGGGATTCAGGGGTAAGGATTCAGGAGGCAGAAGAGCCGCGGCAGGCGCTAGAGCAATGCTGAATTATGAATTGTGAATTATTATGAGCTGCCTTCTTTCTTTTGCCACCGCCGACTGCCTTCTGCTTACTGCCGACTGCCTACTGCATTTGAGGGGAGTTCGAGTTGACGAGACCCTTGGCCCGTACCGCCGACTACGACAAGATGTCACCGCCGAAACGGAAAGAAAGGACTAGTAACTTCAAAAAGTGACGGACGAGGCGGGAATGTCTATGAAAACAAAGGACCGGACTTCCACGGACAGGGCAGAACCGGGAATGTTCTAGAAAACAAAGGTAGTTACGCGTTGAAAAGCGGGAATGTTGTTGAAAAGAAAGGAGGTAGGTGGTAGGTGGGCAAAAAGCAGGATTCAGGAGTCAGGATTCAGGAGGCGGAAGAGGCTCGACGAACTTGCCTCTCACCCCCACCACGTCTCCCCGGGCATCAAGTGCCCGCGGACGCACTCTTCGTTGAGTTCCACACCCAGACCCGGCTTGTCTAAGATCCTGTACTTCCCGTCCTTAATCACGGGGCCGTCATAGATGACGAATTTCTCCCAGGCTTCGGTGGACAGGGCGCCGGGCGAAAATTCCTGGGCGCGGAAGTCCCGGATGGCCGCCGCGCAGTGTGCGGATGCCAACGCCCCCAGCGGGCTGGAAGCGATGTGAGCGCAGACGGGAAGCTCGAAGAGCTCCGCTAGGTCGGCAATCTTCTTTGACTCCAGCAGTCCGCCCGCCTTGGGGATATCGATCTGAATAAGGTGGCAACCCTGGTTCAAAATGAAGGGCTTAAAGCCTTGGCGCTTGTAAAGATTTTCTCCAGTCAGGATCGGCACGGGAGATTCCGCGGTCAGCTTGCTCCAGGACTCCGAGTAATCCGGCGGCATGGGATCTTCCAGCCACATGGGTTTGATGGGCTCGACGGCCCGCGCCAACTCCAGCGCGTCGATCCAGTCGAACTCCCAGTGGCAATGAACGGCGATGTCAACGTCCTCCCCGAGTGCCTCGCGCAGGTTGGCAAAGCCCCTGGCAATCCGCGCCAGGTCCTTGGGCGTCAGGTGGCTGCTGTACGGTTCGTGACCGGGCTCGCGGAACTGTGGGTCGTACTTCGCGGGGAAGGAATCGGCATCCGACTTGACGGCGGTGATGCCGTAGGGGTGGCTCTTGAGCACGGCCGCAAACTCGCGGCAGGAAGCCGGGTCAAGCATGTCCTGGGGCGAGCGCGTCCAATAGGCGCGCACGCCGTCGCGGTATTGGCCGCCCAGCAGCTTGCACACGGGAACTTCCAGGATCTTCCCTGCCAGATCCCACAGGGCGATTTCCACTCCGCTGATCGCCGTCACCGTCACTCCCGCCTGCGAACCTGCTCCGCCTGTGAAGCGAAGCATTTTGGTGTAGAGCGGCTCAATGTCCAGCGGGTCCTGGCCCACCACGAGTTGGCGCAGGTAGCCCAGGATCACATCTTTTACTCCGCGCCCCCAGTAGGCTTCGCCGATTCCCGTGATGCCGCTGTCAGTTTCAATCTTCACCAGGTTCGAATCGGTGTTTACGTGGACGAACATGGCTTTCACGTCGGTAATCTTCACCTTCTTGCGCAGGGGCGCAGCCATTGCCCGGTAGTTTGAGAGAACCGCTGAGACGGGGATCGCTGCCGCCAACCCTTTGAGGAGATCCCTTCTAGCCGTGGGTCGCATAACATCTTCACCTGTGTTTATGGGATCGACGTGCTGTGTGACGCTGCGAGTCTAAGTTATGGCAGCCCGCAAGTCAATTGAAAGGCGCTCGGTGCGACCTCTCTGCCTCTGTGGTGAGAAGGTCCTTCCAGAATTCTGTCACAGCTTCTATGAGTTCAGGGATGATGGGGTGTAAACTCGCATTTACTCGGGACTGGCAATGGAAGTCCCGGTAGGGGAAAAAACCCATCCGGAAACCTGGCTCTTGGACGGATTCCGTGTGGTAATTTTTCGACTCTCTGTAGGTCAAATCGGGTTCCCGATCCTGCGCGCCTTTGAAGAGGGACAGTTTCAGGGCCATGGACCCAGCGGCCGGACCTACGACTGGAAGCGGTGGGACGGCACGCGCAAAGGGCTACGAAGGACCGCTGGGGGATGGCTTCATGACGCTGCTGGCGGTCCTGTCATGGCAGTCCCACAACCCAAGCGGGGAGTGAAACATCATGCTGTCCTACATTGACGCGATAACGATTTTCGCCAGCCTGGCGCTGGTTGTGTACGCAGTGACGCGGGCGGCGGGTAAGAGCAGCTCGGGCAGCGAATATTTTCTGGCGGGCCGCGACCTTCGCTGGCCATTCATCGGCATGTCACTTCTTGCCTCCAACATCTCCGCAGAACATGTCCTGGGGCTGGCGGGCGACGGTTATCGCATCGGAATGGTCGCCGGAGGGTTCGAATGGGTGGGCGCGTGGGACCTCATCGTCCTTGCCACAATTTTCGCGCCCCTTTATCTTCGTGAAAAGATCTTCACCATCCCGGAATTTCTCGAGCGCCGATTTGGCTGGAGCATGCGCGCTTTCCTTTCCGCTAATCTGCTGGTGATGAATGTGCTCACGAAAAACGCCATTGACCTCTGGGCGGGATCACTCCTGTTCGGGGTGTTGTTTGGATGGAACCAGACCCTGGTAATGGTGATCATGTCGGCCTTCACGGCCCTTTACACGATGAAAGGCGGATTGCGCGCCGTGGTTTACGCGGACATGGTCCAAGGGACATGGCTCATCCTGAGCAGCGCCTTACTCACCATCCTCGGGCTGAGGGCGGTGGGTGGGTGGTCCGGCCTGCTCAGCCACGTGCCTCACACCGCGATACAGATGGTCAAGCCTCTCAATAACGACTTTCCCATCACAGGTTTCCTCGTCGCCAATTTCCTGTCGGGTTTGTTCTACTGGTGTATGGACCAGACTAACGTGCAACGTGTCTTGGGCGCCCGCACTCTTCAGGACGGCCAGCGGGGGGCGATTTTTGCGGGCTTCCTGAAGCTCATGGTTCCCTTCATTCTGGTGCTCCCTGGGTTGATCGCTCGAGTTCTTTACCCGGCGCTGCCTCGCTATGACGGGGCTTATCCCAAGCTGGTCCAGGGTCTTTTGCCCGTGGGTCTGCGCGGGCTGGTGGTGGCGGGCCTGATTGCCATCCTGATGTCCTCCATGAGCGCCTGCTACAACTCCAGCGCCACGTTGGTAGTGCGGGATTTTGTGCTTCGGTTTCGGCCAGCCACCCCGGAACGCCAACAAGTGGTGATTGGCCGTTGGGTGACAGTGCTCATGGCGGTCCTGGGTGTCCTGGCAGCTCCGCTGGTCGGCCTTTCGGTGACCATCTGGTACTACCTTCAATTCATCTCGGCCTACCTTTCCGTGCCCATGTCTGCGGTGATTTTCACCGGTTTGATGTGGAAGAGGGGCAACACGAAGGGAG
>JBEKUR010000062.1:0-25758 GCA_049514855.1 Terriglobia bacterium
CCATCTTGTTGATCTTCACGATTCCTGTCTCGGTGTCCACAGAGACATCCGCCATTTCCACTCCGCCCACACCACTGGAGCCCAGCGAGCAGGGACCGGGGTGCTTGCCGGTCACCTGTATCATCTTCACACCCAGCTTGGCGCAGGCTTGCTTCCAGGTAAGGCTCTTAGAAGAGTCGGCCTTCGCCTGGATCCTTCCACCAGCGGCTATGAGTTGGTCAGCGGATACCCCCAGGCTGGGGGCCACGGCAGCGAAGAGTTGATCGAGGGCGTCCACGCATCCGCGACGAGTGGAAGCGCTTACTCCGCCCACTGTGGAGCTTCCGCCGGAGGCGCCGTCGTTCGGATACTTGCTATCTCCGATGTTTACCGCAATCGCCTCAAGCGGAAGACCCAGGGTCTCTGCCGCCACGATGTTGATTACGGTCCGCGTCCCGGTGCCCAGGTCTTGGCTCCCCAGATTTACCTCGACGGAGCCATCGGGATGAATGTTCACATTGCAATTGCTGTTGTGCCCACGGCCACCCCAGGTGTGGAGGCTGATTCCCAGGCCACGCTTGATGGAACTGGGAGTCTTGTGGCTGCGCGGGTGCCAGTTCCTCTCCCAATCAATCAGCTCAGCAGCCTTGCGAAGCTCCTGCCGGTACACCTCCGCGCGCTCGCCCGCGAGATCGGCGTTCTTGGAGAAGAACTCGAGCGGGTCCATGTTCAGCTTAGCGGCAAGGTCTTCAAGAGCGCCCATCGTAAGCAGTGCCGCCTGGGGGTGGTTGGGCGCCCGCCAAGCGCGCGCGGGACCAGTGTTCGTGCTCACCGAGGTATGGCGAGTGACCTTGTTGGGTATGCCGGTGAAGACGTAGGGAAGGGGAGGCATGCCAGTGCCCTCCGGACCCCCCGCGCCCCAGGAGTCCGATTGCCAAGCAACGATCGTCCCGTCTTTCTTTGCCGCCACTTTAATCTTTGCGAAGCTGGAAGGTCGCGCCCCGGCCACTTCCAAATCCATGTCACGCTCGAGCAGCAGTTTGACGGGCTTGCCAGCCATCTTTGCCAGCCGGGCGTTCTCAACACCCCAACGGTCGGCAGAGAACTTGCTGCCAAACCCTCCGCCGATGTATTGGCAGATGGTCTCAATGTTGTTGTTCTTGACATCGATGCCCGCCTGCCTTAGTGCTTCACCGACTTCACCCGGTATTCCGGATACGTTTTGAGTGGAGAAATAGGTCTTCAAGGTGTCTGGACCTGTCCACTCAGCGACGCTACCGTGTGTTTCAAGGCAGCAGTGTGTGATCATGGCCATGCCGTAGTAACCTTCGGAAATGACCACATCCGGGTCGCTGAAAGCCTTGTCAGGGTCACCACTCTTCTCGCTGCCTGCCGCTTTGGCGTGCTCACCCACCTTACTCAAGTCTTCTTCATGAACCAGGTAGGGGAGTTGTTCAAATTCGATCTTGATCTTATCCAAGGCGTCTCGAGCAATCTCTTCACTTTCTGCCGCCACGGCCACGATTTCGTCGCCTGCCCATTGAATTTCCTTGCCCACATCCTGAATCTTGCGGACTGCCTTCACGCCAGGTGTGCTCTCAGCGGCGGAGGTGTCCAAGGCGGTGATTTTGGCATGAGCATAAGGTGAGCGCAGAATCTTGCCATAGAGCATACCCGGGAGGTTGACGTCGTAAGTGTACTTGGCCTTGCCGCTCACCTTGACGGGCCCGTCGATGCGGCTGATCCGCTTGCCGATGAGTTTCCTTTCTCCTGCTTCCGGCCAATCGTATTTGCACTTAGGCATTTGCTTTCCCTCCCTTCATCGACTTGGCGGCCTCCAGCACGGCTTGCCGAACCCCCACGTACGTCCCGCAGCGACAGAGGTTCCCCCCCAGTCCCTCTTCAACCTCATCAAACGTAGGGTTTGGATGTTTGTCCAGGAAGGCCTTGCACGCCACGACAAAACCGGGCGTGCAGAAGCCGCATTGCTGCGCATCGTGTTCGACAAAGGCGGTCATGACGGGATGCAGTTCGCCATCGTGCGAAAGCCCTTCGATGGTCACGATGTCATGTCCCTCCGCCTGTATTGCGAGCAAGTTGCAGGCATAGACTGGTTTGTCATCCAGGATGACCGTGCAAGCGCCACAGACCCCGCGATCACACACCTTCTTAGCCCCTGTTAGGTCCAGATGGTTCCGAAGAGCATCGAGCAGTGTGACGCGGGGTTCGAGATTCAGTTTGTGAGGCTTACCGTTAACCCTCAACGTGATGGGGACAGGCCCTGGGCCAGCGACAGCATCCGACCCTGTTGGAGGGGAGGCCGCGTGCGCTTCCGTAATCAGCAATCCGCTGGAAACAGCGACGCTGGCCCCTTTCAAAAAGTCGCGCCGGGTCAGACTTTCTTTCCTTGACCCGGCCTCTTTTGGCTTCTGCTTTTTCCGTTTCATGCTTTGCTCCTTCGATTCCTGAACACCACAAGACGCGCTAATATGAATCGCCCCGCTTGCGAGCTCATCAGCAGATGAAGCCCAACCGTCTCAGTTGATTAGTAGCAAAGGGGTATTATAGCACTTTTTCTATGTCCGAATTGTAACTTCTTGCGCGGGGCAGGCCTCCTTAGTTGCCCTGGTCAATCTACAGATGGTGCAGATCATACAGATGGTTATTCTGTTACAGTCTTATTGTGGTTGATGTCCGCTGCCGAGTGCAAGTCTGTAGTCAGCTTTTGGAAGTGGGTCAATTTGATGCTGTAGCGGCGATCCCGCAAGGCGGGATCGCCAAATGGCGGCGTAAAGCCGCCTCTACATCAAATTGACCCACTACCCAGTTTTTCGCCCTCTGGCGGCAGGCGGGCACATCGTTTATACTTCGCTTCGTTTCAGTTGGAATGGACTAAGGCGTTGTCACGTGATGCTAAGGTGGATACACGCGGGCTTGACAGTCTCCACCGGGGCGATCGTAGGTGAGAGGGAGGGGATAGTTCTTGATGTTTCAGCATCTCTCGAGGGGAGACTTAGTGAGGAGCCCGACTGAATTGGCCCAAAGCCGCAGCGAACTGTTTAAGGGAATTAGAGGCCGTCTCGTTCTCAGCCTGCGTTATTTGTTTGCGACGGAGGTGCACGCCTACGCGTTCTCGATAGCCGCGAATGTGTATCTCTCTTTCTTTCCGTTCACACTCCTCTTGCTCACAGTTTGTCGCCGATGGCTGCACTGGGAGGGCGCCTACCGCGTGATCCTGGAACTTTTGCGGATTCACTTGCCTGCGGGAGCGGATTCCATCATTCGAAACCTTACCCAGCTCGTACAAGGGCGTCCCAGGCTTCAACTCATCTCCGTGGTTATGCTCGTTTTCACCAGTTCGGGGGTCTTTCTGCCCTTGGAGGTCGCGCTGAATCATGTGTGGGGTATTCGGCGGAACCGCAGTTTCCTGAAGAACCAGGCTATGTCCTTCTTTCTGGCTGTGGCGACGGGTCTTATGGCGTTTCTTTCGATTCTCCTCTCCACCGCCGCGCAATGGGTGCTCACCTTCACCCTCGGATGGATCCCGTCCCGAGTGGTAGTGGCAGCGGTCTCTCGTGGTGTTATGGAAATGATCTCGGTCCCGCTCGCCGTCTCGATCTGCTTCGTGATTTATTTCTTCCTGCCGAACGGCCGGGTTCCGATCAACCGGGTTCTTCCCGCGGCCATGATCGGGGGTGTTTTGACGGAGCTGGGGAAACTCACTTACATACAGACGTTGCCGCTCTTTCGCTTCCGGGAGGTCTACGGGCCATTCGCTATTTCCGCAACTCTGTTGCTCTGGGCTTATGGAGCAGCTTTGATCCTGCTCTTTGGCGCCCACCTCTGTGCGCATGGTTCTGGTATTTCCGCTGAAGCAGGGATGCCTGGCGTTCAAAGAGCGGAAGAGTTGCGTTGAGGAGGAACCAACCGTTCCTCAAGGTGGCCGCACATGGAAACAAGAGCGAGGATCCTGGAAATCCCCCGGCTTCTCCGTGAGACGCTCGAAAAGGGCGTCCGCGAATACGAAACGCTTATCCGCCACGTCCGATGGGGTGAAGCACCCATCTACATTTGCGGCTGCGGCGCATCATTGCCGGTGGGTATGGCGGGGGCTTATTTGTTCGAGTGGCTGGCCGGCTGGCCGGTGCTGGCACGCTCCGCAAAAGTCTTTGAAGCGTACACGCTTTCCACGCTGCGTCCCCGAGCGGTCGTGGTAGTGATTTCGGCATCGGGCGAAGACCCCGAGGGGCTCGAGGTCGTCCGCATCGCGCGCTCTCGAGGCGCCGCACTCCTGGCATTGACGCGTAACCCCGATGGCCCGCTGGCCAGGGCGTGCGAGGGCGTTTTTCTCACGCGGGATGAAGGCGCTGAGGATTCTGCGGCCGCCGCAGTTTGCCAGCTCGCTGCACTTTCCAGCATTGCTCTGATTGCGGCGCGCGTCCTCAAGCACTCCAGCGCGGGGCTTGAGTTGTTCGAAGACGAACTGAAGCGATTGCCGGAACAACTGGAGTGGTCTTTTACCCAGCTCTCTGACGCGCTTCGCGCGTTGGCGCAGGAACTCCGAGCTATGGACCGGTTCTGGCTGGTAGGAGGCGGTCTTTATCATCCCGTGGTTGTTCGCGCCGCCCGGCGGCTAAGCGCATTTGGGGGGATTCATGGTGAGGGAATTGAGGTGTCCGAATTCTGTTCAGACCCCCTGTTACATTTGCGGCGCGGGGACGTGGCCATGTTTGTTTCCGGGTCGCGTCTGAGGATCAGGCGGGAGGTTCATCAGGCCGCCGCCCAAATCAAGCTCAAAGGGGCAAGGCTGATTACGCTTACCGACACTAACGATCGTGAGCTTGTTGATCGTTCGGAGATGGCGATTCTCGTGCCCCCTCTTAGCGAGGTGGGGGGCTCGATACTTGCCTTGGCGCTCCTGGAACTGCTGGCGTCGCAAGTGGCGAGGAGTCTCAAGTCGGAGACTATATTAACTCCGCGTGATTGACACTTGTGCTCAATTCTGATTTAATAACAGCATGGAACTTGGAAAAAGATTAAGAGCGCTGCGCGAAGCAAAAGGCTTGTCGCAAGGTGACATCGAAAGACGGTCCGGTCTCTTGCGATCCTACATATCTCGTGTAGAAGGCGGGTATACCGCCCCCTCCCTTTCGACCCTGGAGAAGTTTGCGAAGGCACTGGAGGTCGAACCGTATCAGCTCTTGTTTCATGGAGAGGGCAAGCCCAGCGCGCCCAAGGTGCCTGAGCAAGTCGGCTCGGGGAAACCTGTTAAGCGGTTGGTGAAGATGTTCGAAGGTATGACGAGCGCCAATCGCAAGCTGCTCCTGAGCATGGCTACCCAGCTCAGCAAGCACTAACGCAGGGCGAGTTCGCGCAAAGCAATCATCGGGTCTGTATCGGCGGGGAAACGGGGGTGGTCGTGTACCCCGGCAGCACGCTGAGCCAAAGTAGCATGGAAAAATGCTCCAACGGAGGCGGCTGGATGTATAGATGGTGGCCAGGAGGCCAAATCGGAAATCCTGGGTAAGATCTTCCATATACGGGAGCCCGATATGGAAATTGCAGCTAACATAGTGCGGTCGGGCCCGCCGCGCCCCCTATTGAGAGTGAAGGACTTGGCGTGGTTGGTTTACCTCTACCCTGGGAGGTGGCTGGCGCGTTTTCTGCCGCTGAGCTGGATGTACGCCGTTGGCGATGCGTTGGCTTGGTTCGCATCCTTCGCACTGCGCGCACCTCGCCGCCGCTTGATGGAAAGGCTTGCGCTCGCCTTCCCCGCGGAGGCGGGGAGCTCACGGCTGGAGCAAATCGCGCGCAACTTTTTCAGGAACGACGTCCGCAGATTTCAAGATGACCTAATCATGGAGCGGCACGCGCCTGCAAGCCGCTCAGGCACTGCGGAGATGGTGAACCTCGATAACCTCACCGCCGCGCTTTCATCGGGCCGCGGTGCCCTTCTCATCAGCGGCCACTTTTTCGCCAGCCGAGCCGCCAAACGCTACCTCCACTCCATTGGTTACCCCGCACTTTCAGTGCGCAACCACAAGCCGCCTGATGATTGGGCGGGCCGGTTCGGCAAGCGTTTCCTGCAAATGCCCTACGTCAAGTTCCTCGCCGGAGTTCTCGGAGAGGAAGTGGACGTGCACGACCCGGACTCGAGCCTCAAAATGCTTGCCCGGCTGCGTTCGAACGGGCTGATCGATCTCCACATGGATGCCCCGTTTTCGCGCGAGCTTGTGCGCCTCGATTTCCTTGGGAAGCCGTGCCGCTTTCCAACCGGTTTTCTTCACCTCGCATGGATTGCGCGCGCTCCGCTAGTTCCCATGCTGTGCCTGGGCGATTCACGGAGGCTCCGGATCGAGTTCGGAACGCCTGTCCACCCATGCGAGTGGCAGAACCGCGCGCGCTTCGTGGAAGATGGGCTCGCACGAATGGTGAAGACGCTCGAAGAGCAAGTGCTGAGAGCGCCCGAGCAGTGGGATGGTTGGATTCGCTGGTGAGTGGAGGTGCGCGATGAGCTCGAACGACGTCATTCTGCAACAACTGCGGCAGCTTTCCTGCTCTGTGCTCAATCTGAACCTGTCGCCCGAAGAAATGGCCGGATTGACCCGCCTCGACGAAGTGGCCGGGCTCGATTCGCTCACGATTCTCAACGTCGTCACCGCCGTAGAGAAGGAGTTCAGTATCACCCTGACGGAAGCGGAGTTGAAGACCGAGGTACTGTTGGACCTTCCGCGGTTGGCTGCATGTGTTGCCTCTCTTCAGGAACGCTCATGTTGAGAGCTGCCTTCGACGGAGTTGCCGCGCGGCAACCCGATGCTGTCGCCGTCATCGATCACGGGATTGCCATTTCTTACTCCGAACTTCGTTTGCGGAGCGGTCGCTTTGCGCGTCTCCTCGCAGACAGGGCGGGTCTTCAACGCAGGGACCGCCTGGCGGTGTGCCTTCCCAACTGCTGGGAAGTCGCGGCGGGCGTGCTTGCCTCCGCGGGCATCGGCGCAGTCTGGGCGCCGTTCCACCCCGAGTGGCGGCCGCGCGAGATCGCCTGGCTCGCGTCGCAACTGTCGCCGCGCGCTCTCATCGCGCGCAGCGACATGCTGGGACACTGGCGCGAATCGGGAGCGCTGCCCGCCACGGTGGTGTTGATCGACGAGGCCGATGTGCGCGACGCACTGCTCACATCCACGGCCCTTCTGCCGCCCTCGCCGCAACCGGAGAGCGAGCCTTGCGTCTGCTTCCCCACATCCGGGTCCACGGGCCGCCCGCGCATTGTCTTCCGCTCCGCTCGCAATCTGATCTCGGCGCAGAGTTCTACTGCCAAGGCACTCGGCTTGGGCTCGGGCATGCGCCAGTTGAGCGCCGTCCCTTTCTATCACTCCGGGGGCTTCGACAACTGTCTCCTGCTGCCGCTGCTGTACGGCATGTGTGTTACGCTGCCGGACTCCTTCGCGCCGGCGGAAGTGGAAGCCGCCATCCGAGATCATTGGATTCAGGTGCTGATGGGATCGCCGTTCGTCTATACAATGCTGGCCGAAAGCGGCGCCACCCGCGCTTCGTTCGAGAGCGTGGAGGTTGCCGTCTCCTTCGGCGCGCCAATGCCGCCGAAGACTGCCGGCGCTTGCGAGTCGATGCTGGGCCTGCGGATTCGGCAGCTTTACGGCTCCACCGAGACTGGTGTGATCGCCATTCAGCGTGCGGGTTCCCTCTTCCGGCCCGGACTCGCCGGCCATCCCGTCGAATCCGCCGAGGTCCGGATTCTCGGCGAGCACGGCGAATTGCTGGGGCCCAGTTGCACCGGCAACCTTGCGGTGCGCGGCCCGGGCGTCATCTCCGCCCACTTCGATCCCGTTGATTCGGACGCCGAAAAATTCCAGGACGGCTTCTACATCACGGGGGACTTAGGTCGCCTGGAACCAGACGGCGAGCTAATCTTATGCGGCCGCTCGAAGGCGATCATCAACATCTCCGGCATCAAGGTAGATCCCGTCGAGATCGAGCACGTGCTGCTGAAGCTGCCCGAGATACGAGCCTGCAACGTGCACGGTGTGCGCGACGAGCGGCAAGGAGAAGTGATTGAAGCGCTCATCGAACTTCGCCCAGACTGCACTCTCACACGCCGTGCTGTTGTCGCCCACTGCCGAGCCCACCTCTCGGAATCGAAAATCCCACGGCGTATCGAGTTCGCCGCCGCCACCCCGATGGACGCCGCCGGTAAGAAACGGACGGAGTGGGCTCCCGCCGGGGAGTGATTCCCCGTGGGTGTGAACTTCCGCCATCAACACCAAGACCCTCTTTCCCTGAAAAATCCGATTCATAATCCCGCCTTGCAAAATCTAGTTCATCGCAAGCCCGGTGGAGCACGCATGATTCTTGGCGCAGCTCCGCGACCCCTGCGGATTCGCCTTCAGGTTGAACTGCCATAGCCCCACCGAGATGCCGTCGTGCCCGATCCGCGCCGGGTCGTACCCGCTCTCCTTCCCCTCAAGATTCAAGCCGCAGACCTAAAGAACAGGTCTGCGCTACGCTCGCTTCTTCGCTTGGACTGGCATGCCGAGGCTTTATTGAGCACCCTGGCGGGGAGTGGCGAAGGGGACTTTGCTCCGGTGGATCTGCGTCAACTTGGGTGAAGCGCACTCTTGACGTACCAGGTCCTGGGTTTGGGCCTATCAAAATCCCGGTGCTATAATGCCGTTATGCTGATTAGCACAAAGATTACCCACGCTGATCTGCTTGCGATGCCTGACGACGGCAAGCGGCGCGAAATCGTCGAAGGGGAACTCTTCCTGTCTTCGATGCTTCCAAATTTTGCACTCCCCCTTGCCGATGTTTTCAAACCCTTGTGAGCAGTAGGTAGTGGGCGGAAGACAGTAGGCAGGGACAGGCATGCGTCCCCACACACCACCTACTACCTACCGCCTACCCGCTGCCTCCTGCTCGTCGGTTCGTGAATAACTCAGTGGATATGCTTGACCTTCTTTTGCAGGTAATCCATCAGGCGGAGATCTCACAGCCGACGATGAAGGGGATGGAATCGTCGAGAAGCGTTACCAGCGAGCGAAGAATATGGAACTCCGCCTGGCATTACTCTGTTAGGTTCAGGTGAGAATACGGTAGTGGGTCAGTTTCCGGCAAGGGCGTTATCCGGCCCAGCGTCGCCCCGCTGCTCAGAGAGTGGCAAGGTTTCTTCCCAGCGCGCCGTCATCCGTCCGTTGTCTCTGGCGCCGTAGAACGATCAGTAAACACATGCCGACAAGTCAGGAGCTATTTCCCACAACGCCGTTTCGGGGGATCTGAGCTTGAGGGCCATTTGTCCCGTTTGCCGACTATCAGGGTATGGCCGGAAGAGCGAGTTGTTCTAATTGAATCAACGCCCCCATTTTCAACGCAGCGCAGGCTACTTTCCAAGGGGTGTATTGTCTTAAATCGTTCGGGCTCGATCAGACTTTTCGCTAGTGGCGGGCTTACTACGGTTTGTTATCTGTTCGGCGTGGGGCAAGGCCCCGTGTTCCGCCTTCGACTTCCGGTCCTGCGCAGTTAGGCGGCCTACGACGGGGAGAGACTTGGGCTGGGCGTGGGTCTTGCAGCCTTCGGGTTCTTCGATCCGATGTTTGCGCCCTCAGTCCAAGTTAGCTCGGAGCTCGCGTCTATTCCCAACTCCGCAAGGCTACCTCCCATAGTAGCGGACCAGCTTTACCGTTTTCGTAGTCAAGAAGGACATTCCGCATTACACTGATCGCTGCACGAGTTGGCTGCAAAGGTAATCGACCTTCAAGGAGGCGCACATGAGGTTGCTTGTTATTCTCTTCGCCCTTGCCGCGGCGGGTGCGGCCCAGGTAATCAACTTCGATTCCGCACAGCCCGGTACCCCGCCGC
The DNA here is from genome assembly GCA_049514855.1 of Terriglobia bacterium. Lineage (GTDB taxonomy): Bacteria > Acidobacteriota > Terriglobia > UBA7540 > UBA7540 > CAVROP01. The sequence goes on from JBEKUR010000062.1 coordinate 9,850, forward strand.
CAGGCTGGACACAGGCAATGACCCACAACGGGGGAGCACCGAAGTGGCAGGTACTGAAAGATGACAGCGCGCCCAGCAAGCCCAATGTGCTGGCGCAAACCTCCAACGACCCGACCGACGGGCGCTTTCCGCTCGCCATCCTGGACAAGGCGAGTGTCAAAGACGGCGAGCTGAGCGTCAAGTTCAAACCAATCTCCGGCAGAGTGGACCAGGGCGCCGGAATCGTTTGGCGGTACCGCGATCCAAACAACTACTACATTGTTCGCGCGAACGCCCTTGAGGACAACGTGGTCTTGTACAAAGTGCAGGATGGCCGCCGCAGCTCGCTTGCACCGAAGGGCGCACCTCCGCGCACTTACGGTGTGAAGCACAAAGTGCAATCCCAGGCGTGGAGCACTTTGCGAGTGACATTCAGCGGGCCTCTGTTCACGGTCTATTTCAATGGCGAGAAATTATTCGACGTGGAGGACTCGACCTTCACTGAGCCTGGCAGAGTGGGTCTGTGGACTAAGGCCGACAGCGTGATCTATTTCGACGACTTTGACCTGGTTCAAAAGTGAACAGGAGCCCGACATCCGATGCCACCGCTGAAGGCTGTCTTCTTGCCGCCCATTTCGCAGGCGACCAGTTGTACGGGGAAGCTTTCCTCCAGACATAACTGAACCGCTTTGCGCCTAACCTCAAACGGATGGGAGTGAACGTGCGAGCGAATCGACCGCCGCGCCGCCCCCCCCCGAGGGGGGCGGGTCTTTTCCGTCTTCCCTTGAACTTCGTTTATACCTTCCATAGGTAACACCCCTTTCGGTTCCTCCAGGGAACCCATGCTTTGGAGTGTTACCCTTTTTCCTCAAGAACTCAGACTCGCAATCCGGGTGTTAGCCCAGTTCTTGTCCGCTAAAACGTGAACCGCATCTGGAGCTCCAATCGGCGGTTGTCCGCCGACTCGGAAAAGCCAGTGCCGCCGAGGGTGCCGGCGCCATAGGGTTGATTGGCCTGGCCGAATCGCGGCGACTCGATGTTGCCGATGATCGGACCGGGATTGTTTCGATTCAGCACATTGCGAATCGACATCGAGATGGTCAGGTTGTAGCGACGACCTGACGAGGAGGAGTCACCCCGCGGTCCGCCCAGGTTGAACGGGCCGGTCTCGCCACGCCGGCCGTAGCTTCCCGATGGTGCGCCGCCCCCTTCCCGGGCAGCGCCAAATGCGAACGTCTTCGACACACGCAGGTTAAACATGATGACGCCAGGCCCACGACCATGATTGCGTGGAAGGATTCTCTCGCCGGCCGAGGGATTAGGATCGAGGAGGCCATACTTGGTTAGAACCAATCCCGGCTTGTTCGGGTCCGCGGCAATGCCGGGCCTGCCGTTGAAAAGCGTGTCGCCATACAGATCCTGGCCTGCGGTGATGTCAAAAGGCGCCCCGGAGTTGGCGACCAGGAACGGGTTGAAGCGAAAGCCCCATCGCGTATTGATGGATCCGCCGAAGGTCACACGATGACGAATATCCGTCCCAGCCGGCCCGTATTCTCCCGCCATGCTGTAGGGATTCGCCGGGAAGGTCCCGAGACCGTCAGTATTGCTCATCGCGTGGTTGTAAAGGTACGAGCCGAACAGGGAGATGTTCTTGCTGGCTTGGGAGTTGAAGTTCGTAATCAACTGAGTCTGATTATAGAGGCCTGCCGATTCCATCAGAAACACTGGATTGGGATTGTTGAGGGGAAACACCTCGCTCCCCGGTATCTGTTGGTTGTAGGTTCCTGGCAGGGGGGCGTTGATGTCCCGGGATCGCAATTGGTGGAGCCCGTGGGTATCAGCGAACGTCACCGCCACGGTGGTGTGGCCCGGCAGTTGCCTCTCGAAGGCCAGGGCGGACTGCATGAGATAGGGCGCCCGCAGGGCAGGGCTGACCCTCTCAACCACCTGCTGCCCTGCCACACCACTCAACGACGCAATGGAAGGAATCGAGGGAAAGAAGTCCGGATTGGTGATGACGTACTGCTGCTGCACGATGCCGTTGTAACGCTCGGCGGCAAGTGTATTGGCGAGACCGAAGCGGTCGTAGAAGATCCCGAATCCGGCGCGGATCACATTCTTCGGGGCGGATTTCCCCGATCGTGATCCGGGGGCCCATGCCAGCCCGATGCGAGGAGCGAAGTCGCGCCAGTCACCGGTATTGGTTTGCGCTTCGTAGCGAAAGCCGCAACTGAGGGTCAGATTCGGTCGCGCCCGCCAGTCGTCGCCCGCGAAGGTGCCCACGTCCCATTGCTTGACCGCTAGTGAGGGCACTCCTGCGGCGATAGTGAACTGCGAAGCGCCGCCTCCCAGCGCTCGAATTTCGGCTGGCGTCAAGCCCGACTGCCCGAAGAGGAGAGTCCGTCGGTAGCTTTCAATCGAATTGACGTTCACGAGGACGGGTTGCCCGTTTGCGTCGAGCACCGGGCGATTGCTTGCGTCCAGCTCCGGCGCGAGCCCGCCGGAAAAGATGAACGTGCCTCCGAAGTCTGTCGGCGAGGTATCGTTGAGGTATGCAGCGCGTAAACGCAGGCCGAATCGCCAAGTGTGCGGCCCGCGTAGAAGGCTGGTGTAATTCTGCAGCTCGTAGTCGTTCTCGAGATTGAACGAGTGGCCCGCCGGCGCTCCCCCGCCGATGAAGGAACCCAGGACCTGGATCGTGGGGGGCGGTTCTTCGGCTAGGCTCGATAGGTTGAACCGGTAGAACTGAAAGCGGGTTTCATTGATGGCATTGGCGCTGAATACAAATGTATTGGCAATCTGCACGGCCTGACTGTCACTGTGGTTGTGGAGGCCGGTGGATACGAGATTGAAGCTGCCCACGCCGGCGTCCTGGATATCGGCCGTTGCGAAGCGATAGCGCACCGAGAGAGTGTCCTTGGCGCTCAACTGTGTGTCGAGGCGAGGGCTGAGCGTGAGGCGGCGCTGCGGAATCCGGAACACCTGGGTGTAGGGATCAATGACGACGAGCGTTGCGGGGTCGAGTGTGGTTCCGTTGATGATGGCGCCGTTGTCGATCGCCGCCCGGTCGGCGCTCATGAAGAACGAGGTGCTCCGGTTTAGAGGTCCGCTGAGGTTGCCACCGTATTCTTTGAGCAGGAAAGGAGCCTTCTCCGCGGCGTAGGGGTTGCGCGAGTTCCAGAAGCTGTCGCCGAAATTGTAGTTACCTGTGCCGTGGAACCGGTTCGCGCCTGGCTTGGTGAAGATTTCAATCCGACCGTAGCCGAGCTTGTCGTACTCGGGCGAAAAGGGATTCTGGTTGATGCGAATCTCACGGATCTCGTTCTTGGACGGCAGTTCGCCGCCACTGAATCCGTCGATGTAGATCGCGCCCCCATTCGGGCCGGCGGAGGGTCCGGCGAGCGCTTGCAGGTCGGTGGCCAAATCCGTCGGGTCGTCAGAGAGGGCCTGCAGGTCGTCCCCACGGAGCACGAGGGCGCTGGCGTTGCTCCCAGCGGCGGTGGCGACCGCCGGTGCTTCGGTGCCTTGTACCTCCACACGCTGAGAAGGAAGCACGACATTCAGTTGCAGGCTCAGCGTCTGTTCCCCGTATTTCAGCGAAATCTTCACTGGCTGGAGAAGTGCAAGGTCCGGCGCGGACGCTTGCACGACATAGTCCCCCGCACCGAGTCCTGAAAACGAGTATGTTCCGTCGCTTGCGCTTTTTGTCGTTCGCGCTGCCCCAGACGGCCCGGTTAACGTAATCACTGCCCCCGGAACGACGGCCCCGCTCTGGTCCGTGACCACCCCATGCAGCGCTGCCGTTTGCCCGAAACAAGGCGACACAGCATAGAGAACAGCAAAGAACAAAAAGATGAGCCTCAACTCGCCTACCTCCAAATGAGCGAACAGGCGTCAGGAAGTTCGCGCACGCCGCACATAGAACGTCGCCGCGTGCCCCTCCCATGATCTCGTGCGAACTGAAGTCACAACTCTTCCAGTCAGCTCTCGGCCACCGATCCCGCCTGAGTTTGCTTTATGCCTCGCCGACCGGGTTTGCCTCTGCTGTTAGTTTTAAGCTCAAGTGGCCCCGCGAATTGCATCCCTTGACTTGCCTCACCAACCGATAGTTTTCAACGAAGCAGTCAGTTTCGTTGGAACCAGCAACCCGAGCGGCCCTGGAACAGGAATAATCGTGGCCGCTTCGTCTCCTCACCCCGCCGCCATCGGACTACTTGCAACTCCCACTGATCATCTTCAGGCTCGCCACCTGGACGTCAGCATACTCGCCTGCGCCCTCTTCCTCCTTCTCTTCTTCCTCACCTTCTCCTGGTGCCCGAGTTATTTTGCCCGTCACAGTCACTTTATGGCCGGGATGGTCAGCTAACTTGATGCGCCTGCTTTTCATCCCAAACTTCTTGCCATTCTCGGCAATTGCGAACACGCCCGGCGATTCACCTTTTTCCACGCAGCCGGTTATGGTCACTGTCTGCCCCTTTTTCTCCTTCGGCGGGTGACCTCCCGCTTAGGCCAAAAAGGGCTAGATGGCTAAACCAAGACCCACAGCCAGTAAACGAGCAATTCTCTTCGCGTTGGTAAGCATGCTCAGCTCCTGGCAATTGTGGCCGCTGACGGCCCTTCAAACACACTTAGCATACAGCGTCAACATGAAAATTCCCTGAATAAGAACAAAGTCCGCCGTTGGACGCTCGGGGGGTAATTGGTTCTTCCCGCGGTGAAGGCTTGGTTTCCAGCGCGAGCGAGACACACGGTAGCCTTGTTTGAAAACCCGCCCTTCTTCGACGCCGGCGTTCCGCTCGTGCGTGAACACTCTCCAGAACACTCTCCAGACTTTTGTCGCCTGACGAACAGGTATATAATCTGCCCACTATTTGTGAGAAGGCAAAATTCAGTGACGGAGGCCCACGTGTATTCGATCAAGTGCACCAGGCACAAAAAGGAATTTCTGGTATCCTTCGTTATACTTTTGGGTGTATCCCTTGCTCATGGGCAGAGCGAGCCACAAGAGATCAACGCGATTCTAAAGGATGAAATTCTGTCACCGGCCGTGGCAGAGTTTCAGATTCGCCAGTACTTGCTCAATCGGGTTGCTTCGCCCCCCCAGGTTCCCTCAAGCCCTCAGGAGTGGACCACTGAGGCTGCGCGACTCCGTCATCACTTGCTCGCAGACATTGGCTTTCACGGTTGGCCGAAAGAATGGGTGGCAGCGGGGCCGAAGTTCGAAGAAGTTGGCGTTATCGAAACCGGTTCAGGCTACAAGATACGGAAACTGCGGTACGAGATTGTCCCCGGTTTTGATTCCGCCGCACTCCTTTACGAGCCTGAACACATGAGCGGCAAGATTTCGGCTATCTTGAATTTGAACGGGCACGTTGGTCCGCTGGGAAAGGCGGTGGAGTACAAACAGAAGCGGTGCATCAATTATGCGAAGCACGGCATCCTGGCCTTGAACCTGGAGTGGTTTTCGTTTGGAGAGCTTGATAAGACGGGTAACGAGCATTGGTTCGGCGCGCACTTGGATCTGGTGGGCGCGAATGAACTGGGAATCTTCTACCTGGAGATGCGGAAAGGTCTCGACTACCTTTACAGCCACCCCAACGTCGACCGCAACCGCATTGGTGTGACCGGATTGTCCGGAGGGGGATGGCAGACCATAATCTTGAGCGCGCTTGACGAACGGGTGAAGGCCAGCAATCCCGTGGCCGGCTTTTCTTCACTGCGGCCGCGTGTGGAGGCGAAGCATTACGGCGATATGGGTGACGTCGAGCAGTCGGCGACAGATTTTCTTGACGGCTCGGACTTTTCCCATTTGGTGGCGCTGGTGGCCCCGCGGCCAATCCTTCTGACGTACAACGCCGAGGATGATTGTTGCTTCCGGGCCGGTCTTGTAAAGCCCCTGGTTTACGATGCACTCCAACCCTTCTTCAAACTCTACGGAAAAGCGGATGTCTTTGACTGGCACGAGAACCGCGATCCCGCTACACACAACTACCAGCTCGATAACCGTCTGGCGGACTATCGTTTCTTTAGCAAGCAGTTCGGCCTTCCGCTGATTGACAACGAGGATCAGGTGGCCTCGGAAATCAGGTCTTACGACGAATTGGTGGTCGGCTTGCCGGAAGACAACCTGACAATTTTGGATTTGGCGCAGAAACTCGGCAGGGAGATTACCAGGCAGCCTATCCCTTCTGACCCTTCCGCCAAGGCCACTTGGAGCAACTCGGAAAGGGCAAAGTTGAAGGACGTGGTCCGCTACAAGCCGGTCGAACTTGAACACCTTTGGGCAGTGGCCACAACCAAGAGTAAAGATGTGCAGTCCACGTCATACCTCTTCCAGATGAGCAACGGGTTGAGCGCCAGCGGCGTGTGGTTCAGATCGATTCTGCAAAGCTCCGATACGGCGCCGGTCACCATCGTACTCAATGACAACGGCAGGGAAGCGGCTGCCGAGGCAGCCTCCGACCGCGTGAACCGGGGAGAGCAAGTACTTGCCTTGGACCTGATGTTTACTGGAACTTCCTGGAAGGACACTCAACCATACCAATTCGCACAAATTCTGGATGGCTTCGGCGACCGTCCGATCGGCATGGAAGCGGCACAGCTCAGCAGGATCACGCGCTGGGCCCGGGAGCGCGCCGGGGTCTCCAACGTGCGACTCGAAGCTGGAGGCATTCGGACTCAGGTGGTGACTCTGGTGGCTGCGGGGCTTGAGTCAACCCTTTTCTCTGCCATCGTGGTTCGAGACGGGATGCACAGTCTGAGCTACGTGCTGGAACTGCCGGTGCGCTTCCAGCAGGCGCCTGAACTTTTCTGTCTCGACCTTTATAAGGACTTCGACATTGACCGGTTGGAGGCGCTGGCCGCGCCGGCGAAAGTGAGTGTGACCAAGTACCTTGAGATTCCCAAAAGGTGAGTGCTCCCCTCCTCGGCGGAGGAGGGGTAGGGCTGGTGGGTGCGAGATTCCGTCAGTCCGTCAACTTACGGAGACCAACCACCCCCTGTCCCCCTCCTTAAGCAAGGAGGGGAATTGCCCGGTGTTAGCATGGAGGAACTTGTGAAGGTGAAAAGTCAACGACGCTGGCTGGCGCTTTTTGCACTGATATCTTGTTGCTTACTGCCTTCTGTTGTTCCCCAGCCCCTGGCCCCGTGATCTATGTCTAACGCCGTATGTTACCGTTCCCCCCGGCCTTATCGCGGGCTTCTTGAACGGCGTCGATTTGGTGGATCAGTTGGTCCATGGAGTAGACCACCTGCTGAAGTCGCTCCGGTTCATTTCGCAGCGAAAGGAGTCGTTGCTTGAATTCGAGCGCCAGAGGAAGCGATGCAGCGAGACGGAAGGAAAGGTGGCGGTAAGGCTGGGGCAGGTGGACCGGCATCTCGGATGCCTGGTGCAACCGTCGCATGATTTCCCGGAAGAGTCGGACGGCGTTTTCAGCCTCTGTCTCTCCTGGCGTTTCTGAACCTTCGTCGTCGAAGAACTCGACGGAGGCGCGCAGGTAAGATTTCTCCTCGTTGGTCAACAGTATCTCGAACCGGCGTTTGCCCACCGTCAGGATATCCATCCGGCCGTCATCGTATTTCCGCGTGACAGTCACGATCTGTGCGCTGCAACCGACATTTGAAATCTCCTGGCCCTTGGCCAAAACCACCCCGAAATCCTGCCTGCCGAAGCCGGAAGTCTTCGCCCGGAGGCACTCGCCGATCATTTCACGGTAGCGTTCTTCAAAGATGTGGAGGGGCAATGGTTCTTCAGGAAGGAGCACCAGCTCGAGGGGAAATAGCGGCAAGAGAATCTCTTCCATGGGACACCGACTACTGGAGCGGCTCGAACTCGAAACCATTCCAGGCACACGCCTTGGTGACTTTTACTGAATCCAGGGGTTTGTCTTGCCCGACAGCGCGGAACTCCACTGTAGCTTTCCAGACAGGTATGTATATGTTCCCGCGAGGTTGAAATTCCACTTCAGCTTTGGTCACAGTGCCGGGAGCGCCGGCATTCTTCTCGAGCGGCTGGAGTATTTGCAGCTCGGAAGGGAAAGAGCCGAGGTTTCGAGACTCGAGGGGAGCAGACCAGAGCGTTCTGAAATTGCCGCGCTCGAGGCGGCGAATCACGATGTTCACTCCAAGAACCTCGGGGCCCTTGCGGAATGGCTCGTGCGTGATGAGGCACTCGATTCCGTCCCCGAGGAGGTCGCGCACTTCCGCAGACAGGATTCCGGGCTTCATTTCGGAGAAAGGGAATTCGAGCCAAGGGCCGCGTGTGAAATTCCCCTGGGCGGGCAGGAAAGCTACCAGTCGCGAAGCGGGAAGCACAACCGACGCAACAAAGCAAACCAGCGCAGTGCCGGAATTCCCTTGTTTGACCAGCCAGCGCGCCAACGCTACCTTTGATACCGTGAGATTGTCCTGATATTCGCCGCCGAGCTGGCGCAGGAGCTCTTCGTCACTGGGAAAACGATCGATGGGAACAATCTCCACCTTGCTGGGATCTACCCAGGCATCGACAGGATTGAGGGTCGAGAGGTCGGTAATGCGGAGCATGGCCCGCTTCCTGCCATTCTTTGACTCCGTTCTTAGCACGGGCAGCAGCGCTCCCCGGCCCACACTCAGTGGCTTGGTTCTTCGGCCCAGCGCCCTTTGCATAAGCTCGAGCGGTCCTTCTTGGACATAGCACCATGCGATTCGCTGGCGACTGTCCCTGTCTTTGGCGGGTACAATCGTGACGGCAATAATACCGGTGATTATGAGCAAGCCGAGACCTGCCAGTGAGAATCGCATGTTGTCCACTATTGTTCACACCCGGCGGGAGTTTGACAAACAAAATCGTGCGTCCTAGACTGTGCAGTCGCCCGGCCAGGCGCTCCGGCCGGGGGCGTCCTGAAGATTGGCGCGCATGACGATGAGCGCTGCACAGATTTTGGCAGGCATCAGCCCCGCCCTCGTCAAGCGTGCGGTGATGTTTACCCATATCTTCGTCTGGACCCAGGAGGCAGGAGTCAGAAACCTAGCCCTCTCCCTTGGGGAGAGGGTAGCGAGCGTAGCGAGCCAGGTGAGGGGTTACTTGGTTATGTTGACCCACCTGATCCGTCCTCGCCGTGCAACTGACCCCTCACCCGGCCCGCGCCGGCTGGTGAAAGCGCCGGTCGCGGTCCACCCTCTCCCCTGGAGAGAGGGCAAAGGGCCAATTCCCATCCGCTCTCCTCGGGAAAGGGGCAGAAGTCAGGGGTTGGACCCCTGTGTCCAGCGAAAGATACGGGACACGCTCAGAGCCTGCGCGGGGCTTGCGTTTCTTATGGTCACATACGAGATACATTCTGCTCGAGCGGGCCGGGAAGGGCGGGCGGGACCTGTCCCGATGGTTATCATCGGGAGCCCTACCGCAAGTGCCGCGCACCCGCCCCCCGGGCGCTGTCCCCCCTACGGGATGAGGGATGAGATAAGGGGGGAGCACCCGATGGCGGGGTTCCCTGGCAAATCATCGGGACAGGTTCCATCCCGCCCTTGCGGGGTGAATTCTCCGGGCAGCGCAGCGGTTTTGCTCGGCGTCTTGGCTGCAACGCTTTCGATTCTGCTGCCGACCGCAGCGTCCGCGCGCACAGTTAAAGATCAGACTGGCCGAAGTGTAGATGTCCCGAACAAACCTCACCGCCTGGTTTCCCTTGCTCCGAATATTACCGAGATCGTTTATGCTCTGGGGCTGGGCGACGAACTGGTAGGGGACACGGATTACTGTGATTTTCCACCTCAGGCCAAGAACAAGCCCCACGTCGGAACGATGGTGAATCCCAGTCTGGAAAGGATCGTCGCGCTGAAGCCTGACTTGGCGCTGGGCACACCGGAGGCCAATCGGCGTGAGACAGCCGACCAGCTTGAACGCTTGGGTGTACCCCTCTATGGCGTGACGGCAAGCACTCTGGCAGGGACTCTGGCCTCGATCGAGGACCTGGGGAAAATACTCGGACGCGCTTCGGAGGCGAGGAGTCTCGTAGCGGAGATGCAAGTCAGGATTGACCGGGTGGAAAAAAGGATTGAAGGTCAGCCCAAGCCCAAGGTGCTCTTCGTCGTTTGGTATCGCCCTCTGATTACGGTCGGCCCCAGTACATTTATTGCCGACGTCATCCGCGCCGCAGGCGGGATTCCTATCGGAGAGAACCTGAAGGGTGAATGGCCACGATTAACCCTGGAGGAGTTGCTGCCGCAGAATCCCGACGTGATCCTCTTACCCAAGACCGAGTCTTTTTCTCCCAGCACGGAGGAGTTCCAAAGTCTCCCCGGTTGGAAGGATCTGCGGGCGGTCAAGGAACGCCGAATGTTTTTCGTCTCCGAAACCGTCATGCGGCCCGGCCCGCGCCTCGTCGATGCCCTGGAAGAGTTGGCAGGTGTCCTGCACCCTACGGTGGACTTCAAGAGGGGAGAGCGCCAATGACCTTTCCGGCAACACCCAGGAATGTGATTGTGGTTGCGGGGGTAATGTCCTTGCTTCTTGTCCTAACGGTGTTGGTTTCTTTGACCATGGGCGCGGTCCACTTGCCGTTGTCGGAAGTCTGGGCGGCGCTGGCATCGCCGGGGACGAACTCCGAAGCGGCTGTCATCGTGCGGGGGATTCGACTCCCACGAATTCTCCTGGCCATTCTCGTGGGTGCTGCGCTTTCGGTTGCCGGCACGAGCCTCCAGGCCTTGCTGCGCAACCCTCTGGCCGACCCCTACGTTCTGGGAATCTCCAGCGGCGCAGCGGTGGGAGCCATTTTCGCCTTTTGGATTGGTGGGCGCGTTGCGGCTGCCTCACCGCTCGCGGCTTTTGTCGGGGCAGTGATCACCATGGTTTGGGTTTACTTGCTGGGAAGGCACGGCGGGCGCCTGGCGAGTTACACGCTGATCCTGGCCGGCGTCATTACTGCCTCCTTCTTATCCGCCGTAATCCTGTTCATGCTGACGCTGCTCTCCACCAGGGATGTGCGCGGCATCGCGTTTTGGCTGATGGGTGACCTCAGCGTGACACCTGTTGCGGAGTTGCGTATCCTGGCTCCTGCAGTCATCCTGGCGATTGCGGGTCTGTATGTGTTTGCCAAGGATCTGAATGTCCTGCTCCTGGGCGCTGAGGAGGCAGCCCACTTGGGAGTAAATGTTGCGCGCGTAGAGCTGGGCGTCTATATCCTCGCGTCGTTGCTGACCGGGATTGCGGTCTCTGCCAGCGGCGCAATTGGCTACCTTGGCTTGCTGGTGCCGCACCTGGGCAGAATGCTGGTGGGTAACGACCACCGCATGCTGCTGCCCACCGCCGCCATAGGAGGCGCTATCCTCCTGGTGCTGTCAGATACACTCGCTCGAACCGCTGTGGCGCCTGCGGAACTTCCGGTCGGCGCCGTCACCGCCGTGGCGGGCGCGCCGGTGTTCATCTACTTGCTGAGAAAGACCGCGGGGTGAAAATTGTAAATAGTGAATTCTGAAGTGTGAAGTCTGAAGGGTAAAGTCTGAAGGGTAAAATTTGAATGGTGAGGTTTAAATCTGGAATCTTGAATCTTGAACTTTGAATTACCTTCAACTGACCACTGACGACTGACAACGGACAACTGACCACGGACATCGGACGACTGGCAACTGACAACTGATGACTGATAACTGACTACTTACCCCGAGCAATGGCCGAAGGCGCCTTCCAAACCGACACTACCGGATTAATTACAGCACAAAAACCCCGCCATCATTTGCGGGTGGAAGGAGTTTCATTCCGTTACGCACACTTTGAACTGGCGTCGATAAGCTTCGAAGCGCATTCGGGGGATGTTGTCGCCCTCATTGGCCCCAATGGCTCCGGCAAGTCAACGCTGCTCGAAATTGTCAGCGGGCATCTGGAGCCACAGGCGGGAAAGGTAACACTGGACGGTGCGGACCTTCATCGCCTCCCACCTCGGCCACTGGCGCGGAGAGTGGGCTTGGCTCGTCAAGAGACCATCTTGTTGTTCTCGTTTGAGGTGCGCGAATTCATTCGGCAAGGACGCCACCCTCACCTGGGCCATAGTCTCTTCGAGTCTCCCGAAGACGAACGCTGGGTTGACTGGGCGATGGAAAAGACGCGTCTGGCGGAATTTGCGGGACGACGCGTGCTGGAAATGAGCAGCGGGGAATTCCAGCGGGCGGTTCTGGCCAGAACTCTCGCCCAAAGGCCGCAACTGGTGCTCCTGGACGAACCCACTGCCAACCTCGACATCGGCTACCAAGTCGAGATGTTCCGGCTGCTGCGTAATCTCGCCATCTCGGAAGGGTTCATCGCTGTAGTTGTCACCCACGAATTGAACCTTGCTTCGGAGTTGGCCGATGAACTGATTCTCATGGAGCGCGGCCGCTGCCTTGCCAAGGGAACTGCGGAGCAAGTTCTCCAGCCGGATTTGCTCAGCCGCGTCTTTCGCACTCCTATCGTCGTCGACCGGAACCCTTCCAGCGGCCGTCCGCGCGTCACCTGGGTTGCAGCCCCAGCATGATGGTGGCATGCGTTCTTCTCACGACCACCCCCCCCCAACCCCCTGACGAATTATCCTCAAATGCTTGAGAATTTACGATCGCCCTGACTACGAACCCAGTATCGTGGCCAGCTACAACGGCCCGAAGCCTCTCCCCTTCCCCGGCGCCACGATCCAGGGGGTCTCGATGGTGCTCATCCGGACCATCTCACATTGGATGTTGCTCTACGAAGCGGCGCGGACTAAGAACAAGTCGATTTTCGAGATTGGCGCGCAGCGATTCCGCAGGCATGTCGAGGTGGCCTGGGATGGGGTCTACGGGGGAGTGTTCTGCAGCCTAAATAACGTGGACCAAAACCTCTGGAGCCTCGACAAGGTCCTATGGGCGTAAGAAGAGGCTCTCAACGGAGCGCTGTTCATCGCCCAGCAGACGGGCTCCCAGTTGGCCCGGGATATGTTCGGGAAAGTGTTCACCCACGTGCCCGACAGGGACTTCCGTTAACTTGACGTTCACAAACTGATTTGCAGCCATCCCTTCGCGCACTCGAGGACTGGGGGGTAGGGGCCGTGGTAGTGCACATGGGGGCGAAGGGCGCCGGTTATTATCGCAATGGATTTTTGATCCTCGAAGAGTCCGTTCCAGCCAGGCGCCAGGTGAATACCACAGGGACAGGTGACGTGCTGAGTGTTTGCATGATGTTGCTCGACCAAGAAAGGCGCAGCACCATGGGAGAAAAACTGCGCTTGGCCAATCTTATCGTGTCTCAATTCATCGCCGGCGAGCGCTCTTTGATCCCGGCGCTATGTTTCCAATGTCTTGCACAGAAGTCGAAAAATTCTTATTGATTTCGTCACTCCAGTTGCTTGATTCTATAAGGGACGAGCAGCGGGGAGGACACTCGGGAGTTGTTATTCGGGGAGGACGTGGCACGGGCCGTGTGGTAGAAACTAATCTTCCGGCTGTTGAAAAGTCGGAAACGACTAAAGAGTTGAGGTGTTCCAATGACGGACAGTGAGCTCCAGGAGCGTATGGATGAAGCTATTCACTTGATCCGAGAAGCAATCGAAGAGCGGGGCGGCTTGTTGGAGTTGGAAAAGAAACCTGACTTCCGTTGGGCTGGTGTGGCCCGGCTTCCCGCCGGCAAGTTAATGCTGAGTACTCATAAGACGGGAAAGCAAGCAGCGCCGGGGGATACGAAGTCGGTGATCGAAGCGTCGGCTGACCTGAGCATCGAGGGCCGCCTGATCGCGCGCATTTTGTTCCACTCAACAAAGACCGAAGTGGAACTTCCGGGTGGCACCCACAAGCCCTTCGGCCACGCCGGAATTGCCAGGGCCTTCGAGGCTCTTTAGGAGTTCCCTGGGGCGCCATCGGCGCGTGGCAACGGGCCTTCCTCAATATCCATAAGCAGAACGACATTACAGGTTCGAGTCGCGTCTGGGTGGCCGCGACCCGAGGGCGGTCCGCAAGATCAGCCCCAGCTTAGTCAGACTCTGCGGGGCAACCTCATGACCGCGCACGAGCCAACCGCCTATTCTTGATCCCTGCATCGGATATGGATTGCCACTGACGCATCACCCTGGTAGTGGGTCAATTTGATGTAGAGGCGGCTTTACGCCGCCATTTGGCGATCCCGCCTTGCGGGATCGCCGCTACAGCATCAAATTGACCCACTACCGTCACCCTTTGGCCCTTGACAAAGTCTTCTCCACCAGTTGGATTTCAGCAAGGATGACCGTTATGTTGTCGGGGCCACCATTTCCATTGGCCTTCATCACAAGGTTCCTGGCCTTTTGACCCGCGCTCGCAGGCTGCTCGAGGCAATCCACAATCTCGCCTGGCGAAACAGCCTTATAGAGGCCATCACTGCACAACAACAGTACATCGCGAGGCTCCAAGTCGATAGCGCCCATGATGACTTCGATGTCCGGCTGCGCGCCGACGGCTTGCGTTAGCATTTCCTTGATCTGGCTGCTTATACGGTCGGAATCTTCACCGCGGCTGCGGAGCAAATTGCCGATCGTCTGGTCCTGCGTTAAGAGAATCAGGCTCCCACCACGAAATAGATAAGCGCGAGAATCGCCGACCTGGGCAACGGTGGCCCGAGTCCCATTCAAGAGCGCCGCAGTCAACGTAGTCCCCATGGTCGAGCCTTCCGCATGCTGCTGTGAGTGGGTATAAACGCCCCGGTGAGCCGCCTCGACCGCCTTCCGGAGCGCCAGTGACAAATCGGGCGCCGTCGCTCCCGCCACGAGGAATTGAGCCGTCATCTCTTTCGCCAGGCTCTCAACGCACATCCGGCTTGCCACCTCGCCTGCAATGTGCCCGCCCATTCCGTCGGCCACGGCCAGGAGCAAACCCGGCGGAGAAAATCCTAAGACGTTTTCCTCTCCGTTTTGCGGGGCAACACTGCCATCCAAGGGAAGGATCAGATGACTGTCTTCATTGTTCTTCCGCTTTTGGCCCGTATCGTTGAGCGGGGCGACATGAGCGCAAAGGCGGACACCTGCATCGTCTTGGGTGCTGTCAGAGGTGGGTTGGGGGGAGTAAGACGCCACGCCTACGGTTCCCTCTCTACCGCAAAAACCTCAATTCTCACTCATGGAGGAGCCTGAACAATTAGAGTTTATACGAAACCTTGGGAATTGCAAGCCTTTGTGAATTTCCCGTTTGACTTTGATTGGAAACTCTTGCTAGCTTGGTACTGTATGAGGCGACTCCAACCGGTAATCTGGGCCAAGGGGACCTTCCTCACGCCCCAGCATCTGCAACTCCAGGACCGATTTTTCGAAAATGTTTTGGAGTTCAAGTTAAGTGCCTTGAAGTTCTGCCCCTGGGGCTTTGCAGAGTTGCAGATCGACCATGAGGCTCTTTCCGCCGGCAGCTTATCGCTTTCGCGCGCGGTGGGGCTGTTTCCCGATGGCTTGGCATTTGAGATTCCTGACTCGGATGCCGCCCCGGGAGCAAGGCCGATTGAGCAGTCCTTTGGTCCCGATCAGAGTGCCCTTGAGGTCTTCCTTGCAGTTCCTCAGTACCATGATCGCGGCTTCAATGTTTCCGTGGCGCAGAAAAATGGAGATACTCGCTACCAAGCCGAAATTGCTCTCACGCGCGACGAGAACACCGGACTGGCGGAAAGACCAGTTCAAATTGCCAGGAAGAACCTGCGGCTACTTGTGGAGGGAGAACCCCTTCAGGGCAGTACTTCTTTGCGTATGGCTCGTGTGAAAAAGACCGCGGCCGGCACTTACCAGTTAGATCCGCTATTTATTCCACCCTTGCTCGATATCTCGGCGAGCGAGTATCTGGTGGCGATTTTACGCCGGCTGGTTGAGATCTTGGCCGCCAAGGGCAGCACCCTTTCGGGAACGCGCAGGCAGAAGAACCAGAGCCTGGCGGATTTTACGGCGTCTGACATTGCCAACTTCTGGCTGCTTTATACGGCAAACAGCTATTTCCCCATCATGCGCC
>JBEKUR010000063.1:0-25413 GCA_049514855.1 Terriglobia bacterium
TAGCTTGGAGTTCAGTTCGGCCCCCAAACCTGATTTGGCCAGCGCTTCATCCTTTTCGGCATTGAGCGCCGCCTGGCGATAGTCAGCTTGAACCGTGGCCGCTGCCGCCCTATGGTCCAGGAGTTGGCTATCAAGCTGCGCCTTCAGGCTGTTGTACTCAGCCTCGGCGGCCTTAAGTTGCCATTCGGCGTCGAGAGCGGCTTGCTCCAACTCAGGGTTTTTCAGTTCCAGGATTACCGAATCAGCCTTCATGGGCACGCCGGGCAGAACCAGCCTGCGCACCACCCGCCCGTCCGTGGTTGCCGGAATCCACAGGATCTCCTCCGGAACCAAAGTGCCCAAGCCTCTCACTTCCAGCAGCATGGGCCCTCGCTTGACCGTGTCAATCCAGACCGTCGCCTTATCCACGCTGGGCGCGGCAGGCTTGAGGCGCGAAAGCCCCAAGGTGACTGACGCGATGGCCAACAGACCCAGAATGGAATAAATGATCCTGCGAATTCGCCGTTGTCGCTTTGCAGACTCACGTGGGATGTCCATAGAACCTCTCCGAGGGTATTCAGGGCACGAGGGCTGCCATCCTCTTCGTTATTCGAGACATTTATTTTCAAGGGGTTAGGGAGAAGGGCCGGCGAAACTCCCGGCTGAGGTGTCCGGTTTTGGGATAGCTCGTCCCGAGTTCGGACAGTGACATGATTGCCCGAGTGACAGTACTTCTGTTCAGAGCAGGGTCACGGTATAGAATCTGACTGGCGCCTCAGGCGGAGACGTGAGGGCCTTCTTGACTCCGCCCACCTCAACTTCCGCCTGGACGTAATAATCCATCAAAGGGCCTACCTCTTGCCATTTGATCTCGCTGGCATAGGTCCGCCGGCGCGCCAAGCTCATGGGGGAAGGACTCCAGTTGTCCGAATCTTTCGAGCGAGTAAAAAGGGTAACGCGGGCCACATGCCCCGCTCCCGGAACTACGGCTGAGATTCGCGCCTGTTCCCCTTTGCGGAGCACGGTTGGACGAGTGGGGACAAAGGCTCGAGGCATTGCCTTTGCGTCGGGCTGCCGCACTTCTGCAAACAATCGCTCCGTGTCGGGTGGCAGCTCGCCCAGGAACTCCTTCATCGAGGCCCGCAAGCGATACAACGCCAGCCGCTCGTACTTGTTATGCATCGAAGCCAGTTGTCCAAGATCGTTCCGCGTGCTCACAATCTCCTGGTAATCGAGCAAGACCTCTCTCACCAGAGGCGCCATTTTGAGCCAGAGCGGCACACCTTCCGTCATTATCAGGTGGCGCGCTTCGTCTGCCTTGTTTTGCTTCTTCAAATCACTCGCCTTCTGAAGTTTCTGATTCAGACGGTGCGCCAGTGACCACGATTCGGAATAAGGACTGGGGAACTCGACGAAGCGTGTAAGATAATTGAGCCGCTCGCGCTCCGCCGGACTGGAAGCCGAATCGGTGAGCGCGCGAAACTGCTGTGCCACCTCGGCCTGCGATTTCTTTACACTATCGGGGGGTTCGTAACCGTTCCAGAACTGGAACGCCTCATCATAGTCACCCGTGTATTCGTGGATTTCGCTGTGACCATTCTTGACCTCACCCGTCCACGAGCACAGAATCAGCCGCTCGCGGTCCGTGTCGTCCAAGACCTTTGCCAATTTGCCGGCGCGTGGTTCCCGGGCCTGGGCCGAGGCAAAAGCCTGGAAGAATCTGGTTGGGGTCAGCTCTTTGTTCCACGAGTAGCCAGCCTGAAAACCGGCGTCGATATCCATGATGCGATGCCGCCAGTGGATCCCCAACAGGCCCTGGCACCCATATTGTTCCGCCAGATCCATATCCCGTACGAAGCGAGAAACATGGAACTGGGGCAGCCACATGGCCGGATCATCTTCCAGCCAGGGGATCGGCCAGCGCTCACGAGCTTCGAGTTTTCCATACTCCTCGCTCACGGGGTCCCAACCCAGGTTGTCGTTCAGCGAGGAAAAGATGATCTCTTCCGGCAGCGCCTTATGGAAGTAAGCGAAATGCCGGACCACGCCGCCCCAGCCGGAAATCACCAGGCGCTTCTCGGGGTCGTGGCGCTTCAGGAAATCAAAGGCTTGCTTGAAGGGAGTGACAGAAAGTGGAACGTTTCCCTTTTGGCTGGCCCAGCTCATACCCTCGTCTTCCCACAACCAGACGTAATCCACGCTGGGGTAAGCCTCCAGAAGCCGCCCCAGTCGTGCTTCCAGGATGTCCTTCGCCGCTACCGACTCGGGATCGATGCGCGGCCCCGGGATCTTTGCGTCGCTCGAAGCATAGTACGCTTCCGGAGGAGTGGCGCGGTAAATTTCATCGGGGACCTGATAAGGCTCGAACCCGACGCCGGCGCGGATGCCAAGCTGCTTGGCGTACTGCAAGGCCTCCTTCCATAGTTGCTGCGCAAGTTCTTCGGCCTCCCAGCAACTCCTGGCCTTGGTGGTGGCTTCCGCACCGAAGACTTCATCCACGAAAAAGTCGGAAGCCCCCATGCCAAAACGCGAAGTACGCTCCGGCAGATAGCCCCAGCGGTTCGTCGCGCTCGTGTCGGTATAGGCCAGGTGACCGGCCCCGGCATACTCGAAGGAAAGAAACGACTCGGCCCACTGGTTCGCGCCGGAGTAGACGTGTACACCCAGAGTGTTAAACCGCATCCGGACCATGGCCTCGAGGTAGGCGCGCCAGTCTTCGCGGTTGTAAACCGTCACACAATTGAGGAAGTCCGGCCAGGGCACAAGTCCGCGCACGTTGAAGCGTGGCTGCGCTTGCCAGGGGTGACCGACGGGCGGCAGATTGAGGGCGCGTGCAGGCTCCAAGGGGTAGACTTCGCCATCCAACCCAAAGAAGGCGCCCTGACGCTCCAGGAAGTCAAACACTGCGTAAAGAACCGCCTGAGGTGTGGTGCCGGTCAACTGGACACGGGAAGCCTTACCGCCCCCGGATTCGTGAGAGACTTCGTAGGCTTCAGGATGTTTAAAGCCGCCTTTCCTGACCGAAAGAGAGAAGATAAAGCCAGACGATGGCTGTTCAGCTCCGCCCACGAGAGCCTGTACAGGTTCCCTGACGAGCCCCAGATTTCGTAAGCCGCGCGCCAACTCGCGCGATGCCAACTGCTCCTGGAAGCCCGCTTGCGGCTCGCGAATGATCCATACCGAGTCTGTGGTTCCGAACCTGGCCTGCATCTTCAGGCCATTGGAATTTGATGCCGGACCGCTCTGCGGTAAACCTGGATGGGCCGGAGCTCCCCCTTTTGCGGGTAAGGCTGCATTGGCAATTAACGGCGCTGCTCCCAAGCCGAGAGCGGAGTCGTGAAGAAATTGACGCCGTCCGATGCGTTGAAATGGTTTCATGTTTCTCCTTTCACTCAATGCCGCGCAACTCGTCGATTCTCAGCCGTGTTTTTCGCTTTGATTGGCGCCTTTCGCACTCACAATTCGGTTCGTTTTTGAGCCTCTAAGAACGTTAACCCCTTTATTTTCAACAGAGTCTTCGGTTCGTTCCCTCGATTTAGTATCTTTTTTGCATTTTGTGCCAATCTCCCGCCGCCCAGGGGCCGATTTAGAACCTCCCGGAAGTGGTCTGGCCGCGCGTTCAGCATACGTCAACTACAGTAGGCTACCATATTTCCGGCCGCGTGTCAAGAGGCAAGATGCATCATGTGGATGCGCCTGCCAACGAACCCGACCGGTGGTAGTATATGCACCCTGGATCAATCTGCGCGGAGGTGCGCAATGAAAACCAGCCGAAGAAGATTCTTGCAAGCGACCGCGGCCACGGCCGCCGCCGGCGTACTGCCCGCCGAAGCTCACCCACTTTCCAACGATACCAACCTGGATGGATTCAAAATCGCCAAGCGCCATCAAATCGTTCGCGACCTGCCCACGCCGAATTTCTTCGAGGGCATGTTGTTGGGTAACGGAGACATCGGCCTTTGCGTCACCGTGCGCCCGGACGCGCTGGGCCTTCACCTGGGCAAGGAAGATTCCTGGGATATTCGCGTAAGCGAGGACCACTATCAATACGTCCTGCCCTTCGACGAATTGCTGAAGCTCTGGGAGCGGGCCGGCGCAGAAGCCAAGCGGCAGGGCAAGCCCGACATGCTCTATCTCGAATCCAGCATCGACTTTTTCCGCGAATACACGATGAAGGTGACCTCCTCTTATGCCAAGTCCTGGCCTCGCCCCTGGCCATGCGGGATTGTGTGGATTCACTGGGATTCGCGAAAGGTCCGCGTCTTGCGACAGGGGCTTGACCCTTCGAACGGCCTTTTCACTCTCGACCTCGAGCACGACGACCTGCGGGGCAAGCGCCGCAAGGTGACAGTGCGCTGCTTTGTGAGCTGGAACACCGGGCACGTCTCAGTTTCCTGCGATGAACCCTCCCCGTTCGTCTCGGTTTCCTACTGCCCGAACCTCGACGCCGCAGCCCAGCTCCCGCCGCCGGAGATTGACGGCAGCGCCAGCGAGGGGTTTGCAGAGTTCTCCGGCTATCAGCACTTCCCGGCGACGCTGCCGACGCCGGAGAACCCGAGCCCTCCCCGCACGGACAAAGACCGCAACTTTGCTTTGAGCGCTCGCGTACAAGGCTCCTGGGTGGTGGAAGGTTTGGTGGAAAGCCAGGAAATACTGAAAAGGCTGGGGCCAGGCAGCAAGGAAACCTACTCGGACTTCAACTCGCCTCCCTGCGTCTTCCTGCGAAGTCAGAAAGAGCAGCCCTTCCGCCTGGACCTCACGCTTTTCACACCACGCGACCACGCCGATAACGTGGCCTTTGCCAGGAGCGAGGTGACGCGCCTGGCGCAAGTCCCCGTGAAGCAACTCCAGCAGGAAACGGAAAAAGGCTGGAAGGATTTCTGGGCGCGCTCCGCAGTCGAGTTCGAGGACCAACAACTCGAAAAGATTTGGTACCACAACCAGTATTTTCTGGCCTGCTGTTTGCGCGAAGGCAAGGTGGCCCCCGGCCTGTTCGGCAACTGGACGAGTGGCAAGATCGGCACCGCTTGGCACGGCGACTACCACATGAACTACAACACTCAACAGGTCTTCTGGGGAATCTTTTCCAGCAATCACGTGGAGCAGAATCTTCCTTATGTGGAACTGGTTGAAAACCTGCTGCCTATGGCTCACAACTACGCGCAGGAGAAATTCGGCTTGCCCGGCGCCTTCTTCCCGCACTCCGCCTACCCGGTGCCGAGCCAGGTGGTGCCTTACCCGGCGCCACCCTGGGGTTACGAAGTCTGCGAGACGCCCTGGACCGTGCAAAGCCTCTGGTGGCAATACCTTTACACACTCGACAAGGTGTTCCTGGAAAGGGTCTATCCCCTTTTCCGCGCTGCCACCGATTTTGTGGTCGCTTTCGTGAAAAAGGAGGCCGACGGCAAATACCACATCCTTCCCACCGCCTCACCCGAAAACTGGGGCTGCACAGTAGACTTCCGCCTGAACAAAGATTGCATCATGGACCTGGCGCTGGTGAAGTTCCTGCTCGACGCTGCCGCCGAGGCCTCCAAGGTCCTTAACCTCGACGAGGGCGAACGCGGCAAGTGGGCGGAAGTCGGCAACAACCTTGCACCCTACCCCAAAACTCATGGGCCTTATGGCGAAGTTTGGCTGGACGTGCTCAACGCTCCGCCCGAGCACGTCTACAACGTCCCCGTAACGCTTGCCCCGGTCTTCCCCGGAGAGCAGGTGGGAATCGGCCGCAACGAAGAGTACTTGGAAATCGCCAAGCGCACGGCGCGCACAATTCGGCTGGAAGGCGGCAATGATCTCGTGTATCAGCCCCTGATACGCGCGCGGCTGGGGATGTTGGATCTGAAATGGTTCGAGAACGAGGTGCGCTACTGCCTGTTGCCCAACGGAATAACGGGCGACCGCGTCCGGCAGATCGATGGCCGCTACCAGGACAATCTCGATTTCGACTTCATGATGCGCATGGGCGTTTGGACGGAAAACCTTTCGCTGCCGGCCGTGCTGAACGAATGTATGCTGCAGAGCTTCACGGGCACCATCCGCCTGTTCCCGAACACTCAGGGATTGGGACAGGCGCGCTTCCGGGACCTTCGCGCCATGGGGGCCTTCCTGCTCAGCGCCTCCTATGATGGCAAAGCGGTTTCGGAGGTGACGCTGTTCAGTGAGAAAGGGGCAACAGCAAAGCTGGTCAATCCCTGGCCCAAGACGCAGCTCAAGGTGACGCGTGTGAAGGATAGCCAGCCGGTCACCGTCTCAGTGAAAGGCGAGATCGTACAGTTCCCCACGCAGGCGGGGGAACGCTATCGTATCGAGCAGGTGTGAAAAGTTGTCAGCCCACACGCGGGCAACGATTCGCAGGCCCCGAAGGGGCCTTCCGTGAGTAGCCGCAGGTTTCAACCTGCGGACAGCAAGGCCTTAGGAACCGCACCAACCCCAACGGGGTTGATCCCGCAGGCGCGGGACCCCTCCAGGGCCGGTGCATTTTTTCGCTTAGTTTCCGTGAGTTCCATCCCGCAGGCGCGGGACTACTCACGGTTTGCCCCTGCGGGGCAATGCCCGCTGTCTCGTCTTGACCGATCACTCCCCGGAGAGCTTTTTCTCCAGCTCAGCTCTGACGTCTGGCCACTCGGAATCGACGATGCTGTAATAGACCGAATGGCGGATGCGGCCAGTCCAGGTGATGACATGGTTGCGAAAGATGCCCTCCTCCTTTGCACCGATTCGCAGCAGGGCGGCGCGTGACCGCTCATTGAGAGAGTCCGTCTTGAACTCCACCCGCAGGCAGCGCCAGGTTTCGAAGGCGTGACGGAGCATCAGGTACTTCGCTTCCGTATTGGCGGCCGTCCGCTGCCACTTCTTTCCCAGCCATGTCCAGCCGATTTCCACGTGACGGTTGGCCCGGTCGATGTTTGCGAAGCGGGTGCTGCCGATGGCCCGGCCCGTAGCCCTCGCGATGGTCGCGAACGGAAGCGCGGTCCCCGCCGCCTGCCACTCGAGAGCCGTCTCGATATAGGCGCGCATTTCATCGGGCGTCCCCACGGCCTGGGGAATCCATCGCCACAGTTCGTCGTCCAGGCCCACCTCGCACAACTGCGCATGATGATGAAGGGAGAGCGGCTCCAGCCGAATGTCCTGCCCCTCGAGCGTCACCGGCTCAACAACCATCGGCAGAAGGTTGCGATCCACTATCCGCGGAGCGTTGGTCGACATACGATCTCCAAGATGAGACGGGACTCCCGAGGGCTCCCGTACCTCTGGCTGCTAAAAGCTCTCCGGCCACCGGCGCGCCGCATGGATAAGAGCAATAATTTCGACCTGCCGGTGCTTCGTTCGATAAGGGATGATAAAAGGTGTGCCCGTCACCACCAATTCGCGGGTGCCCACGACCCGTCCCGGGCGGCCGGCATCCGGAAACACCCTCAAGGAATTTACCGCGGCTTCGATCCTGGCAATCATTGCGGATGCAGCACGAGGATTGTCGGCGGCGACGTATTCGTAAGCGTTGTGCAAGTCTTCGAGCGCCAGAGAGGTCCAACGGACTTTCACTTATGCCACCTGGCAAACGCCTTCTTCACTTCCGCTTCGCTCGCGAATTTCCCCGCGTTCGCCTGCTTCACGCCTCGCATGATATGCTCCACTTGCCATTGGTGAGCGTCAACGTAGGCCTTGACGGCTTCATTGAGGACGTGACTGCGGTCACGGTCGATTGACGCCGCTATGACATCCAGTGTCTTCCTGGTGCCCGTATCCACTCTGAACGTAATCGTCTCTTTTCCCATGACTTTCTCCTCTGCGAACTGCTAAGCAAGCTATCATAACACACTGCGCGACATTGTAATACCACGCGATCATTCCCCAGCCTTTAATTCTGCCTTCCGCCTACTGCCTACTGCTTTCTGCCTACTGCTTACTGCCTACGGTCTTCCGAAGCCTGCATGGTAGTCCCACACAGCGTGGTAATAGCTCATGAAGCGTAGGGGCTCGCAACTCGGCTCAGCAACCTCGGCAAACGTGTAGCGGTCGAAGTTGATGGAACGCAGCAAGGCGAAGAGTTCATGCCAGGGATAAGCTTTATCGTCGAGGTTGTTGATGTGGCAACTGCGAATCCACGGTTTTAGCAGCTCGAAGCCGTTGCGGACGGAGCCGTTCTCCACGTCCGTAGGATTGGAGTTCCAGCAGGCGCCCACCAAAGGGTGATTTGCGACCGAGAGGATTTGATGAGCGTTCAGCGGAATCTGCGTACCCTCTCCGTGAACTTCCATCCAGATTTCCACGCCGTGTTCGCGCGCCACTTCTCCGCACTTGGCGAGAGCGCGGCCGATCTGCTCGAGGGTCTGCTCGTGCGCAATGCCCCTCGGGAACCCGTTGGGGCGGACTTTCACGCCCAGGCAGCCCAGGTCCTGCGCCAACTCGCACCAGCGGCGCGTTTCTTCGATGTTCTTTTCCACCACTGCAGCGTCCGGCGACTGGTATTCGCATGTCGTTCCCAGGCTCACCAGCCGCACGCCCGAATCGGCAAAGCGCTTCTTCACTTCCGCGCGGCGCGAACTGCTAATCGAAGGTTCCACCCCGTGTTTATGCGTGGTGCGCAGTTCTGCCCCTTCAAACCCCGTCTTCGCGCAATTCTCGATAATGGTCTCGATATCCCAATTGACAGCTAGATTGTAAGTAACCAAGCCGAGATGAAATGGAGGCAGTGTTCCCGCTGCCTCCGCCGTCGCACGGACCATCGGCCTAGCGAGGACCTCCCCGCCCGTGGCCAATCCGAGGCAAGTGATTCCTGCTGCTGAAACGAAACCGGACCTTAGGAACTCGCGTCGCTTGCTTGCTCGCATTTTCTCCTCCGTAAACACCAGCAAGACGCTGGTGTTTGCCCGTTTGTCCTTGTGTGTCGCAGGCCATTTTACCCTTTCGCACTCGCCCCTGGAAAACACTATTCAGAACGCCAAGTGCATCGGCGTTCGGCCGCCGAATGAAGGCCCGCCATTCGGGTCGCACCCAAGTCCATTTGCCTAGGTGGATAACTCATATGTAGCTGCTACTCTAGTTAATTTTATCTGGCGCTGGCTGAAAGGTGTGCGAAGGGTGTTCCGGCGAGACAGTCACCGGCTTACAGAAGTATTGGCCGTTGCACGGGAGGCGTGGGCGGTCCTCATGCCTGTTGTACTATTGTCGACATGGTGAACAATTAATGCCACACAAATCATGCCGATCATTACAATAATGATAATATTCAACGCACCGATAGAACCCAAGAGCCGTTTCATGACACCTCCACGTAAACCTCATGGGATCCACAGCAAACTGTATGCCAGATGCGCTCTCCACTTGGCGGCAGGATAGCTATTATAACTTTCTAATAATCAAGTACTTTTTGGGCGCTTCAGAAACTCCTTTGCGTTGAAGACGAAAATTACCGCTCAAGGCGCCAAATTCTGTCACATCGCCGATGACATTCCTCGTCATCCCTGAGCTTTTCCAGATGGCATGTCACAGATGCATCAGAACTGAACCTATCGCCGTTTTTCCTCTATAATGACTTTTAAGGAGCCTGAAGCAAGGGAAATCATATGATCCTCGTAATCGACAACTACGATTCCTTTACCTACAACTTGGTCCAATATCTGGGAGAATTGGGCGCCCAAATGCAAGTGGTCCGAAACGATCAGACCACTGTGGGTGAAATCGAGAAGAAACTGCCCGATGCGATTGTCATCTCGCCCGGGCCGAAAACTCCCAACGAAGCAGGGATCTGCCTGGAGGTGATTGATAAGCTGGCCGGACGTGTACCCATCTTGGGAGTGTGCCTCGGCCATCAAGCCATCGGGCAAGCTTTCGGCGGCAAGGTCATCCGGGCGCCGGAACTGATGCATGGCAAGACCAGCCAGATCCATCACGACGGCAGGACCATTTTCGAAGGCCTGCCCAATCCTTTCGAGGCCACTCGTTATCATTCTCTGATCGTGGAACGCGAGAGCCTGCCCGCCTGCCTCGAAATCTCCGCCACCTCGCCCGACGGCCTTATCATGGGCCTGCGCCACCGGCAAATGAAGGTCGAGGGCGTTCAATTTCATCCCGAATCCATCCTCACCCTATCGGGAAAACAGTTACTCGCGAACTTCTTGAGGATGTAGCAGAGCGCTCGAAAGTTTGTCTGGTGTCATTCCGAGCGCAGCGAGGAATCTCGCTCTGGTCTGTGGAGAAAGGACTCAGGACGAGATTCCTCGCTGCGCTCGGAATGACAGTGGACCATGGAGTGACAGTGGACCCCTGGGGTTACTGGATCAATCCTTCACCTCCTGTTCCGTTGCGTAAAGTCCACCAAGTCTTTGAGCGTCTGAAGTGCGGCGCCGGAGTCAATGACTTCTGCGGCCCGCGCGACTCCCTCGATAAAACTTTGAGCTGTCCCAGACACCACGAAGGCCGCCGCAGCGTTGGCGAGCACCACATTGCGGTGTGGACCGCGCTCGCCCTCCAGGACGCTTCGCAACAACCGCGCGTTGGTCTCCGCATCCCCGCCACGAAGTTCCTCGAGCGAAGCCCGCGCCAGACCGAACTCTTCCGGTGTCACGTCGCGCGTCCTTACGGCGCCACCCTCGTTCCATGAGAAACGTGTGGGGCCGGATAGAGTGACCTCGTCGATGCCGTCTGAGCCTGTCACGACGAAGGCCCGCTCGGTGCCGACCGCACCCAGCGCGCGCGCCATCATCTCGGTTCGTGAAGCGTCGTAAACGCCCACCAACTGAACCGATGCTTGCAGGGGATTGGTAAGCGGGCCCAGCAGGTTGAAAACGGATTTTGTTTTCAGGGTTCGCCGCGCGTTTATCACGTGCTTCATGGCCAGGTGCAGGCTTGGGGCGAAGAGAAAAACCATCCCCACTTCTTCCAGGCACGCGGGAATGCGCGCGCGCGGCAGATCGATGGCAACCCCGAGAGATTCCAGCACATCCGCGCTGCCGCAGCGGCTGGAAATGGAGCGGTTCCCGTGCTTCGCTACGCGGATTCCACCCCCCGCAGCGACCAGCGCCGCCGCCGTGGATACGTTGAAGGTGCCGTGGCCGTCGCCGCCGGTTCCGCAGGTGTCCAGCAGGGGCTCTCCACTCCACCATGCTTCCACATCGACTCCCGCCTGCCGCAACCCTTCACTGGCATGGGCCCGCATGACCTCCGCGAACCCGACCAATTCCTCCGGCTGCTCGCCCTTGTCCCGCAAGGCCGCAAGGAAGGCGACGATCTCTGCGTCCGGTACGGCGCCCGATAACAACTGATCCATCACCGCCCGCGCTTCTGCACGGCTCAGGTGTTGGCGAGATTCGAGTTTTTGGACGGTCTCGAGAATTTGCATGCTTGCTGCTGTTTGTGCTTTGTTGCCCGGCTTCGGCGCGTCAGTAGCCGGGCGTCAGCCTATGTGCCAAATCGAGAAGAACAAGTACTCACTCATAGTGCGCAGCCGGGTCAGGCGATGCTCGTTGCAATTAAGCCACGCATTTCTTATACTGCCAGATTACAGGGTAATTGCAATCCCGCAATGTCGCGAACGGGTTGTGTAAGGGAATCCCGTCTCGCCGAAAGTAGTCAGAGCTTATTTGACAACTGACGACTGACCCGCCGTGGCGGGACAACTGACCACTTCTACAATGAAGATTCACGAATACCAGGCCAAGCAAACACTTGCGAAGTTCGGAGTCGCCACCCCGCGCGGCGAAGTCGCCTACAGCCCCGAAGAAGCACGTGGCGTGGCGGAGCGCCTGGCCGGCGCCGTCGTGGTGAAGGCGCAGATTCATGCCGGAGGCCGGGGCAAAGCCGGCGGTGTGAAGCTGGCCCGCAGCGGGAATGAAGCCGAGCGCATTGCGAGCGAGATGCTCGGCAAGAAGCTGATCACGATCCAGACGGGGCCTGAGGGACGCGTGGTGAAGCGGGTTCTGATTGAGGAAGGTCTGGAGGTGGCGCGCGAGCTTTACCTTGGCCTGGTGATTGACCGCGCCAGCGCGCGCCCCGTGTTCATGGCCTCGAGTGAGGGCGGCGTGGAAATCGAAGTGGTGGCCGCCGAGCACCCGGAGAAGATTTTGA
Source organism: Terriglobia bacterium (assembly GCA_049514855.1). Classification (GTDB taxonomy): domain Bacteria; phylum Acidobacteriota; class Terriglobia; order UBA7540; family UBA7540; genus CAVROP01. The sequence continues at coordinate 12,049 of JBEKUR010000063.1, forward strand.
AGGAGTTCATCGATCCTGCTCTCGGCCTGCAGCCTTTCCAGGCGCGAAAGCTGGCCTTCGGGCTTGAACTGGACGCGAAACTGGTGAATGAGGCGGTGCGCTTCTTTTCCAGCCTCTACCAGGCAATGCTCGCCACGGACGCTTCACTGGTGGAGATCAATCCTTTCGTACTGACGCGCGACGGCCGCTTGCTGGCGCTGGACGCCAAGATGAACTTCGATGACAACGCCCTTTACCGCCACAAGGACATCCGCGAACTGCGCGACCTGGATGAGGAAGACCCGCTCGAGGTGAAAGCCTCGAGTTACAGCTTGAACTACATCCGCCTGGAGGGCAACGTGGGCTGCATGGTGAACGGCGCAGGCCTCGCTATGGCCACCATGGACATCATCCAGTACGCCGGTGGACGCCCGGCCAACTTCCTGGATGTGGGCGGCGGCGCCAACGAAGAACAGGTTCGCCGGGGTTTCGAGATTATCCTGAGCGATGCCAACGTCCGCGCCGTGCTCATCAACATCTTCGGCGGTATCATGCGCTGCGATATCGTCGCGAAGGGCGTGGTGGCGGCGGTGAAAAGCCTCGGCATTAAGGCGCCGGTGGTGATTCGCCTGGAAGGCACCAATGTCGAGCTGGGCCAGAAAATTCTGCGCGAATCGGGACTGAACTTCACCGTCGCCAGCGGCATGAAGGACGCGGCGGAGAAGGTTGTCGCGCTGGCCGCGAAATAGACCATTGGTGATTCGCGATTGGTGATTTGTATTTGGCAGTACCCGAATGATTTCAAGTCCGGAAGAATTGCGGCAAAGGACCAAACAGTTTGCCTTGCGGATTATCAAGCTATTTCGTGCTCTGCCAAAGACGGAAGAGGCGCGCGTCTTGGGTAAGCAGGTTCTCCGCTCAGGAACTGCTGTAGCAGCCAATTACCGGAGTGCCTGCCGGGCCAGGTCGCGGGCTGACTTCATCTCGAAAATCGGGATAACCGTAGAAGAGGCCGATGAAACGGCGTTTTGGTTGGAGTTGCTCATCGACGCGAGCATTGTAAGAAGAGCCAGACTGGAGAACTTGCTGGCTGAGGCGAACGAGTTGGTGCGGATCTTTGCAGCCTCGCGGACAACTGCAAAGTCGCGCTGAGCAATCACCAATCACAAATCAGCAATCACCAATAGCTGGGTACCTATGGCAATTTTAGTCAACGAAAACACTCGTCTCCTCGTCCAGGGCATCACGGGACGCGAAGGCACATTCCACACGCAGCAAGCCATTGCTTACGGTACCAAGGTCGTGGCTGGGGTGACGCCGGGCAAGGGCGGCAGCACGGTTGATGGCGTGCCGGTGTTCAACACCGTCCACGAAGCGAAGGAGAAGACCGGCGCCAACGCTTCTGTGATCTTCGTGCCGTCAGCCTTTGCAGCGGACGCAATCCTGGAGGCCGCTGATGCCGGGTTGCCGCTGGTGGTTTGCATCACGGAAGGCATCCCCACGTTCGACATGGTGCGCGTGATGCGCTGTCTGTCGGGAACCAAGACCCGGCTGATCGGCCCCAACTGCCCTGGAATTATCTCTCCGGGGAAATGCAAGATTGGCATCATGCCGGGACACATTCACCGGCAAGGAAACGTAGGTGTCGTTTCCCGCAGCGGGACCCTGACGTATGAGGCGGTGGGCCAGCTTTCCGCTCTTGGCATCGGCCAGTCCACTTGCATCGGCATCGGTGGTGACCCCATCATCGGGACTACGTTTGTGGATGTCCTGCGGCTCTTCAACGAAGATCCCGAAACGCATGGAATCGTCATGATCGGCGAGATCGGCGGCACAGCCGAGGAGGAAGCCGCCGCGTTCATCAAGGCGAACGTCGAGAAACCTGTGGTGGGATTCATCGCCGGCCGCACCGCACCGCCGGGTCGTCGAATGGGCCACGCCGGGGCCATCATTTCGGGCGGTAAAGGCACTGCCGCAGACAAGATCGCTGCACTCCAGGCAGCCGGAATCGCGGTTGCGGAGAGCCCAGCGCTGATCGGCGAGACTTTGAAGAAAAGTCTGAAGGGTAAAGGATAAAGGGTAAAGGATAAAGGCTAAAGAAGGCGGAGGGGTGAGGGTCGAAGCTTGGGTGGCCATTGATCTGGCACTTGATTCACCCTTTACACTTTATCCTTTACACTTTAAGGAGAGCATGGCAACCGAGCGCACTTTGACGATCATTAAGCCCGACGCTGTTGAAGCGGGACACATCGCTGACATTATCAAAATGTTCGAAGCCAATAAGTTCAAAATCGTCGCCGCGCGCCTCGTGAGCCTTTCCAAGAAAGAAGCTGAGGGCTTTTACGCCGTGCATCGTGGCAAGCCGTTTTTCGAGAGTCTCACAACGTTCATGAGTTCCGGCCGCGCGCTGGTGATGGTTTTGGAAGGCGAAAACGTCATCGCCCGCCTGCGTGAGGTCATGGGCGCCACCAACCCCGCCAATGCCGCCCCCGGGACTGTCCGCAAGCTCTACGCCACCGACATCGAGCACAACGCCGTCCACGGTTCGGACGCCCCCGAGACCGCCGCCTACGAAATCGGCTATTTCTTCCCTACCGTGGACTTGGTTGGCTGAGTAGGTCAGCACAGAAAATGGCGACCTACGCCGTAGCGCTGACCTCGCAAGGCGGGGTCAGCAGGGCGGAGAAGCAAGAAAATGCCGACCCCGCAGGGCGGGGTCGGCGCTACAAAGGGGGAGCCAGTTTCAAGTACAATATTCATATGATTCCTTTGCAGCTTGGCAAGTTTCTGGTTATCGCCGGTGTGTTGCTCGTCGCTGTCGGCTTGTTTATGATGACCGGCTCCAGGTTCTCCTTCTTCGGCCTAGGAAGGCTGCCGGGCGACATCGCCTACAAAGGCAAGAACGTGCAGTTCTACTTCCCGGTGGTCACATTTCTGTTGCTCAGTGCGGTGTTGACGCTGGTGTTTTGGCTTATATCGTTCCTTACCAAGAAATAGGTGGAGAGTTTTCAGTTGTCAGTTTTCAGTCATCAGTCAAATGCGGGCACGGGCGCGCACCTCTCAAGCGAGAACCGAGGGAGGATAACTGGATTCTGGCTTCTGACTCCTGACTTCTGACTTCTTTCTCATGAGCCAACCCCTCCTCAATTTCGGCCCCACAAAGAAGATCTTCAGCGTCTCCGAGCTGAGCCAGGGAATCAAGAACCTGTTAGAGCGGGAATACCCGGACGTTTGGGTAACTGGGGAAGTCTCCAACTTCCGCGCCGCCGGCTCCGGCCATCTTTACTTCACCCTTAAGGATGCGACCGCCCAGCTTCGCGCCGTCTGCTTTCGCAACCAGGCGCGGTACTTGAAGTTCAAACCCCAGGACGGCATATCGGTGATCGCGCGCGGCCACTTGAGCGTTTACGAGGCGCGTGGCGAATACCAGCTTTACGTCGAATATCTGGAGCCTGCCGGCCTGGGCGCGCTTCAAATTGCCTTCGAACAGCTTAAGCAGAAACTTGCCGTTGAGGGTTTGTTCGATATCGCCCGCAAGAAACCTCTTCCGCTGCTTCCGCGGGCCATCGGCGTGGTCACATCGCCCACCGGGGCCGTGATCCGCGACATCCTCCGCATCCTTCGTCGCCGCTTCCGCAATATGAACGTGCTGATTTATCCCGTCAAAGTGCAAGGTGAGGGCGCGGCGGAGGAGATCGTTGAGGGGGTCAAGTACTTTAACCGCGAGCCGAACGTTGATGTGGTGATTGTGGCGCGCGGTGGAGGCTCGCTCGAAGACCTCTGGGCTTTCAACGAAGAAGTGGTGGCGCGGGCCATTGCCGCCTCCGGGATTCCGGTGATATCCGCCGTGGGCCACGAAACCGATTTCACCATGGCGGATTTTGTTGCCGACCTTCGCGCCCCTACCCCTTCCGCCGCCGCCGAACTTGTGGTCCACCGCAAGCAGGACTTCCTCACCGAGCTTGAGAACCGCGCTCGCCGCATGACCCAGATTATCCGGCTGCAACTCTCGGAGGCTCGGCAACGGCTGACGGAATTGCGAATGCACCACGCCTTCCAAACGCTTGCCACCAGGCTGGCCGAAAGAGCCCAGCGCGTGGATGACGCCGTCGCTTCTTTGGAGCGCTCGATGCGCTCCCTGTTGAATAGGGCGAGGCAGGAGTGGCTGCGGGCTTCGGCGGGAGTAGTCCGATACGACTTCCGGCGGCTGCTGGGTTTGAAGCGCGCCGCGCTCGAGGACCGGCTGGGGCGATTTGATGCCGCGCTCCGTCGCTTCCTGACGGAGAGACACAACCGCCTGGCACAGGTGGAAGCTATTTTGAAGGAGCGCAACCCGCTGACCATCCTTCAGCGGGGATACTCCATCACCCGCGATGCCGCCGGCAAGATCGTTCGCGACGCTGAGGCAGTCGTACTCGGCAGCGATATTTCGGTGCGCCTCGCGCGAGGCGAACTTGCCGCCACCATCAAGGCTAGGAAGCTGTAGTCGTGATGGTTTGTCCAGCTTCGGAGTTCAAGATCAACCCGTAGTCCGCCGCCTCGTGCCGTTCACGCGAAGGTTTGGACATTCGTAAGGAGCGCAAAGCGAACCTTTCAAGAACAGTATCCGTCGGAGGAGCGGGGGGTCCTGGAGGTTTAAGACCGACGACCGCCGTGCGCTACTCATACCGGAGGGCCGCGATGGGATCGAGGCGCGCAGCCTTCAAGGCCGGCCAGAGGCCGAAAAACAGGCCGACGCTTGTCGCGACGACGAAGCCCGCCACGACGGACCAGAGTGGGACGGTGGAAGGCAGGCTTGGCACAAAAACTCGGATGAGAAAGCTCAGCAACCAACCCACGGCGATTCCCATGAGGCCGCCCGAGGCGGTGAGCACAATGGCTTCAAGCAGGAACTGCCAAACGATGTCGCGCCGGCGCGCGCCTATAGCCTTGCGCACACCAATCTCCCGCGTGCGCTCCGTGACCGAGACCAGCATGATATTCATCACACCGATGCCCCCGACCAGCAGGCCAATGGAGGAGATCACCACCATGACGAGCGCCACGGAGCCGATAATTTCGCGAAACTGGGTGATGAGGGACTCCGCCGTCGCGATCCCGAAGTTGTCGGGCTCCGAAAGCTTCACGTGGCGGCGACGACGAAGCAAGCCGCGGACCTCGTCCTCTGCCTCCTCCATCCTTCCGCGGTACGCCAGAACGCTGAGGAAGTGGTCTTTAGCGAGGGGATAAAGTTTCTTGTATGTCCAGTACGGTACGAAGATGTCCCGATCATCGGGATTGTCTCCCAGGAATCCCTTGAACTTGTTGAGCGTGCCGATGACTTCCAACGTGTGCCCGTCCACCACGATGCCCTTGCCGACCGGGTCCTCGTTCTGGAACAAGCGTTCCACCACGTTGGCGCCGATCACGGTGACGTCGCGGCGGTGAAGGTCGTCCGCCGGCGTGAAGAAGCGGCCGTCGGCGAGCGACGAGTTCGCCAGAGCCAGATAGTTGGCATCTACGCCCATGAACTGCGCGCCCGACATCTCGTGGCCCTTGTAGCGTGCCGTGGAGGGTGGCAGGCCAAACTCACTCATCTCCCCGAATAGGGCCACCGACACCTCCTCGACGCTCGGGCATTGCTCCTTGATGGCCTTGGCGTCTTCGTAGCTGAGCGGCTTACGTAGCCGCTCCTCACGGGTCAGGCGGTGCGGCGTGCCCATCTGTAGCTTGTAAATCCATAGAACATTCGTGCCATACTGCTCGGCCATCTGCACCAACTGAGCATCCAGACCCGCAATGATGGAAGCCACCGCGATCACCGTGGTGGTGCCGATGAGTACGCCCAACACGGTGAGGAACGACCGGAACTTGTGCGTGCGCAGGGTGTCGAGTGCTAACCGCAGGTTTTCGCCGACCGCGTGCCAGTAAGTCGTCATGCTATTTCTCCGCGCGCAGCGCCTGGATGGGATCGAGAGCAGCCGCCCTCATCGCCGGATAGATCCCGAAGAAGAGCCCGACCAGGGTTGAAAGCGTAATCCCCACAATAACCGCGCTCAGCGGCACGGCGGCGGTGAAGACCAACGCCACCAGCCAGGCGATGAAATAGGCAAGGAGCACTCCCACGCTCCCCCCGGCAAAGGCTAGCGCCGCGGCCTCAAACACGAACTGCCAGAGGATGTCGCGACGCCGCGCCCCCACCGATTTGCGAATCCCTATTTCGTGCGTGCGCTCGGTGACTGTAGCCAGCATGATGTTCATGATCACAATGCCGCCCACCACCATGAACACAGCCACCACGCCGATAGTGACGGCAAAGATGCTGCCGGTAAGGTTCTCCCAGGCGGCCATCAGCGTTTCGGAGGCGTTGATGCCGAAGGTGTCGTCTTCGTGGTAGGGCACGTGGCGGCGCGCCCGCATGAGGACACGAACTTCGTCTTCGAGCTCCATCATGTGTTTGGAGTCGGGCGCCTTGATAAAAACAAAGAGCTCCAGGCGCGGCATGTAGAGGTTCCGGAAAGTGCCGAGCGGAATAAAGACGAAGTTATCCTCGCTCATGCCGAAAGCGGAGCCCACCTTCTCCGCCACGCCGACAATGCGGAAGCTCTGTCCCCCCACCAGCAATTCCTTGTCAATCGGATCGACCGATGGAAAGAGCTTGTCCACGATGTCCTGGCCAATAAAACAGACCCGCTCGTTGTGGCGGTAGTCCTGGTCTGAAATGTAGCGGCCATAGCGCACCTTTTCCCGGCCGATGTCCGCGTGGCTGGGGGTGATTCCCATCAGAGTTACTTCATCGATCGAGTGGCCCTGATACCGCGCCTCGGGGCCGGTCTGCAACTGCGCGATGGCGCTGATCGCCTCGTAGCCGACCAGCGAGTCCTGTAGATACTCATAGTCTTCTAAACGGATGGGCCTGTTGCGTCGCAGCGCTTTCAAATACTCGTCGAACCCCTGTGCCCACTTGAACTGATGAAGCACGAAGGTGTTGGTGCCGAGATTGGCGATCTTGGTCGCAATGTAGAGGTTCATGCCGTTCACCACCGACATCACGACAATCAGCGTGGTGGTAGCGATGACGACCCCGAGCAGGGTGAGGAACGACCGCAGCTTGTGGCTGCGGAGTTCTCCAAGGGCGTTCCAGAAAGCTTCCCGAACCGGCACCCAGAAACCGGTCTGCTGCCGGAGCTTTGCTCGCGACTTAGCGATGGCAGTTCGGGCTTGACTGAAAAAGGCCATGTTGGCTGCTTCCTGCTCGTGACGGAGCGTCAGTATGGTCGGACGGGCGCTCTGCCGTGGCGGCTCGTGACGTACTCTAAACGGCTTTTACGAAGCATCTGCTGGAATAATGGCTACGGTTCGGCTTTCCAGCGACCCCCTGGGCAATCAAGGATCTCCAGGAGTTCGCGTAATGACGTAGTATTAATCCCATTTTGTAGCACGAAATGGAGGAAATAACAAGCTGGAGTTACCCGAGCTGTGGGAGAGAGACAGCAGCAGGTCACGGCCAGGATGGCCGTGCCACGATGATGAGGACGCCGCGACCTGGCGATATAAAATCGCCGGTACCAAGAGGACGCACCGGGATGAGCGTCTGGGCGCCGGGAAGACGCTGGCGCTACAAAAGCCGCAAGTCCGAAAAGCGGGACCTGAATCGGGGTGAGCACGCCTACGGGTCTAATCGTTTGAGAGGCAGATGGGCCAGCGGGCGCCGCAGACTGAGCTGTTCCTTAGCCGTGCGCCAACCCCGCGCCGGCCCAGACTGCCATCCGAAACCGACAATCCCTCTTTACTCGCGTCTAGCTCTCACCCCGCTTAGACGTTTGCCCAAGAATTTCTGTTTGGTTCACGATTGGCCTGCAACAGGCAAGGCCAAAGCTGCGTGGCCGGTTTCCGGACAAACGAGGTTCGCGGCTGGGGTTAGGCTGGCTTCCAAGCTTCTACTCACTTCCCGCGCTTGGCGGTGAACTTTCTATCGAATCGTTCGCTGTGTACAGTTCCTGTCATCGAGTCTCCGTCCACCGTAGCGGAGTATTCCATCGTGAACGTGCCGTTCGGAGTCTCGCGCTTGATGGTGAAGCTGATCTTATTGCCCGCAACGGTTCCCTCAAACGGGGCGTCTCCGCGCGGTCCGCTGAGCGTACCCTTGATTGTGGCCGCGTCCTGCTGGATGGTCAGCGTCTGCGTCATGGGGCCATTGCGACCTTCAGAGGTCATTTGCCAAGTTCCGGCGACGTTGGCGGGCGTCTCCTGCGCAACGATCGTTCGGCCTAACATTAGCAAGCCGCAGGCCAGTAACAGCACCAACAAAAATGACGTTCTCTTCATGCAGTATTCCTCCTTCCACGCCTGCACAGGCGTGTCCATAAGCTAGACGAAGCAGACGCCGAAGCGGTTACAGGCTCGTCTTTAGGTAGTGGGTCAATTTGATGTAGAGGCGGCTTTACGCCGCCATTTGGTCCGTCGGCTGACGGATAAACTCGCCGCTACAGCTTTAGCGGGGCAAGCGCCAGGCTGTTCTTCGAGTCCTAATTGACAGTTCTCCCTTGCTGTCCTACTCTCTCTGTGTCCCCGTCACATGGAGGTGAGTTCCCGTGAACAAGAAAAACCTTGCGCGCCTCGCGGTTTTGGCCATCGCTTGCTTGCTGGTCTGCGCGCCACGGATTTATAATGCGGCGCGAAAGGCTGAAGGCTTAGGCATGCCGAATGACCCGCCCATGCCTCAAGCTTCCAGCGCCCCAGTGGGCCCGATAGGATTGTTCGAGAGTCATGCTGACATTGGCTCCGTTCTTCATCCCGGCTCGGTTGAATACGACGCCACGAAAAAGAGCTACACGGTCACCGGGAGTGGAGAGAACATGTGGTTCAAGGAAGACGCTTTCCACTTCGTCTGGAAAAAGGTTTCGGGCGACCGCGTCAGCCTTGCAGCCAACGTCAGCTTCATCGGCTGGGGCGGGAATCCGCATCGCAAAGCGGTTTTGATGATCCGCCAAAGCCTGGATGCAGACTCCGCTTACGTTGACGTCGCCTTGCACGGCAACGGTCTGACCTCGCTCCAATACCGCGACGACAAAGGAACTACGACGCATGAGATCGAATCGAACATTTCCGCTCCCCGGCGGGTGCGTCTCGAAACGAAAGGTCAATTCGCCTATCTGCTGCTCTCGGCGGGCGGCGAGGCGCTGCACTTGGCCGGCGCCTCGATTCGAGTTCCGTTCGTGGCGCCCTTCTATGTAGGCATCGGGGTGTGCTCGCACGACAAAAACGCGCTCGAGAAGGCTGTGTTCTCCGATGTAGAACTCGAGGCGCAGCCCACCGGCGCGGCCGGCTCGCTTGCCCTTTACAGCACGCTCGAAACAGTGGCCATCGCCTCGACGGACCGGCGCGTGGCCTACGTCACGGCCGGGCGCATCGAAGCTCCCAATTGGACACCCGACGGGCGGCAGTTGATTTTCAATAGCGACGGGCGCCTCTATCGAGTGGCTGTCACCGGAGGTGAGCCGGAAATCATCGACACCGGGTTTGCTACGCGCTGTAACAACGATCACGGCATTTCGCCGGACGGCTCATGGCTCGCTATCAGCGACGGCTCACAAGGGAAGGGAGCTTCCGTCATTTATGTCTTGCCGCTTGCCGGAGGCGCGCCCCGTCGCGTCACGCAGCAGTCGCCCTCTTACTGGCACGGCTGCTCGCCAGACGGGAAGACTCTCTGCTTTTGCGGGGAGCGGAATGGCGCGTTCGACGTCTACACGATTCCCGTGGCGGGCGGCGAAGAAATCCAACTGACGCGAGGCGCGGGCCACAACGATGGCCCCGAATATTCTCCCGACGGCAACTACATCTACTTTAATTCCGATCGCAGCGGCAGCATGCAGATCTGGCGCATGCGTTCCGACGGATCCGAGCAAGTGCAGGTAACCGCCGACGAATTCAACAATTGGTTCCCGCACATTTCGCCCGATGGAAAGCAGATGGTGTTTCTCACCTATGAAAAAGGCGTTACGGGCCATCCCCCGGACAAAAACGTGATGCTGCGCCTGATGTCGATGAGTGACAGAAATGTTAGCGTGCTTGCCAAACTCCTCGGCGGCCAAGGCACCATCAACGTTCCCTCGTGGTCTCCTGACAGCCGACAGTTGGCGTTCGTGAGCTACCAGTATTTCTGAGTTGCCTTGATGACCGCGAATTCTTCAGCAGCCTTCTGGTGCACTAAAAATGATTTTCTCAAGCGTGTCCCAGCATTAACTTGAGCGACCGCCCGCGACGCGGCTATCATAGAAGCGATGAAGCCAACCCTCGCGAAAGGCATTCAAATCGCCCTCTTAACTGCCATAGCTTCTCTGCCGCTCTATGCGCAAGGCAACTACGAGATTCAGGTCTATGGATACGACACGGTGGCGCCCGGCCACACTATGATCGAGTTGCACAGTAACTTCACGTTTGAAGGTTTCAAGACCGTCAACCAGGGTGTTCTTCCGGATGAACATCAAACCCACGAAACGGTTGAGATTACCCAGGGTTGGACGGACTGGTTTGAAACGGGATTGTACATCTTCACGAGCTACGGTCCTCACCAGGGCTACAAGTGGGTTGGTGATCACATCCGTCCCCGGGTTCGCGTTCCGGAGAAATGGCATTGGCCGGTCGGGGTGAGCCTTTCGACGGAATTGGGCTACCAGCGGCCCATCTTTTCCGCGGATACCTGGACCTGGGAAATTCGCCCCATCGTCGACAAACAGTGGAAGTCTTGGTATCTGGCCTTCAATCCCGCTCTCGAGCGGTCGTTTCACGGGCCCAGTGTTTCTCGAGGCATCGAGTTTTCTCCGAACTTCAAGGCCGCTTATTCGCTGACGCGGAAACTCAGCGCGGGTTTGGAATACTACGGAGCGCTTGGACCCGTTACAGGTTTTGACCCGTTGTATTTGCAGCAACAACAGATCATACCCACGATCGATTATGATTTCGGTCCGAACTGGGAATTCAACCTCGGCGTGGGCATGGGCGTAACGCGCAGCACCGATCATCTGCTGGTCAAGATGATCATCGGCCGGCGCTTCCGGTTCATCACGCCGCGCCTTCCTCACTTCTTGAAACCGAATCCGGCAGGCGGGGAGGGGTGATTGCCGCCGTTATTGAGTTTCGCGAGAAAGGTGAATGCGCCGAATGCCACTCCGGCCCGAATTTCACCACGGAGAAATTTGCGAACCTGGGAATCGGCATGGATGAAGTCAACCCCGATCCGGGCCGCGAAACGGTTACGAAAAAGCGCGGCAATTTGGGGAAATTCAAAGTGCCGACTCTGCGCGACCTTGCCCATCGCGCCCCCTATATGCATGACGGCAGCATCAAAACTCTCGGGGAGGTTCTGGATTTATACGCGAAGGGAGGGTTGCCTAACCCCCACCTGGACACTCGCCTCACACCCTTTTATATGGATGAACAAACCAAGCAGGATCTGCTGGCTTTTCTTGCAGCACTCAACGGAGAAGGCTGGCAGAAAATCACCCCGCCTGCCGCGTTCCCGCAATAGACATCACCAGTCGGCCAAGATGGCCGTGCCCGATGACGGGGACGCCGCGACGTGGCGATGTAAAATCGCCGCTACAGTTTGTATCCGATCTTACGCAGGAAATCTTTGCGGAATTTGATGTCGGCTTCAGTTTCGATGCCCTTGGTTTTCAAGCCGTCGATCACGCCGAGGATGCCGCGCCCCTGCTCGGTCTCGGCGACAACGACCTCAACCGAATTCGCCGTGGCGCAGAAAACCCGACACACTTCCGGGACGTTCTTGATGGTGTTCAGGATGTTGATAGGAAAGCCGCCGTCCATAAAGATGATGAAGCAATGCCCGCAAGCGAGCGCCAGGGCGTTAGTCTGCGCGAGTTCGATCAGCCGCTGGTCATTGCCAGCGTAGCGCACGAGCGCAGGCCCAGACGATTCGCAGAATCCAATGCCAAATCTCATGCCGGGGACGGTTTGAACGATAGCCTCATGCAGGTCCTCGATGGTCTTGATGAAATGCGCCTGGCCGAGGATGAAATTCATGTCGGCAGGTTTTTCGATGGTGACGGTTTTAAGTTCCATGTTTGGCTCCATCCGCAGATTGCGCAGATGACACAGATTCTAACGCGAAGAAACCCGCCGTGGTAAGGGCGACGTTTGCCTCTCGCGGGGATCGGGAGATGATCGCTAGCCAATTCCCTGCAAGCGGTGCGGGCCGATAGCAAGGATTACATAGTGGGGTTCCTTCAGTTCGAAGTGGAAACGGTAATTAGGGCCAACCCTCGCGCGCCAAAACGTGTCTCCCCCCTCTCTCACAACCTCTGCGCGGAGAGAGAGATGGGTCATATCCCTGCTGAGGAATCAGAAGGCGCGGACGAACTTGCTCTTGAGGTTTTTGTCGTAAGAATCCAGATCTTCCCAGATCCTTGGTCCGACAAGAATGGCTCGACTAACCATGGGTTCGCCGGTGGTTCGAGATCCGGGTCTCCGCCCGGCTTTGCCGCATCATCTCGCGCAGCTCTCTTGGAATGCTGCCTCTCTTGAGGATTCTCACTGGAATGAAGCCGCGCGGACGGCGAATCTTTCGGCTGATGGGATGGAGCTCTCCATCGGGCATCACCGCCGCCAGACCGATGCTCTTGAGGTGCCGGATTGCATCTTCGAATTTCATGACCCCAATGTTAGCCCAGAAGCGAGGCTTCTGCAACCTAACTGCCTCCTTACAGGCGGTGGGTCGCTACGCTGACAGACGAAGCGACTCCACCTGCCCTGAGGAGGGGGCGAACACAAGGTTCGCCCCTACGAAGCCGGGCAAACTCCGGCGCTAATCTTCAGACACTTTGAGGACAGCCAGGAAAGCTTCCTGGGGGATATCGACGCGCCCCACGCGCTTCATGCGCTTTTTGCCTTCTTTCTGCTTTTCGAGCAGCTTGCGCTTACGCGTGATGTCGCCTCCGTAACACTTGGCCAGGACGTTCTTGCGCATGGGCGGGACGTTTTCGCGGGCAATCACCCTTGATCCGATGGAAGCCTGAAGCGCGACTTCGAAGAGCTGACGAGGAATGAGCTTGCGCATTTTTCCGCACAGGACGCGGCCGCGCGCAAATGCCTGATCGCGGTGGGTAATGAACGAAAGGGCATCGACAGGCTCTCCGGCCACCAGGAAGTCCACCTTCACCAGGTCCGAGTCCCAGAAGCCTGCAAAGTGATAATCGAGCGAGGCATAGCCGCGCGAGACGGACTTCAGCCGGTCGTAAAAATCCAGAACGATTTCGTTGAGCGGAAGCTCGTAAGTGAGCAGCACGCGCTTTTGCGAGACGTATTCGAAACCCTTCTGCACGCCCCGCTTCTCTTCCAGCAGTTTCAGGATGCCGCCCAGGTATTCATCCTGGGTGAAGATTCGCG
>JBEKUR010000064.1:0-24693 GCA_049514855.1 Terriglobia bacterium
TCTTCATACTCAGCGCCCGCCCTGGAACCATCACGGAGGACGTCCCGGTTCCTCTCGGGCGTCCACGCGATCCAGCCATGAAGCAGAAGAAGGAATTTCACGATCTTCAGGACTACGTGCTGGCCTGTCTCCGTCGCGCTCCGGGGAAAGGCCAAGTGCGGGTAGGTGTCTAATGGTGGAGGAGAAGGTTCCCCAGCAGGGTGATGCTGAGAAGTCCGGTTCTCTCCTGGGTGGCGTTGTTGAACGGGGCGTCCAGGAACTCGGACTCGATCAGGTCGACTTCGTCAAGGAAGCGCTGAAGTGGCAGTACAACTGGATCGGACTGGCCGGGGCAGCGTTATTCGCCTTGCTTTCGGGTACTGGCATGCCCTTGGTGCTGGCGGCTGGCATGGAGTTGATTTATCTGAGCCTGGTGCCGCGCAGCAGCCGGTTCCGGCGGCTGGTCCGATCCTGGAAGTACGCCGAGCAAAAGCTCCAGCGCGAGATGAAGCTGAGCACGATGTTCAATGAAATGCCTCCGGAGCTGCGCACTCGCTACGCCGCCCTGGATTCGATGTGCAACGGCATCCGCGCCAACTACAGCCGGTTGTCGTCCACCTCGCAGATGTTCCTGGAGCAGATGGAACAGAGGCTCCGGGGGCTGCTCGAAGCCTACTTGCGTCTGCTCTACGCCGACTTCCGGCATTGCGAGTACTTGCAGGCCACCGACCCTAACCCCATCAAACAGAACTTAGCCAGATTGCAGCGCACGTTGAGTTCCGATCCACCTCAGGTGCAGGAGATCAACCGCAAGCGAATCGAAATCCTGGGCAAGCGCCTGGAAAAATACCAAAAGGTCAACGATAACCAGAAGGTGGTGCAAGCGCAGTGCTCAGCCATTGAGGACGCGCTGCAACTGATCAACGACCAGTCCGTGACCATGCGTGACCCGCAGCAGGTGAGCGATCAACTGGACAGCCTGGTGCACGACGTGGAGCAGACCGAGGAAACCGTGCGACAGGTGGAGGCTGTCTTCGCGATGGCCACGCCGGACATGGATGAAACGCTGCCGCCCTTGCCCACGGACTCGTCCGTCTCGAGTTCCAGCCCAGGGCCGCGCACGCGCGTGGGGAATTGAAAATGGCAACCACACCCGCTCCCATTACGGCACACTTGGAAGCGCTGCCCCCCTGGGCACGGCAGCTTTCCGAGAAGTACTATTCGCGCACCCTCGCCATGTTTGTGCTCTATGGCAACGTGCGCGACTTTGTACCGCTGAAACGTGCCGGCTCGACTCAATTTCTCAGCCTGTCGCGCTTCCTTAATGAGGCCCTTTTCGGACAACGCGATCTGATCTTGACCTACGATCGTGGCGGCGGCCTGGCCTTTGCCCAGCCCGAGGCACAAGCCGATTTCGTCCGTGCCCTGTCCGGCTATGACAGCTACCATGGCACCAACTACGCCGCAGGCCTGCCGCGCAACCCGGATGGGGTGCTCAACCTGCTGGATAACTACCTGCGGCTGCGCATCGCGGAGGGCAAAAAGATCGCGCTCATCATTGACTTCGCCGAGACCATCGCGCCCGCAGGCGATGTCTCGGGGATGCCGGCCGAGGACCGCAACGCGCTGGTCATTCTGAAGCGCTGGGCCTTGAACCCCATGTTCTTGCAGGCCGATGTCACCCTCTGTCTGATTGCCGAGAATCTGACCGACTTGAACCAGGGCATTGTTCAGAACCCCAGCGTGGCATCTATTGCCATCCCTTTACCCGACGAAGACGAGCGGTTAGAGTTCATCCGCTGGCAGTTGGCCGGCGCCCCGCTGCCCTCCGGTTCCGAAGTGAGTGACACCACGCTGGCCAAGCTGACGGCGGGTCTGAAACGCGTGCAGTTGCAAACTCTCATCTCCCACGTTGTGCAGAATCGCCAGCCGCTGACCCTCAACTTCCTGACTGAGCGGAAGAAGGAATTGATCGAGGCTGAATCGGGGGGCCTGCTGGAGTTCATTCAGAGCCGCTTCGACCTGACGCTGGTGGCGGGGAACGAGCAGGCCAAAAAGAAACTGCAAAATGCTGCGACCGCGATTCGCGCCGGAAAAACCGACGTGCTCCCCATGGGGTACGTCATTTGCGGACCTGTGGGTACCGGAAAGACCTTCCTGACCACATGCTTTGCGGGCCAGGTCGGCATTCCCGCCGTCGTCCTGAAGAACTTCCGTAGCATGTGGCAGGGTGTTACCGAGGGAAACCTGGAGCGGGTGCTAAACCTGCTCAAAGCCATGAGCCCGATTGCGGTCATTGTGGACGAAGCGGATGCTCAGTTGGGCAATCGCTCTGGTTCCGGTGACAGCGGGGTTTCAAGCCGTGTTTTCGCCCAAATCGCCCAGTTCATGGGCAACACCGAGCTGCGTGGAAAGGTAATCTGGTTCCTCCTGACCTGCCGGCCCGACTTACTGCCCGTGGACCTTAAACGGCAGGGGCGAGCCGAGGAACACATTGCGCTCTTCTACCCTGATACGGATGAGGAGCGCCTGGCACTGCTGCGCGCCATGCAAAAGAAGACCGGGACCGAAATCCGTTCAGCGGAGGTCGAGAAGTTCTTCCTGGAGCATGCCGGAACGTTGTCAGGCGCTGACATCGAGGCGGTTCTGATCCGGGCCCGCATGAGGAGTGCGCTGGCGAATGAGGTAGCCGTAGATGTGGATGATTTGGAAGCCGCCTTGGAGGACTTTGTCCCCCCTTCCTACCCCACCGAAATTGAGTTGCAGAATCTGGTAGCAGTTTTGGAATGCACGAGCCGGAGCCTCCTGCCCGAGAAATACAAAAAGATGGAGCGCGCCGAGGTGATCCGCCGCGTCAACGAATTGGCCGCGCTCACCCGGCAATAGAACCAAAGACTTCCCTGAGGCCTCTCTCCTTACTGGATCAGGTACTGGGCGAGTTTGCCGTCCGGCGTAGAGAACGTCGATAGGTGCAAAGACTTTGCCGAAGCAAACCCTAGGCGGAAATCTCGATACGTCATACCGCCACGCAGCCCAAAGCTGGTTTGCTCGAATCTTTGGGGCGTTCCGAGGGGTTTCAAGCTTGCCGCAGCGTCGGCCAGCACTTGGGAGGTGAAGTAAGAATCGGCATCCGAGGTCAGAAGCGAACGGTCGATCCTCCCTTGCTGCAGGTCGCTGAAGACTTGGCGCGCTTGCTCGAGTGGCTGCGCAGCTCGCGGGTCCAGTTTTTCCGCCAGAAGCCATGCTCCAATCTGATTGACGATGGCCCTGGCAGCGTCCGACCCGTCGAGGTTGGTCAGAGCGACGGCGGCAATGCCTTCATCGAGCCATACGGCGTTCGCACTGACGAAACCCGACACCGCACCACCGTGCTCCAGCCTTGGATGTCCCGAGGCGTTGGAGATGCCCACTCCCAGAGCATAGTTGATGGGTGCGCCGTTCTTGAGTCGCGCCGGTTTCATCATTTCCTGAAGCGCGGCGGACTTCAGCAGTTTTCCCTCCAGCAAGGATTGATCCCAAACCGCCAGATCGCGCGCCGTCATGGCCAGCTCTCCCGCGGCGTACAGCCAGCCCCGCGCTTCCGGCTGGGCCGCGCGTAGCGGTCCCAGGCCGAAGCGGGTGTAGCCGGCAGCGTCGGAACTGGTCAGGGGGTGTGCGTCCAAATCAATCGGGCTTTGCATGCCCAGCGGGCGGAAGATCCGACTTTCGAGGAAGGCCATGAGCGGCATGCCCGCGACCTTCTCGAGAATGCGTCCCGCGACCGCGTAGTTGGTGTTGCTGTACTGCCACTCGCTCCCCGGGTCGAAATCCAGAGGCTTCTTAGCCCAGCGCTCGAGGATGCCCTCCGCCGTGACGGGCTCCTGCATAAAGGGAGCCACGTAATCCAATGGATAGTAATCCTGGTACCCCGAGGTATGTGAAAGGAGTTGGCGAAGGGTGATGTCCTTGGCGCGCGTCAACGAAGGCAAGAAACGCCCCACCCGATCGTCGAGCGAGAGCTTGCCTTCCTGAACGAGCAGCAGGAGCGCGCCAGCCAGGAATTGCTTGCTGACGGAGCCAATACTGTAACGCATCTCCGGACTGGCAGCAGTGGCTGGCTCCAGGCGGGCGTTTCCGTAAGCCTTAACATAGGCGATCTTACCGTCTTTCACGACAGCAACCGAAGCGCTGGGAGCCCCAGTATCGGCCAACGCCTTGTTCGCCATGGCGTCGATACGATCAACCGTCGCCTGCGGTAACTGCCCTGCCAGAGAACCCGAGATGGGGACAACTAGAGCAAACAGCAGTATGGTGCGGGAGATGATGCGCATAGGTTTGGACCCTTTCGAGAGCCGGGATTATAGCAGACTCGGAACCACAGGTCAGCACGTGACCGCACCGCATCGCGGAGCGCGGTTGGTTACGCTTTTCGGGTCAGGCAACAATTCATCCGCTTGACTTAGGCAATACCCAGGCGAATACTTCCCCTGTGAAGGCCCGGGCGCTTGTGAGTTCGTTCCTACGGGCAATCGTGTGCATCGGCGCGGTGAGCGGCGGGCTGCAACAATTTGCGGCGCCTCCCCAGTTACTCGAACCTACGCTACACCTTACGCCCTCGGAAATCGAAATCTATAAAGGCGCGCAGACGCTAATCGATTGGACCCCCCGTCAGATTCACGACTGCCCTTTTCTGCGCAAGCTCCGACCGACCGGAAGCCAGGACCAACTGCCGATGGTTCTCGAGCGCGTCGGCCAAACAGTTACCCTCCTGTTTCATGACTTCCCCCGGACCGCCTGCGACGAGGTCGTCTCTGAAGCGCATCCCGAGCAGCGTGACTCTCTTTCCCCGGAAGGAGTTTTAATGCGCGAGACGTCTGAAACCACAGAGCGTCAGAAGTTGCGCTATATCGTCATACCCGGGCCAGTCGGCGATGTCCCGACGTTTGAAGAGTACCGCACGGACCTCAAGGGGAACCGCTTGGATGCCTCGAGCCTCAGCGGGCGCTTCATGCTCAGCTCCAATTACACATCAACCTGCCTGAACTTCAGCCCGGCCGACCAGCGCGACAACCGCTTCCGGCACTTCGGAACCCAGGCGATTCGAGAACGGCAATGTCATGTCGTGGGATTTGCGCAAGAACCCGAGAGAGTGCACAGAGTCGCTGGATTCCAATTCCAGGGCGAAACCGCCGCCTTGTTGTTCCAAGGACTGGCGTGGATCGACTCCGAAACATTCCAGATTCTGCGGATCACGACTTGGCTTCTCGCGCCTCGGAAGGATATCGGCATCAGTTCCCAGACTTCGACGGTTGACTTCTACCCCGTCCAGCCGAGCGGGTCTGAGAGACTGTTTTGGCTGCCCCGCGACGTGACGGTCGTGCTCGTTTATCGCGGCACGCAGGTTCGCAACACCCACCACTATTCCAATTTCAAGCTCTTCCGGGTGGAAAGTACGATCAAACCGGGGGGTTAATCACTGCGGACTGACGTTTCCCGCACGTAAGGACCCATGTCGTGTTTGTAGTCCATGCTGCCGGGGCTGGACATGACGCCGTTGCGGGTGACGGCGCGCCAGCCGCTCGAAACCTGCGTCATCCAATTTGCGGCGTCGCTTGAGTAGGCGCACCGTGACGAAAAAGACGGAAAGAAAAGGGCGATCCCGCAACGCGGGACGACGCACCGCGAGAGTACGGCGCCGCCGGCGGGATGACGAGTCTGGTGGCCCTACGAACGCACGTCTGAATTTGCGAGCCTTTTGCGAGCCCTTCTGGTCGGCTTCATCCGCGCTGGCGTCAAAAAGAAGGCGCCGACATGAAAAAACAATGTCGGCGCCACCCGCGACTACGCCTTCAAGTACGTGCCTGCGTGCTCTATTGCCAGAAGTCCGGTCTGTTATTTCTAGTGTTGATTATCGGGGTGATCGCCTCCGTGGCCCCGCTGGTAGCCAGACTCGTAAGCTTTCTGGTCTTCGTCTTTCTTAAAGTGCCTCTTCTTGTAGTGATCCCGCTTATGCGCTTGGTCATCTTTGCCTTCGCGCATCCCTTGCTGGTACCTCTTGTTTTTCGAATAATCCTGGTCCTGACCTTGGGCATCCATTGCCGGAGACGCCACAGCGCGTACCGTGCCTCCAGTGATACCCGCAGCCACCACTAGCGCCAGAACCCAAACATATAGCTTGAAATTCATTCGCATAAGAACTCCTCTCTTTGTCCCTTGTGTTGATCGATAGAATCTAGTACTGAAGAACTCGCATCTTGCGTCTCCCACCCTCCGTCTGCACCACTTTTCTTTGCGGATGATAAACGCGTAACCTTTATACCTTGAGGCAAGGGCGGGCGTCGATTCAGTATTGCTCAGACCTCTGGTCAAAACAGCACATTAGATCTGCGGTTCTTCCTCTGCGGGACGCAGGCACGTGAAGGTCGAGCGCCAGCTTGTGGATCGTCAGGCCGAGCGAGCGCGGGGCGAACTCTTCGATGGGCTATCTTGGGCGCCTACCGGAGAGACTTGCCGGCGCCTTCTTGGCGGGCGCTCAAGCGTGTGCCGGCATCTTCGTCGGCATAGGCAGCTACGATCTCTCCAAAGTAGACGCGGTGGAAATCTCCGCTGGGATAGAATTCCTCGCGCACCGCCTGCGCCAGCGCCTGGGGCGCCAGATCATTACGATGCAGCGTCCGGCACTCGTAGTGCACAACACACTCCTTGATAATGGGTGAGCGCACCTCTCGGCTTGGAATCGGCGTCAATTGGGCCTCTTGAAACTTGTCGTGATTTCTCCCGGAAACCGACCCGCAATGGCTCAAGGCTGCCGATAGTTCTCTCGGAGGCACATTGACGGTGAAATCACTGACTTGCTCGAGCCGGCCGTACGTGTGGCGCGAGGGCCTCACGAGCACGATGAAGACAGGGCGCGACCAAATGCAGCCCATCGTTCCCCAGCCAATCGTCATGACGTTTGGTTTTCCGTCCGCGCCCACGCTGGCCAGCAACAAGCCGTCCTCCCGCATGCGCTGGATCGTCTGGGCAAAGTAATCCGTGAACCGTACCTGTACCTTAGTCATTCTCGTTTCGCCTCCGGGATTTGCTGTGTCTCGACCTTGAACAATCTGAAATGGGAGTAACGATGCGTGTTGCGATAGATTTGACCAAAGAAATTTACGGTCACCACAACTTCGCCGGGTAACCAAAACGCGCCGGGAAGTGTCTTGAGGTGGACTTCGGCAAAGTGGATCTCAGTGCTTTGCCTTTCCAGGTGGATGTCCGGCCGAGGGGCCAGGAGGTCGGTGCGCATACGGATGATTTGGTAGGTTGTGGGATCGATCCAAGCCACTCCCTGGAGCAGCACCGCGGCCGTCTTCTCTCCGTTGGCGACCCACTCCACAGGTCGGGTCGCTACGGGGCGCTGCGCAAAAGCGGCCACGTAGGTCTCCCGTTTGTCGATGAGTTGTCGTCCCAGGTAACGAAAAGCTGAGCCGTCCTGGTGCACGGGATGGAAATAAATGGGAGAAGACACAAACCGTGACGTGAGAATCGAGGAGGTCCCCGCCATGCCACGCAGGTCTACACGGCTTCCCTTTTTGTCGGTGCGGTACTCTTGCAGCCCCGACATCGGCCTGTTTTCGGGACCAGCGAGCATCAAATAGTTAAAGGTCTGCTCCTGGCTTTCGGGCATGGGCTGGTGTGGAAGGAATCGCTCCTGGCGGATTTCCTCCACTGAAGTGGTGTTGGGAAAATCCCGGAAGAATGCCGCCACGTTTTCCCCCACTTTCCGGAGGAGCGTGGCCAGCTCTTCCTGGCTTTGCGCCGTCGCCAATCCCTTGAGTTCTGGCAGGGCTTTGACTAACTCCGCGGGAGACCAGTCGACCACGGCCCTAACCGTGCGGTAGTATTCTCGCTCCTGCGGGTCTATGAGTTGGGACTGAGGAATCTCACTGGCAGCCGGAAGTTGCGGCCACGCGCCGCATGGCTCGATAACGCTAACCGTTAATAGCAGGAATGGCAGCAAATCTGAGCATACTGCCGAAGAGCCGTCTCGTCAAATGCCCTCGGCCAGCAAGAGCCAGTAATACCGGGCATGTTTCACCTTTGAGAACACCGTGCCCGGCTGACCTGTGCCGACGTCTTTGATCGGGAGGGCCGCCGTTACGGGAGCCCGGCTTCAACGAGGCTGTAAAAGGCACTCGTAAGATTATCGGTGAGTCCGCGAAGGGCTAAACAGACGAGAAGGGAAAGGGGTGAGACTCTCGGAGCGTTGGCGTCCCCGGCGGGATTTGAACCCGCGTTACCGCCGTGAAAGGGCGATGTCCTAGGCCGGGCTAGACGACGGGGACGGGAGCCTAGAAAGAAAGTTAGAAGGCAGAAATCAGAAAGCACAACGCATGAACCTGTATTATGCTATCAATGGGGCTTTAACGCTGTCAATTATTCTTCTGTGCTGGCGTCGCAAAAAGAAGGTCGGACTGCCTGGGTGCGGCGGCTGATGTTTCCGGGCCGGCAATCTTTTCCAATTCCGGGTAAAACTCCTGCAAGGTTTCGGGAACGCGCACGGGCTGGTTCCTGAGCAGGCTGACTAACTGCAGCGCGTTGGCGATGGCTTTGCCCTGAAAATGGTTATTGGTGATGACGAAGGTGACTTCAGTGCGCTGGGCAATATTCTGAATGCGCGCCGCCCAAGGTTCCAGCTCAGCTTGGCTGTAAAGGTAGTTGTAACGTTCCTCCGGGTGCTCGCTCGAAGTGAACCAGTGCTCGTAGTTGCGCCCGTGCAGGCGGACGTATCCCACCGGGGCCGTAGCGCGCGCGCTGGGAGCAATCGACTGCCCGATCACCGGTTGGTCGATATTGCAGAAGCCCACTCCCAGCCCGGCGAGCCATTCAAAGACCTCCGGCTTGTTCCATGAACTGTGCCGCACTTCGAGCACCAGCGGGTATTCCATGAACTGCATGATGAGTCCGCTCAAGTATTCATGGTTTTCGGGTGTGTTCCTGAACGACCAGGGAAACTGCAACAGCAACGCGCCAAGCCGTCCCTCGGTCACCAGTGGAGCCATGCCTTGCTTGAACATCTTTTCGTCCTGGAGGTTGGCGCTGCGTTCGTGCGTGAACCGCTTCCAGAGCTTGGCGGTAAACTTGAAGTTGGGGTTAAAGGCGATTCTTGCTGCCCACGCTTTCACGACCTCCGCCCGTGGGGGAGAATAAAAGGAAGTGTTGATCTCGATGGTGTCAAAGAATTGAGCCAGGTAGGCGGCCTGGTGGAAACCTCGCGGCTTGTGGCGGGGGTAAACGATTCCCTCCCAGTCGGTATACGACCAACCGGCAGGTCCAACCAAAATGGCGGGGTTTGAAGGAGCTTCGTTCATGTTCGCCTTTTCTTCGCCTTAAAATTACCTCCAACGCGACGTTTTGTCAAGGGATTTTCGGACGGGGTTCTCGGACTGCCCCCAATTCCTCGATAAGGCAGCAGGCTCGGCATTGCGAGCAAGTGATGGTCCTGGAGAAAGCCCTACAGCGCGGTCCTTGGCCGCAACCCAAAGCAGATTCTTCGCTACGCTGCACTCCGCTCCCGCCGCGGCGGGACATGTCATCCTGATCCCGCCTTGCGGGAGAAGGATCTGTTTTTCTTCGCGCCACGCGATGAGGTTGGCCAATAGTGCTGCAGCGCGGTCTTCTGTCCCAACCGAAGCCCAGGTTTTGATTGCCGACGAGGAGGCGCGAGCGGCGCGTCAGGCGAAGGCGGCGCGGATGATCTCGAGGTCCACCTCTGCGAATTGGTGCGCGACCCAATCGGCGTGCCGGAGTTCGGCCTGAGGACGACTGTGGGCAAGGGCCAGGCATTTCATGCCGGCGGCTTGCGCGGCCACAACGCCGAGGGGCGCGTCCTCGATGGCCAGGCATTCGCCGGCTCCCAGCAGTGGTTCGTGCAGTTGGGGAAGTTCCTGCAGGCGGGTGAGAGCTTTGAGATAGATCTCGGGGTCAGGCTTCGAGCGCTTGCAGTCGTCTGCTGTCGCCATAACCGCGAATTTCTCGCGCAGACGCAGCTTTTCCAGAAGATGTTCGATCTCCGCGCGCAGGCTGCCGCTGGCGATGGCCAGCGGGAAGTGCTGGGCGGCGCTAAGGACAAACTCCGCCGCGCCGGGGATGGGGGGCAGGCCGTCGCGGATGATCTTCTCGTAGGCGTGCACCTTCCAGGCCAGGAGTTCATCGCGCCGGGCGATGCTGAGGGAGCGCCCGTGCGTGCGGTAGAGGCGCTCGATAATGGCGCGGTCATCGAGAGCAAGATAATCCCGGTAATATTCTTCTTCGGAGAGGGCCCAGCCCTCTCGAGCCGCCATCTCTTGGAAGAGCTTCATGATGAGCGGTTCGCTGTCAACGAGGATCCCGTCAAAATCGAAGATGATGGCGCGTAGCAAGAATGTTGGTCTCCCGGGAAATTCGGATTCCCTAATGCTGACTCGAGGGGCAGTCGTCATGATACACTTGAGCAGAGGACGCCGGCAAGCGACGGAGCCGATCGGTAGTGGGTCGGTTTGATGTAGAGGCGGCTTTACGCCGCCATGTGGTCCGCCAGGTGGCGGATAAAATCGCCGCTGCAAGTGGCGATGTAAAATCGCCGCTACGAGGGGAGGCAGTGACGAAGGCCAAGCCGCGCGCATCCATTAAGTTGGGGCTGGATAATATCGTGGGCGGAAACCATGGGCCATGAATTGAGCATCCCGATTGCGTTTGTGGCAGGGGTGGTGTCTTTTCTCTCACCTTGCGTGCTCCCACTTGTGCCGGGCTATATTTCAATGTTATCCGGGGCAACGATTGAGGAATTGAAATTCGGGACCAGCCCGGCGCTGATGGGACGTATTTTGCGCAATTCCGTCTCCTTTGTGGTGGGTTTCTCCCTCGTGTTTGTGATCCTGGGGGCTTCGGCGACGGCGGTGGGGAAGTTCCTGCTGGCGCAGCGAGCCACCTTCAACCTTGTCGCAGGCATTGTCGTTATCGTGTTCGGATTGCACCTGACCGGTTTGGTGAAGATTCCGCTGCTTTATCGCCAGGTCCGGCTTGAAACGGGCGCGCCGCGGCGCGGACTTGTGGGCGCTTTTCTGCTGGGGTTTGCGTTTGCATTCGGCTGGACGCCCTGCATTGGTCCCATTCTAACCGCCATCCTGGCGCTGGCCGCGCAGCGGCACACGGTGTTCCAGGGGATGTTCCTGCTGGCCGTTTATTCGGCGGGACTGGCGATTCCCTTCCTTTTGACCAGCGTCGGTTTGGGCCAGTTCCTGAAGATCTACGGTGGTTTCCGGAGGCACTTGCATACCGTCGAAGTAGCTTCAGGCGTGCTCCTGATAGCTCTTGGTGTGCTGATGGCCACTAACAAGTTTACGGTGATTGCGAGATACTTTTCGTTTCTGAACCGTTTTACGCTGTAAGAGCAGTGACAAGTGACCCGCCTAGGCGGGACAAGTGACAAGCACGAACCGAAGGAGTCAGAAGGAAGAGGTCAGGAGCCAGAAGACAAAAGGGGTGGTTCCACGTGATGGGACAGTGGCCAGGAGAAAACAAGGATTGAGTGCTGGGTGCTGGGGAAAGGCGAATCACCAACAACAAGTCGCGGTCTTACGGCCTTCCGCTGACTGCCTACTGCGGACTGTCTTCTGTCCTTCCTTAGCCCCCAGTCCCCAGCACTCGGGCCTAGCATCGCGAATCTGTTTCTCGCTCGTCACTTGTCCCGCCTAGGCGGGTCACTCGTCACTGGCTGAGGAGAGAATTTGCACCCCATACTGTTCACCGCGGGTTCGCTGCGATTCCCCACTTACGGGGCATTGATGGTGCTTGCTATTTTGGCCGCGATCTGCGTTATCCTCCGGCTAGGGCGGCGGGAAGGATTGGACTCGGGCCAGTTGCTTGACTTCAGCACCTGGTTGCTGCTCGTGTCGCTCCTCGGCGCAAAGGTGCTGATGGTGCTTTCCGATTGGCATTACTACTGGCAGTATCCGGGAGAAATCTTCAGTCGCAGCACTTTCCTGGCTGGCGGGGTTTTTTACGGTGGCTTTATCGCCGCGCTCCTCTTTGCAGTTTGGTATATTCGGCTTCATCACCTTCCGTTCTGGAAGGTCGTGGACGTTTACGCTCCGGCCATTTCCCTGGGGCTAGGTGTGGGCCGCATCGGTTGTTTTGCCGCCGGATGTGATTACGGGAAGCCTACCACCTCCGCGTGGAGCGTGGTATTCAGAGACCCTTTCAGCCACGAGGTATCAGGAGTGCCGCTGGGAATTCCGTTGTACCCTACTCAGCTTTACTTGTCACTGGCCTCGCTCTCGATCTTTGCAATTCTGATCTGGAGATACTCGAGGAAATCCCGCGATGGCGAGATTTTCGTGCTTTACCTTGCCCTCTACGCCGTGGCCCGATTCTTCCTGGAATTCCTGAGAGGCGATGAGGACCGCGGGTTCGTCTTTCATCATCTCCTGTCTACATCGCAGTTTATTGCGATTCTGGCCTTCGCGACGGCAGTGTGGATGGCTCTAATCCTCCGCCGCAAACCTGCGCGGCAGCAGGCAAGGGCTGTCGAGACCACTGAGGGCGCAGGGCGCGGGAACCCCCAGGATAAGAAAGTGTGTGAGGACGTGGCCCCATCGGCAAGGGTCAAGGCTGCAACCATGCCTCGTGCGCCGAAAAGGGCTCGGGATTAGGGGAGATGGGTAGTCTCCCAATTCGACTGTCGGGCCGCCTCTCTCCTGCCATGGCGGGACGGGAGGGCCTGGCCGGTCCCGCCTTGCGGGACCCGGCCCTACCAGGGAGATGATATGGATTTGAATGAACCTGAAGGAGCTGCGGGGGGCGGGAAGACCGGACAACCGGAAGCCGGCGGCAAGGTGAGCAGATTGGCGAGCCGAGGCAAAGTGCTGATCGGCGCGGTGCTGGCGGTGACCCTGGTGTCGGGTCTCTATCTTGTCAACCGGTACTGGATCGCCCCCGCCCTGGAGACGCAGGCCATGAGCGGCGGGGATCATCCTGATGCGCCGCCCATTTCACTGACGGACATCGGCGGCAAAAAGCTGGACCTGGCTGACTACAAGGGCAAGGTGGTGGTGCTGGATTTCTGGGCTACCTGGTGCGGGCCGTGCCGGATTGAGATTCCGGGGCTCATGGAAATGCAGGACAAGTACGCAAAACAGGGCTTTTCGGTTATCGGCATCTCTCTCGATGATGAGCCTGGCCCTGTAGTGGAATTCTACAAGGAATTCAAGATGAACTATCCGGTGGCGGTCGGCAATCAACGTATAGGGGAGCTCTACGGGGGAATCTTTGGGCTGCCGACGACGTTCCTGATCGGCCGCGACGGACGCATTTACGCCAAGCACACCGGCGCGACAAGTCCCTCAGTGCTCGAGGATGAAGTTCAGCAATTGCTGGCTATGAGTCCGACCGCCGAGAATATGGGCTTCAGGCCGGGTATGACGGCGGGCACTTCAACCAAGATTGCACTGGGCGATCCCGCCGCCATCGATTCGGAAATTCCCGGCCTAAACATGACCAAGCTGACCGCCACACAGAAGGAGGCTTTGAAGAAGCAGCTCGGCGAGCTGAAGTGTCCGTGCCGTTGCGATTTGACGGTGCTGAAATGCCGCCAGGTGGACCGCGCTTGCAGATTCAGCTTGAAGATAGCGCAGGCGCAGATGGAGAAGCTTCTGAAATCGGGAGTCTGAAGCCCCATGATCCCGGTCGTGACGGCCTGTCGGGATGTCAAATTCAAAGGGACAATGATGAAGAGGCCAAAGCTGAATATGAAACCGTTTTTTTTCACTTGTATTTACGTTTGCCTGGCC
The DNA here is from genome assembly GCA_049514855.1 of Terriglobia bacterium. Taxonomy (GTDB): domain Bacteria; phylum Acidobacteriota; class Terriglobia; order UBA7540; family UBA7540; genus CAVROP01. The sequence continues at coordinate 13,773 of JBEKUR010000064.1, forward strand.
GCACCGGTGGCTTGGGCACAGACGCCGGGGCAGGTGGTAAAGGCGAAGGTGACGATGGCGTCGCCAGTGGCGCGTCCCAATTCCATCGTCAGGGCGGCGGTGGTGGTGGAGGTCGTCCCCGGCTACCACATCAATGACCATCATCCTAGCCTCGATTATCTGATCCCCACGGAAGTCAAACTGGAGCCGACCAAGCAGGTGACGGTGCAGGACATTACTTACCCGAAGGGTGAGCCGAAGAAGTTTGCCTTCTCGGATGCTCTCCTGTCCGTGTACGAAGGGACGGTCCGGGTTGACGTGGCGCTGCAAGTTGAGCGCAAAACGCTGCCCGGAAAGTACGAGGTCAAGGGGCAACTCGCGTATCAGGCCTGCAACGATCACGCCTGCCTGCCGCCGGCGAGCGTGCCGCTATTATTCTCCTTCAAAGTGGTGCGCCGTGGGGCGCCCGTAAGGCGCTCGCAGTAGAATGCTGCCAGACAAAACGAGCCCGGATGAGCCCGAGCCGGCCAGCCCGCCGGTCTCGTCGCGCCGGGCGGTGATTTATCTTTTTGTCACGATGGCGGTGCTTGCCGCGTTTGTTTGGGCGCTGAGGCCGAACCGGCCGAACGTCAAGCCCTCCCCACTGCGCCCTCAAGACGCCGCTTGCCCTCAACTTGACGGCGAATTCACGCCCACGAATTTCACGGAACTGCCCGGCCTGGAACTTGCTTCCCTCAGCAAAGTGCGTCGGAACCATGTGCTCCTGCGGCTCAACTTCGAGCCCTGCCCGTGCGGCTGCAACACGAGCATTGCATACTGCCTCCTCAGCCATGCGCCCTGCGAGAAGTGTAAGGAGTTGGCGCAAAAAATCCTCGCGGAAGAACGCGACCGGCAGCAGCCCTGAGGCCGAGTTGGTGAAAATTTGAGCACAGCACGCGCGTCGTAATCTTCGGCCATAGCCATGCGCCGTGCTCGGTCGCGCTGGCCGGCAAGCTGTTCTTCAACCCCGGTAGCGCCGGCAGGCAACGCTTTTCCCTGCCACGAAGTTGCGGCTGGTTGGAGGTGTCGCCAGAGGGGGTGGAGGCGACAATATTCAGCCTGGAACGGTATAATAGGAAATTGCCTGAGAAAGTGTGGTTACCTGTCGGAGGTTAGCACCGATGTGGAAGTTCCTGAAATTCTTGAGAAATACGAGTGAAGTTCTCGCCACGGCGGGGGCGGTGCTGGCCGCAGCAATCGTCGTGGTCGAGACCTACCAGGCGCTGAGAAAGAAGATTGACGCTGCCGGCCCTTCCTAGCAGCTTGCCGAGAAGAAGCCATGCTTGCGTCATCCTGACGAGTCCGCCCGTCTTTATGGTTGGCGGGATGAGGAAGGATCCGGGAAGATGTAGAGGCGGCTTTACGCCGCCATTTGGCGATCCCGCCTTGCGGGATCGCCGCTACAGCATCAAATTGACCACTACCCGTTTGTCAGGACGACGCTTCCCCGCGCAAATGAGCTGCTGCCCGGTGAAGGCGCTCCACCACGCGCCTTTGCCCCAGAGCGGCCATTACTTCAAACAGGCCCGGGGCCACCGCTTGGCCCGTGAGTGCCACACGCGTGGCATTAATCAGTAGACCCGCCTTGACCCCTTTCTCCTCTGCCAACGCGCGCAGGCAAGCTTCCGTTTCCGTGAGGTCGAAGGGTTGGGCACAGGCAAGCCGCGCGCCGAGTTCGTCGAGCAACTCGGGTAATTTTGCATCCTTCCAAAACTTCTTCTGCGCCTCGGGGTCGTATTCGAACTCTTCACTGAAAAAGGCGCGACCGGAGCGGGAAAAATCTTTAATGCTGCGCGCGCGAGTTTGGAGCAGACGGGCGGAAATTTCGAAGCGCTGTTTTTCCTCCTTGCTGAAGGCCTCCTGCCAAAGCCCGGCAGCCCTCAGTTCCTGTTCAGCCCGCGCCAGAAGGTGCTCCGCGCGCAGATGCCGGAGGTACTCGCTGTTCATCCAGGCGAGCTTCTCCGGGTCGAAGACCGCATTGGATTTGGAAACGGCCGTGAGCTCGAACTCCCGCACCATCTCTTCACGGGTGACGATCTCCTTCTGAGCGGGCGGCGTCCAGCCTAGAAGTACGAGGAAATTCACCAAGGCTTCCGGCAGGATCCCCAGCTCGCGATAAGCGCCCACGGAAGTCGCGCCATGGCGTTTGCTCAGCCGTTGCTTGTCCGGGCCGAGGATCAATGGCAAATGCGCAAACCGCGGTTCCGGCGCTCCCAGTGCACGGTACATCAGGATTTGCTTGGGCGTGTTAGAAATGTGATCGGCGCCCCGCACCACGTGGGAAATGCGCATGTCGATGTCGTCGGCCACCACGCCCAAGTGGTAAGTGGGATGACCGTCCGAGCGGAGGAGAACGAAATCTTCAATTGCCTGGTTTTCGAGTTCGAGGTGGCCGAAGACCTGATCGTCAAAACTGGTTTGACCCGTGGCCGGGACACGAAACCGGAGTGCGAATGGACGGCCTGCACTTCGCCGCTGTTGCCGCTCATGCTCAGAAAGATGGCGACAAACGCCGTCATATCTCCAGGGCCTCTTTTGCGCTTCCGCTTGTGCGCGCTTGGCCTGAAGTTCTTCCGGCAGGCAGAAACACGGATAGGCGTGAGCAGAGTTTTCCAGTTCGCTTGCCATCGCGCGGTAGCGCGCGAGACGCTGGGATTGGTAGAACGGCCCTTCATCCCAGTTGAGTCCCAGCCATTCCATGCTCTGGAGAATTGCTGTGGTAAGTTCAGGCTTCGAACGGTCCACGTCCGTGTCTTCAATGCGCAGCAGGAACACGCCGCCGTGATGGCGGGCGAAGAGCCAGTTGTAGAGAGCGGTGCGGGCTCCGCCCACGTGCAGATATCCCGTCGGGGAGGGTGCAAAACGGACTCGAATTTTGGACATAGCGGATGGAGCCGGCAAGTCCGCGCCAGGCGTCCCAACAGGATGCTGAAAAAGATTTCTGCACGCTGTCATTCCGATCCCGCAACTGCGGGATCGGAATGACAGGTTAGACGGTTTTCAGCATCCTGCCAAAGGTGCGCGCAGACTCGCTGGTCCGAACTCACCATGCTAAGTCATTGGGAGCAAGATGGGAAGTGAGAGTTTTCCTCCGGGGCGGGTGCCTTGGCGGCCAGCGGCGCCGTTCGGGAGAGTCCGATATTTCCTGTCTTTCTGCCCGCTACCCGCCAAGGTCTCAGCGTCGCAATGAAGTGAGACGGATCGCGTCGCCGGCAGGGACTATCGTTTGCTCTTTCTATCGGCAAGGTGCGTCAAAACTTGAATTCATACGTCGGAATTTAACCAAACGTCCTCGAGCGACATGCGCTCCGACTCTTTGGAGCTTCCCGATTTCGCTACAGTGCTTGAACATGCCGGACGAGCTGCTCTGGAGATGACATGAGAGCGACGGCGTGTGTCGAGCCGCTCAGGCAGCCACGCTCGACGGAGAGGCTACTGTAATAGTCGTCGTAGCGGAATCCGGTTTCCCCGCGCCACATGGGAAAGAGGGCACAGGCCTCGAGCCAAGCGCCGAATACCGGCGTGATATCAAGGTAAGTATCCGGAGCAAAGCCCGTCGCGTCTTCCCAGTTGTCGGTGAAGTAGAGTTTCGGCACGTTGTGGGCCGCGTGTTCCCGGGTGAGAGCAGGCAGTCCGGCGTAGAAGACGGCGTCCTTCACGATCTCGAAGCAGGCCACGTGATCCTTGTGCCAGCTTCCGCGCCAATGGGTCAGGAGGACGTTGGGTTTGTAGCGCCGGATGAGGTCGCACACGGCAAACTTCGCTTCATCGCTGGCACGAATCTCTCCGTCGGGGTAGTTAAGAAATTCGACCTGCGCGCCGAGCAGGCGGGCGGCGCTTTGCGCGGCTTCACGCTGCAGGGCCGCGTATCGCGCCGGCGCAATAGTGGAGGAACCCCTCTCGCCGAGGGACAGGCTCAGAAAGACGCCTTGACCTCCGAGCCGGACGGTGAGAGCCACCGCGGCGCCCATGGCGAAGAATGCGTCGCCAGGGTGGGCCGCGATCGCCATGGTGTTCGCCGGTGCTGACGCCTCGGCCTCGAGGTTCCCGGAACTCGGACGCCCCGGCATGGGGCTGGCTTTTTCCTGGTCTCCGGCCACCGAAAAGGCGGCCGTCCCCAGGCTGAGATCCTTCAGGAAGCTCCGCCGGGTGGAATGATCCATATTCTGGCCTTTCGCGCGTCACGCCGCGTTCTTAAGCAAGAGCACAGTCACGCCGGCGCGCCCGCTGCCATCTTATCACCGCTTCACCGTTTGTACCCTTCATGCAAAGGGCAACTGCCAGCCGGGCACCGCCGGCAGTGCCCCTCTTCATTTCCGGTCTCCTGGGAGCCGGCGCTGCAAATTTCGCCTGACATTCTACCGCCCAATAGTATGTACGAGTCCACTTGTATAGACAACTGGAGCAGAAGCGCCATGCTTTCCTTGGCCATTAACCGCCACAGCGTGAGTCCGATCTACTACCAAATCCAGCAGAGGCTGCTGGAGCAGATTCAGACCGGCGCGCGCAAGGCCGGTGACCCGATTCCATCGAAGATTGAGGTCTACGCTTGCAGGGGGTGGTGTCATTTGGAATGGGGATCCACTCGAGCCGCCGGTCATTCCCGTCCCGCCCTGCGGGAGGAATCCACTCCGACGACAGCGCATTTCCGAAGGTTTGCCGAGTGGATTCCCGCTTTCGCGGGAATGACTGCGGCTTCGAACGCCCATGTCTCGCAAATGACACCAGTACCCGCTTGCAGGGGGGCCTTACATAAGGTGTAATAGACTGCATGGACGCGAAGGGGCAAGCCGCCGTTGAAATTCTGAAAAGATTACGCGGGGAGGGTTTTCAAGCGTTCCTGGTGGGCGGCTGTGTGCGCGACCTGGTGATGGGCTTTGTTCCCAAGGACTATGACATCTCGACCGACGCTGCTCCGGAGCAGGTGGTGCGGCTTTTTCCGGAAAGCCTGACGGTAGGGGCTCAATTCGGTGTGGTGATTGTGCCGCGCGAAGAAGGCAACGTGGAAGTGGCGACTTTCCGCAGTGATGGACGTTACACCGACGGGCGGCATCCGAGTCAGGTCCGGTACGCAAAAACTCCGCAGCAAGACGTCTTGCGACGCGACTTCACCGTTAACGGCCTTCTTTACGATCCGCTGAAGGAGCAGGTACTCGATTACGTGGGCGGGCAGGCGGATATCCGCGCGCGTCGCCTCCGCACCATCGGCGACCCTTATGAGCGCTTCAGTGAAGACCGCCTGCGAATGCTGCGCGCGGTGCGCTTTGCGGCGCGTCTGAAATTCACCCTGGATGCTGCGACGGAGGAAGCTATACGGAAAGAGGCGGCGGAGATCCGCCAGGTGAGCGCCGAGCGCGTGCGTGACGAAATCCTGAAGATCCTCACCGAGGGGCAGGCCCGGCAGGGTTTCGAACTCCTGGATGTAACGGGTTTGCTTCAGGAGGTGCTGCCGGAAATCAAGCGCCTGCAAGGGGTGGCCCAGCCAGCGGAGTTCCATCCCGAGGGGGATGTGTGGGTGCATACGATGATGATGCTGGAGGGCCTGCGTTCGCCCACCCCGACCCTGGCTTTGGGAGTGCTCCTCCACGACGTTGGCAAGCCGCCTACATTTTCCGTCCGCGAACGCATCCGGTTCGATAACCACGTGGAAGTAGGAGCAAAGATGGCGGAGGAGATTTGCAGTCGCCTGCGGCTTTCCTCGCGCCAGACGGAACAAGTGGTCGGACTGGTGAGGCACCACCTGCGCTTCAAGGATTTTCCACGCATGCGGCGCTCCACCCAGGTTCGTTTCCTGCGCCTGCCTGGATTTGAGGAACACCTCGAGTTGCACCGGCTGGACTGCCTGGCGAGCCATGGCGATTTAAGCACTTATGAAATGGCGAAGCGTCTGCTGGAGGAGACACCCGCAGAGGAAATCCGACCGGCGCCGCTCCTGCGGGGCGACGACCTGATTGCCCAAGGGTACTCGCCGGGGCCGATTTTTAAGGAAATCCTTCAGGCGGTTGAAGATGCGCAATTGGACGGCAAGATACGCACCCCCGCCGAGGCGCTAAGCCTGGTGGTAGAGCGGTTTCCCCCTTCCCGCCCCTAGAAAATCAGTGGCCAGCCATCCCGCCGCGGCGGGTCAGCCTTCAGCAAAAAACGAATGGAGTGATTCCAGGAACTGAGAGCTGACCGCTGCTTTCTGTGGGCGGAGCGGGGTAGTGGGTCAATTTGATGTAGAGGCGGCTTTACGCCGCCATTTGGCGATCCCGCCTTGCGGGATCGCCGCTACAGCATCAAATTGACCCACTACGGGAGCGGCAAAGGGCTTGACGTGAGGCTGGAAACCTGCAAGCCTTAACCCTTGGAGGCGAACTAGACTTTTCCTTGCCCGCAAGCATCGAAAGGCCTGAGGGCTTTTGGGAGGATTCGAGAAATGAACATGAGGCTGACTATGAAAATGACCGGTTTGCTCGGCATTCTGGCTGTGACGCTTGTGGCGTTGCCTGGGGCGGCCCCGGCACAAGACCTGGTAAAGGAAGCCCTAAGCGGATTTCCGACTCAGACGATTCGGCTGGAATTCTCAAGCCCCGCGAAGCTGCGGAGCCTTCCCAATTACGCGAGTCTCCGCCAACGCTACGTGGGACCGAGGCTGCGCAAGCTGGTTGACGCGCTTGGGCAACTCGGCATCCGCGAAGAGGATATCTCAGGTCTGGTTCTGGGCTGGCAGCCGGGAAGCGCAGAAATGGGATTGTACGGCTTTGCCACCGGCCGCTTTAGCGCCCAAGCGATAACGCAAAGCGCTGAGCAGCGGAACATGGCGGCCACGCCGGTGGCAGGGAAGCCAGCCTACTGCCTCGAGGCGGGGTTGGCGGGGACATGCGTCGTGGTGCTCCAGGATTCCCTCGGAGCGTTTGGTTCCCTGACGGTGCTCACTTCCATGCTGGAAGCGCGCCAGGGCCAGGCTCCCAGCCTCAGCTCGGACAACCGCTTTCCAAGTCTCGTGGCCGGCGCGAACAGGGACGCGCCGATCTGGGGCGTGGCCGTGGGTCCTGCGGTGGCGGATTGGTTCCGAGGTTGGATGCCCAACCAGGGGAACCTCAAACTGGACTGGAGTAAAGTTTTTGGAGATGTCAACTCCCTTACGTACAGTGTGGCAGCCGGTGACAACGTCAACCTGGGCTTGAAGATGGACTGCAAGTCTTCGGAGTCTGCCGCCAGCTTGCGGCAGGTCCTGGAGGGCTTGAAGTTGGTTCAGCAAATCGCCTGGGACAGCCAAAATCCGGGCAAGTCGAATCCTTACCGGGCGATGGATGTAGGACTAGAAAGCAACCAGGTTTCTCTGAGTCTCACCACAGGGTATTCGGAGCTGGAGCTCGCCAGCGGAGCTGCGGGGACGGCGAATTAAGTGGGCGCTTCCCGGCGGTCGAAGGTCAGGCCTCTAGCCTTGAAGTCGGGACAGCAGCCCTCTCCCTTGGAATCTGTGTGATGACGCTGCCTAAGCTGTCATTCCGAGCGGAGCGAGGAATCTCGCTCTGACTATTTTCAAGGCAGTGCGAGATTCCTCGTTGCCTGCGGCTCCTCGGAATGACACGCAAACTCGGGTTATCACACAGACTCCCTTGGGGAGAGGGTGGCCCGCAACCGGCGTTTTCACCAGCCGGCGCGGGCCGGGTGAGGGGTTACTCTTGTACCCGGCTAGGTCTTCGGAAACTCTCCCACCGCCGTGAAGCAGGGGACCCTGGGCTTCATCGAAGTGGGTCCAGGCTGGAAAGATAGGTAGTGATTCGCGGGCGCATACGTGCCACCGTTTGGCATGTATGCGATCATGGCACCCCGCATTGCCGCTCTCAGGGCGCCGCTTGCAGCCGTCAAATGACGGAGGAATCCGCCACACGCCTCCGTTCCCTTTGCGAAGCTTTTCCTTTTCCACGGTTGTGTATTCCTTCAGTCCGTAGGGTGGGTCGGTAACGATGGCGTGAATGGAGTCCTTTTCCCTCTTCTCCATCCAGGAGAGGCAATCGCCGAGATACAAAGTGTAACGCGTCACTTCTTGCCTCGAATCTGCATTAAAGGGATGTTACCACGAGTTCGCGTGCGACTCTCTGTTCATTGAAAAAACGAAGCAAGGGCCCTTCAACCCGAATTGGTAAGTTGAACGACGTTCCTAACTTCATGGAATGGAGAAACCCCTCACCCGCCCTCCTCCGTCGGGCACCCTCTCCCCACGGGAGAGGGCTCTCATTTGTGGGGCGCGTTGAAGTTGGGAAAACCGCCCTCTCCCTTGGGGAGAGGGTGGCCCGCTGCCGGCGCTTTCACCAGCCGGAGCGGGCCGGGTGAGGGGTTGGTTGGCAGGGGCTCGGAGCCTAGAGTGAAGCAATTGTTAGGGGCATTCTTCTGTTGCTGCGCAGCTTTGGTGGAAGCGACTTCAATCTAGCGTGCTGGAACCGAACAGGGCCCCTCAATTTGCGAATTCGGGTTCAATGAGTCAATGGATCAATGGTTCAATGAGTCAATTGAAGAGTCCCTTGGCTAGGTCCGTCAGTTGACGGATGGAGACGATTTCTCTTGACAACGCCCCGCCGCTGTGGTAGCCTACTAATGTGAAAAGTCCAAGCCGCGGGGAAGTCCTTTCCTCGCTATCCTAACACCCCGTTCCAGGAGGAACCATGTCCTTACGCAAATCACCCCAACTTACGCCCGCGTTGCTCGCCGCCGCGCGCCAGAATGCCCAGCATTCCACCGGACCGCGCAGCGCCGCCGCCAAGCAGAACTCCAAGCTCAACGCCTTGAAGCAGGGCGGACGCGTCAGCGACGAAAATCGCTACCAAGCCATGCTGGCGCTGGGCGAAGACCCGGAACAATTCCAAACCCTCACAGAGGAACTCATGCGCGCCTTCGGTCCCGGCGACGCGCTCTGGGAGAAGCAGGTCGAGGACCTCGCCTGGCTCTACTGCCGCCGCGAAAGGCTCGAGCGGGCGCAAGAAGGCCTGAAGCGGCGCGCCTTGCAGGCCATCGAGGACTGGCAACACCGCCACCGGCAGGAGATGGCCCGTGTCACCTTCGACGCCTCCCAGCACGAGACGCTAAACGTCAACATATCGGAGTCTACAGATCGAGGCGTGGTGCTGAAAAAGATGCTTTCTTTTCTTGAACTCATACGTGAGGAGGTCAAGCAGCGCACCTTCGGGACCCGCCAGTACGCCGTACTGGAATCTCTTTACCAAGGTACGACGGGGTGGCGACAGGCGCTGATGTTCAGGCTGCTGCACCGTTTCAGCGACCCTATGTACCTGGACGCGCAACGAGCCGACGAGGAAGAGCGCCAGTTCCTCCTGCGCGAAACAGGTTACGCCTACGAGCCGCCGGGAGAACCCGAGCACCAGGAACTTCTCCGTCTGCTCGAGGAGGAAATCGCGAGCGTGCGGGAAGAATTCGAATATGCGGAAAAGGCGAATGAGGAGAGAGCGGTGATAGAACGGGACGCCTGCCTTGCTCCGGAGGGGGAGACCTGGAGCATGATGCTGCGCCAGGAAGCCGCCCTGGACCGGTCCATTGACCGCAAAGTGAGGATACTGCTGAGGCTGCGGAAGGAATCGGCCAACCCCCCGATCGCTCCCAATGGTCAGGACGATGGCGCGAGGATGGAGACCATCGAGGAAGTCCTTGACGACGACATTATGCCCGAGACCTCGCAGGGTGTTGATACGGTGGAGAACTTAAAAATGAACGAACCATGCGGGTATGTTATTGAAAACAAAGTATCGCGCTTGGACAATCGGGGAGCAAGCGGGAATGTTATAGAAAACAAATGTAGTTACGCGCAAAATGCAGGAATGTTATTGAAAAGAAAGGGTGTTATTGGAAACGCAGAGTTACACGCGACAAGCAAGTGGCCGAGCACTCTACCCGTATCTGACGGTGGACGGTCTCTACGATAACGCGGACCGGCTCGATGTATCTTACGATGCGGCTCACCCGCTTCCCAAAGCCGATCTTCTGCAGTGCATGTGCAATGGGGCGTATCATCCCCTTTCATGTCCCGCTTGCGCTGCCCTTGGCCAAGCAAAGCCTTGTTAGGGTCTCATCCCTTTGCTTCTTGCCATTACTGGGTTAGGCTGCCCCACCCAGTTCGGCGGTTCCTCAGGCGTTCTAATGGGCAAAAACACATCCTCACGGGTTTCTTAGGGGTGAATTTCCACAAGACTTCACCTCCCCGCCCCTAAAAACAGTACGAAAGTACTACGAAGACCGAAAATTCCCGGGAGTGCTTTATATTGTGGTGTTGTCCCCACAAAAACGCAAGATAATGTATAAACCGGGGGCGAAACCTTGGAAAAAGCCTAAGAATTTCGTAAGAAACCCCCACAACTTGCAAAAACCACTTGACAACTCTGAAGGCCAAGGGTATATGCGTAGGAAGAGAGAGTATGTAGTCTCTCTTTTGGTTCAAGTGCTGGTCTTTAGAAGCCATTGGGGGGAAGAATTCAGTCGCGGGGTTGAACGCATGCCAGAAACCAGAGAGGTCATGGACATCCGGGAAGCGTCGGAGTACTTGGGAGTGTCCCGCGAAACACTATACAAGTATGTGTATGAGGATAAGATTCCTGCTTTCAAGTTAGGTAACCGGTGGAAGTTCAAGAAAACGCTCCTGGACCGTTGGATGGAGACACAAAGCGCGCAATCTGAACATCGTTCCACGCGGAAGGAACGCCTGGCCGTTCGATAGGGAGCAAAGCCGATGTTTGGAATGGGGAGAGCGAAGAGCTTAGTAGGGCTGGATGTCGGATCCAGCGCCGTCAAAGCCGTCGAGCTAAAGAAGCGGGGAGATTCTTACGAACTGGTCAACTTCGGGGTGGAGTTTCTGGGACAGGACACTGTGGTCGACGGCGCGATCATGGATGCTCTCTCGGTTTCCGCC
>JBEKUR010000065.1:0-24491 GCA_049514855.1 Terriglobia bacterium
ACGCGCTTGATGGAGCACACGCTGCGGCACGCGCGCGTTCACAACCAGCTCGCCTCCAGCCCGTCATACTCCGGGGGAATTGGCTGGTGCGCCTTTGATTACGACACGCATGGAGATTTCGGTTCGGGAGATCGCATCTGCTACCACGGCGTGTCCGACATCTTTCGCGAGCCGAAGCCAGCTGCGTACTTTTATAAGTCACAGTGCGATGCGGAGGAAGAAATCGTCCTAGAGCCGGCGTTCTACTGGTCACGAGGCGACGATTTGGATTGGTTAAATCGAGTGGTCGTGTGTTCGAACTGTGACCATTTGAAATTCTATGTCGGCGACAACCTTATAGCCGAGGGTGATCCGGACCACACACAATATGGGAACCTCCCACATCCTCCGTTCTTGGTGAACCTTTACAGGGCGGACCATCAGTGGGGTGATCTCCGCATCGAAGGCTATGTTGCGGGCAAGAAGGTCATTACGAAGTCGTATTCCGGCAAAGGGATCGACCAGAAGTTTGAGCTTCGCGCCGACGACAACGTTCTGGTCGCAGATGGAGCTGACACGACTCGCGTCGTGCTCCGCGTGACGGATGAGTTTGGCGCAGTGCGGCCGTTCGCCACGGGCGCGGTCGCGTTGGAGATCGAGGGGCCGGCAGAAATCCTGGGGGGAAATCCTTTTGTTCTCTCCGGGGGAGTCGGAGCAGTCTGGATTCGAGCCAAAGAAACGCCCGGGGCTGTGCTGCTCCGCGCCAAACACCCGACCCTGGGCGCACAGGAGGTTAAGTTGCAGATCGAGGAGGCGACGACGATGGCGCTTGCGTAAGACACGGCGCTGGGGGTTGCGCACAAACTCCTTCGCAGACTCCGCCCTGACGTTTCGGGTCGAGCGGGCGCCAGCGTTGGAAGCGCGTGTGGACTTGCGCTCCTCAGCTTTGCGCTTGGCTTCCTCCCGTGCTGCCTTGGCGGCAGCCTCCATGGTGGCCTTGGCTTCGGCCAGGGTGCTGGCGGTTTGCTGGTGGGTTTGGACGTAGGCGGCCAGGTGCTTGCCGAGTTGGGCATCGAGTTCCTCGGGCGGGCCGGTATAGGTAAGGGGGGTGGTTAAAGCTGGGTTCTCGTCGGCCTTGGCCTGGGTGGGAATGACATTGACACGCAGAGTCTTGTCATCCACCTTGGCCACTGTGATGAGCACAGTGCGACCGGCAAGAAGCGGCATGAGTTCAATGAACACAGGACCTCCTTTTCGTGGCACATGCGCTGACTTTCACTAGCGCCACGTGTGTTGTTAATTGGGAAGAAGATTGAGTTGATCGGAACTGATACTCGATGGGCTGCTGCCAGGACAGCACTTCAAGAGACACTTCTGCCAGGCAGGGATGGGTTTACAGTGCGGGACCCACACCAGACCCCATGACGAATCGAATACAATAGACCATGCCAAAGACTGCCTTAGTTGGTGTACAATACTGCGGGTCAGGATGCGAAAATAGAAATCCTGCCTAGATCGGAAATTCCGGTCCAATAGGAGAGAAAACATTATGAAGAAACTCGCAGGGGCAGTTTTGTTGATTTCTGCATGTGTTGGGCTGGCCCTCGCCCGAGCACAGACGCCACCGGCCAAAGGCCCGAGCGTGGCGCAAGCTATCAAGCAACTTGAACACGATTGGGTTGATGCAATGAAAGCCGGTGATATTGACAAACTCAGTCAGATCCTCGCCGACGATTGGACAGGCATCGGCTACGATGGCAGCAAGGAAACAAAGCAAAGTTCTCTGGCGGCCTGGAAATCCGGCGCGGAAAAGCTCGAGTCCGTCGAGTTTGGGCCCATGGATGTGAAGGTGATGGGAAGCGTTGCCGTCGTCCAGGGCAGCGACACAGAAAAGAGCACCACCAAAGGAAAAGACACCAGCGGTAAATGGGTCTGGATGGATGTCTTCGCGAAGCGCGACGGCAAGTGGGTGGTCGTCCGTTCCCAATCCGCCATGGTGAAGTAAGTTCCAGCGGTAGATTTCCAGAGAGCCCAGCGGCTCGATTTTCGATGGCCGGGCGTGACCATGCCGACCGGCCACTTCTTCCCGAACCACAATATGGACTTAAGAAGAGAATTTCTCTTTTAGACCCAGTTCATCTCCTGTGACATCTTGAAAAGTAATCATTTGGTCTGTCGCCAGAACTATTGCCTTCCAGTAATCGCAAGTTCCAGATTATGGGTTACCACGGGATAAGAAGTCGCAAATCTAACCGAATGGAGAGTCCAATGGCTCATTATCTGTTGCAGGTGGCATACACCTGCGGGAACGATCCAAATGCGGTTGTTGATGAGATCGACTGGCGGTACGCATTCAGCCTTCCCATATCCCCTGTTTCTCTACCTCCGTGTAGAAGGGAGGCCGGTAGCTACACCTACCGGCCCTGAAACAAGGGAAAGCCAAACTACTGTTCTTCTATCCTGGTTAGTATAGAAAGTTTCGAGAAGTCGGCTTCCATCCTTTCGCCTACTGTTCGCTTGTGGCTTGTATCTTATTGTAAACACACCAAATATAGTTGTAGCGGATTGCGAGAAGAATACGGGGTCTCCCACCGTGGAGGTATTGAGGTGGTCCGTACGGTTGCGGACGATGTGTTCAAGGAACCAGGAATTGTCAATGGCGTTGAGCTGGCGCCAGTGTTTGCCGATGCGCGTGCCCACAACTGGTCTACGTTACCGCCGTTCCAATCAAATGAGCCTAAAGATCCGGTCGGAGCTTTGTGTAGCGCCGGGATGGCGGGTGAGCGGGGAAGAATTGCCCCGCATAGTCGGAACAGCGCCAGAACGAGGATTAAAGACCCAGGAGGTAATCGGAGGCGGTCAGGTTGGCGAAGCGGACGGTGTTCACGCGCTGGCCCACCACGTTGGCAAAGTACTGGAGAATCGAAGTCAACTTCAGGATGGCCGGTTTTTCACCCACTCGGAGCCAATGCCGGGTGACAAGGGAAGCTAAGACTAGGCGGAAGTAGAGCATCAATAACCGCTCTTCACGCGAATAGCGCTGGTTCGGGTTGACGGCATTCTTGAGCAGGTAAGTGAGTGCCAGGAAATCGCACTTGAGCATCATCCGCAGCCGGCGGTAGTCGACGGCCGGGTTGAATTCTCCCAACGTCCGGCGCAACGCAGGGAACTCCAGGCGGGTGGCATTGACAATGGCCAGGAAGTACTCTCGGTCGAATTGCCGGCGCAGGATGCGTTGGCAAGTGGCCTGCAGATAGAAGAAGAAGAACCCGGTAGAGAGGATCAGGATTAGGACAGCTAGGACCATCGTTTACCTCCCTCAAGTTTCCACTTCTGCCGGAACCACGCTCGCGCCCGGAACCATTTCGGCCCCGGCGATGCCGTTCCAGCCTTCAGCATCTTCTCCAGCTTAAAGAGAAGTTCCACGATTGGCAATAGTACACGAGTACCGGCCTGCCGCTATCGAGGCGGGGCACCCAGCGATCCTCGTGGAAGCGCGTATCCTCTGAGGGGCACTTGGCTCTGGCTTGGGAAGTCACAGTTCCGCAACGTGCAGCGTGGCGAACTGTAAGGTGAGGAGGAGGGGGGCTTGGAAGGGGAGCACCACCCTTTGACAAGGCTCTCTTGGTGTCAGACGACTTTTGCGGCCATTCCACACCCGACAAAGTTCTCAAGCGGGGGATTCTTGCTGGGCTTTCGCATGGGCCAGGGCGCGCCCGATGCTGGGACTACACCCCCATGTGGCCGTACGCTGTGGCTGGGGCGCAGCGGGACGATTACTGCCGTGTGGGCGACCATACGCCCAGATCCCGTCCAACACGCGGCGGAGTGATGGCTAGCGTGTCTAGGGGGGAAACCTCTACGGCTAGGGCTTTATACGTCATCCTTCCGCGGTACTTGCGGTGCTTAGCCCTCGCCGCAACAAGCCGTAGGCTTTGCATGGATCACTCCCAAGTGCCGGAAGGCAAAAGCACCCATCAATTCGGTTGCCATCTGCGGATGCACGTTTGGCACTGTCGGTTACAACACGGAGAAAGAGACAAAGTGCATCCCTGAGAGTGCGGTGCTAGACTCTGAGCAATGAATACCACAATTTCAAGACGGCCTACGGTATGGGCACGAGCGCGAGGGTTAGTGAGTACAGTACTTCTTTGCGCGACCGCCTCGTTGGTGTTCGGACAGACGCCGCCTTCGACGAATCGATCGAGGACCTTTGGTCCGGACGCGTGCGGTCCGGTGGATCCTGCTTACATCCACACCGCCAATGAGACGGGCGGGATACCGATGTTTTTGCAACGGTCCGAAGCGGCCAAAGCCTTTCACCTTGTGCGCGAATCAACGAGGAACAACGTGGCAACGGTGTTCTGGGCGACGGGAACGCTCAACGGGAAACCACAAACCATCACAATTCCCGTGGACTCGGTGACCAAGAAAATTACGTTTACGTTCTCGGTGGATACAAAAGGCAACGAGCTCAAGCTGACGGCACCTTCCGGCGGAGCGATTACGGAGGGTTCGGCAAGCACAGAGGTCACGGAATTGAATTGCGGCCGGATTTTGACGGTGAGTTCTCCCGAAGCGGGAAAGTGGCGCGCGGAGATTACTGGCACAGGCAGATTTTGGATGGAGGCCCAGGCGCAGAGTGATATTTATTTCGTCGGTGTCGAGTTTGTGAAGAAAGGCGGCCGTCTCGGTCACGAAGGACTGTTTCGGATACAGGGGCAGCCGGTGGCGGGAACTCTTGCAACGCTTCAGGCATCTCTCTCTGCCAGCGCCACAAAGACCACCGAGTTCTATCTGGTTACCGAACAGGGCCAGACCATTCAGAAGCTGCAAATGCAGGCGGTGAATTCCGACCGGGAATTCCTTGAATTCGTCGGAATCGTGGATCTTCCGAATGTGCCCTTCCGCGTAGCGGTGATAGGAAGCGACTCGAATGGCAAACAATACCAGAGATTCTTCTCGAATTTATTCCACGCGGAAAGCGTGGAAATTTCTGCAAAGCTGGACTTTGACGAGTTGTCCGCAGGAAGCACCAAGCAGGTCGAGTTCACGGTGCGAGACATCGGCTTTCCGCGTACATTCAACATGACCGTAACGGACGCGCATCAATTCGTGAGCAAGGTGGAACCGAAAGAACTGGCGCTAGGCGCGGGGGAGTCCGGAACCGTCCGGGTGGATTTGACCGTGCCGGCCGGAACAGCGCCGGGCATTGGAGAAGACGTTGTGATCGTTGCCGCCAGCACTGCGGGTCCGCCCACGTCGAACTCCAGCGTCGTGCACTTTTCGGTCTCCTCCTCCAGCGCTACTCAGAATCCTCGTTGATTCGACCTGCCCCGGAAGAGCACCATGGTCCTGAGGGAGGGTTCACCACCACTGGCCGATGAGTCGGCTTACCAGAGATGTGGTCCGCCCTGTCCCCTCTGCAATTGTGCCTGGATCACGGCGCTCACGGAAACTACCGACCCGGTCCTAAAACGCCTTACTTATGGGAGTCGCCTCGACGTGCAAGGCGACACACCCGGTGTTCAATTTGAACAATGTCGAGCCGATCCGCTAAAGACCCCGGAAAGTGAATACTCTTCGAAACCCCGAGTTAGAACGGCATGTCCTGTTCCGCGCTCTCGCCGCGTGCCTCATTGAAGGGGTTGTCGCTTTCGTTGGCGGGCTCCGCAACCTTCGAAGATTCAACAGCCTTTGCCCCGTTTCCGTTCTTTGGCGCTCGGTCCAGAATCTGCATCTGGTTGGCCACAACTTCGATTGTCGTGCGCTTATCACCTTCAGGGCCTGTCCACTACCAGGTCTGCAACCGGCCTTCCAGGTAAACATGCCTGCCCTTATTCAGGTATTCGCCGCAGACCTCAGCCAGGCGGCCGAAGCAAACGATATGAAACCACTCTACTCGCTCCCGGCGAGCGCCTTCTGGGTCTTTCCACCTCTCGTTGACCGCAAGGCTAAACGTACAGACGGGCTTGCCTTGCTGGCTGAACTTAAGTTCCGGCGCCTCACCCAGAAACCCGATCAGAATTACCTTGTTCACACATTGGCACACGAGTTGTGTCCTCCTTCCTCATCGAAGCGGAACTTTCGGGTAACGCGATCACCGGCCAGCACGTCCATTTGAGCGGCGACCTCGGCCATGCCGTCCCGCACCCAGGCGCGAACTAGCGGCATGTTCCGCAAGGCATCGGTGCTCACTCCCTCAAGTAGGGCGCGCGCCTTCTGGACCTGCTCCTTCAACTCCTGGTCGTCCACCACGTTGCGCAAGTCAAACGTCCCCAGGAAATCACGCAGCTTCTGCAAGGTTGATTCCCGCAGACGCTGCGGCTTGCCGTCCGGCTGATCCCCCAGCCGGTCGCGCAGGTGGCTCACCAGCTCCAGCAGCGAGGCCCGCATCACCTGCTGGATCTCGCTACAGGCTTCCGACATTGCCACCACGGCCTTTTCCCGCTCCTCTTGGAAGAATTGGGCCGAGATCTCTCGAAGCTGGTCCGGCACACCATAGCTGACGTATTGCCAACTGAAGGTGAAGTGGGAGCGCACCTCGTCTGCGGGTAGGTAGTCAGCCGGGTTATAGAGGGTGCGCAGTCGCCCAGCGGCTTCTTGGCAGAGGCGCGGATAGGCGCTGAGAAACGACTCCACTAGCTCGCCTCGTTTATATTTGAACTCGTGCAGCCTCTCGTCCACCGTCTCCACCAAGCCCAGCGGCAAGAGGTGAATGCCGACCTCGAAGGGCAGGCACATGTCGTACAGGAAATGACGGATGTCGCCATCGAGGGTGCGGATGGCTTGCAACTCCGGCGAGTCGAGCAGAGTCTTCGAGACGCGAATTAAGGCCTTGTCGGCGTCAACTTCGACCTGGGACGAGCTGACCTTCCGAGTGTTACCGAGCAAACCGAGATGAAGTTTGATGAAAACCGTTTGCTTGGCAAGCTCATTGTCCGAGCTTTGAACGTTCAAGATTGGCACTGCTGTTGCCATTTCATCCTCCTTCTTGGGGTTGGAACTCTTAAACTCTTAGCCCACATTTCCATTTTGCACTCCACTTACGAACCTTCGGATGTTCGTCGGCACCGAAATTTATGCGGGTTTCAACGCAATGAAGACGCTCGATGGCTGGTAGTTAACCAGCTTGCAGCAGCGCCTGGTGACGACGGGGGGCCGGTTGGTGAAACACGCCCGGTATTATTGGCTGCTCCTGGCGGAGAGCCATCTGACGCGACGGCTGTTTGGAGCCATGCTGGGCAGGATCGCGGCGCTACCCTCGCCAGCCGGGTAGGTGAGTTTCTGGCCGGAGCGGATTTCGGCGGCGAGGAAGGCGTGGACGGAGAGGTGTCGGAATCATCGGTCGGAAAGACGGCCCTTTTGGGCTGTCGAGGCCCCAACCACAGGGAGAACGGGTGCCTCCCGCGATCGCTGAGAGGCTCAGCACCCAAAATCCGAGGGGCGATTGCATTCTGAGGCGATCAGGTATATATTACCGGGCGGGCGGAAAGTTCATAATGGAAATTCCGGTTAACGGTAATCTAAACTTGGTCACCCAACGACCGCCGACGCACCACAGCGTCACCTGACGCGATTACGGGGCATTCTACGAATGTTTTTCAGTGACCAGGCGAAGCTAAGGCGGGTGTTGCATCATAGGAGCAAGTGATGGAAGGGGGAAGCCCTTACTCCATGGGAGATCGACCCGGCGTTCTTACAATGTCTCTTCCCCGAAACTTACGTCGCCGTGATGGACCCGCCCGGTGGGCAATGACTGGTACTTTTGACAGTTGCCGCGGAACGGGTGAAGGGCTATTTCCTGACTAACGAGTTTGCCCTGAAGAAGCGAAATGCGTAAAGGTGCAGTTGTCGCCAGAAAGCGGGAATATTCGATCCGCGTAGCAGATACTCTTTACGCCGGCGCTAGTCCATGCGTGTAACGATCAAACTTCTTTTAGTGTGGTTGATTTGTGGTGGCCTGGGTCTAACCCGCGGCTGGGCCTCATACACACGGCCTCTGGCAGCGAGCACAGTCGGCGCGCCAATGGCTGCAAATCCGCTAGTTATCCGGGCAGTCCCGCAGAAGGCTAAGCGTTTCCGGTGGAAGCCTGCCATCATCGAATCTCTCACATTCCTGGCGATTGAACACGGTGTTCGGCTCCACGAACAGAAGACGCGGGCAGGGCTGAAAGGCCCATTCTTCCGAGACTGGGGAACCTCCGTCCAAGGTGTCAGCGGCTGGGGCGACGGCGACAATTGGTTAACCAATTACGTCGCCCACCCTATGGAAGGAGCTGCCGCCGGCTATATTCAGATTCAAAACGATCCGCGGGGGCAGGGCCTGGAGTTTGGCCGTTCAAAGCAGTATTGGTACAGCCGTCTCAAAGCGTTCGCCTGGGCAGCGGGTTACAGCACCCAATTTGAGATAGGCCCAATCAGTGAAGCCTTCATCGGAAATGTGGGAATGATTAAAGGCACCGCAGGATTCGTGGACCTCATCGTGACGCCGCTCGCTGGACTGGGACTTATCGTAGCCGAGGACGCGCTGGACCGTTTCGTTTTGAGAAAACTCGAAGCAAGAACTACCAGTCGATGGAAACTCAGCGTCTGCCGCATCATCTTTAATCCGGACCGCAGTTTTGCCGGAGTCCTTCGGGGAAGATTTCCTTGGCAGCAAAAACCGCAAGCCCCTCGGATGGCCCTGGCGAATAATTGGAAACCATCTACCGATTATATGGACGCCCCACCGAGGAAGATTGAGGGATGGAACCAATTGTCATGGCCCGAAGGGGTCCCAGCCGGCATGCCCCACAAATACTTGCCGATAATGGAATTGCCTGCTAAGGCATGCTGTGGCTGCGCCCGCAGCACTTCCTGAACTACGGCATCAACCGAGACTTCCGCACCGCGAAAGGGATGAGTCTCGGGGTTCCAGCACCCAGGACAACGAAGTGTGCATCCTTGGAAGAACACCACGGCGCGCAGGCCTGGCCCATTAGCACGGCTGGCGGGAATCAAGGCATGCAGCAGCATGGCAGGCCTCCTTCAGCGCTGGCTCTTCTCTCGTTGGATCTGCTGGCCGGTGTAATAGGCGGGCTTTTTGCGCTCCACTTTCACACTGTCTCCGCCACGGAAGTCGTCAAAGACCTTCTCGCAACCCTGCCCTGCAAAACCCTCCAGATCGAGGGTAGACTTCCCTTGGGCGTCAATGGTGATCGTAATCGTTTTCTCTTGCATCGTGGCCTACCTCCGGGCGACAAATTGGAGTCGCACCTGCTGTCCTTCCGAGGTCTCGATCACTTCCCGGCCTTTCAGGACGTAGCCCCTGGCACGAGCCATGGCCAGGGTCTGCTTCTCTTTCTAGCCTTGCTGGACACGTCCCAGCCACTTGGCCCCATAGCCACGGTGCTCGTCGAGTTCGTCTTTGACCATGGCGAGCTGACCATCCGGCTGACGCGCGAATCCGATATCACCGTAGGCCCCGCGCAAGTGCTGACGCCGGATGACAATGTTTGCGACCTTTGCCTCCTGCTCCGAGTAGTACGAGTTCAGGTGGACACCCTCCGGGTGGACCTCAACCTCGTAGCCCATCTCCTTCAGAGCCTCCACGAGGTATTTCTCCTCGCGCAAGACCGTCTGAGTCAAACCGTATTTCGGCACAGCGTGCCTCCTTTCCGCATATTCCAGTTGTTGTGTGACTTGAGCCATAATGTGGCCGCGTGATTGAAAGAAGTAGTGCCAGTGACCCGTGGGACCGGGATTTTGGGCCGCGTTCTCTTTGGAGACTCAGCGTAGTGCGGCGTTCCGCCGTGGTTTGCACTTACTGCGATTGGTAAACCAAAGGCGACTAACGAGGAGCTATTCCCTCGAACGAACGATGCCTGGAAGGCGGCCGAACCAGGCATGACGACGAGAATGCCCTATTTGGCTAGTAGGCATCAATCGACGGTCTTCGTTTGAGGCGTGCTTGAACGCCAAGAGGCGCTACGCGAGCGAAGGTCTTGAGCCCTGTAGGCCGAATGTTCAATGAGCCCTGACAAGCACTATCAGCCCTAAGAAGGATTTGGGAGGCCAGGCCTACTCTGACTCGCTGCGGCCTCTCATCTTTCGTGATCTACGCGCGCTCTGCTGTCAGGTATTGCTCGGCTTGGGCGTCTTAGCCGTGCTCTTGGGGAGTTCAGGCTGCTTGATGTACTCGGCCGGAATCTCGCCCGTGAGGGTTTTCAGAAAGGTCACGATGGACGCGATCTCGCCGTCCGTCAGTTGTTTGCCCAGTTGATACTCCGCCATCTCCTTGACCGCTTCCTCGAGAGTCGCCACTTTTCCGGTGTGGAAGTAGGGCTCGGTCTTGTCGATGTTCCGCAGCGACGGTACTTTGAAAACCAACCGGTCACTCTCCTGCTTCGTCACCGCTTGGCGTCCGGCGTCGGAAGTGTCCGGGTACAGCTTCACGGCCCCGAGTTTCTGATATACCTCGCCGCCCAAATAGGCTCCCGCATGGCAGGCCTGGCAGCCCACTTCCATGTACTTGTTAAAGCCGGCTTTCTCCGCGTTGCTGAGGGCTGCCTGATCTCCGTTGAGGAACTTGTCCCAGCGGGAGGGCGTCATCAGCCTGCGCTCGAAGGCTCCGATAGCCCGAGCTGTGTTCTCGAACGTGACGGGATCCTTATCGGCGGGGAAGGCCTTCTTGAAGGCGTCGACATACTCGGGCATGGATTTCAGTACCGCAACCACAGCTTTATCAGAGGACATTGCCATCTCGACCGGATTCATGACCGGGCCTTTGGCCTGCTCCTCCACATCGGGGGCGCGGCCATCCCAGAACTGCACGAAGTGGCCCGCGGCGTTGTACACTGTAGGGGCGTTGCGCGTGCCCTTCTGGCCCTTGTGGCCGTCGGAAACCGGCTGCCCGTCTACTCCGTACTTGGCCAAATCGTGGCAGGTGTTGCAGGATATGTCATGGTTCTTAGACAACCTGGGTTCGTAGTACAGCATGCGGCCCAGATTCACCTTCGCCTCGGTGATGGGGTTCTTCTGCGACTCCACGGCGTCGGGCAAGGCCTTAAACATTTTGAGCTGGGCCGTGTCAACCACCACGGCCTTTGGCCCACAGCTCGTCAGATGCATCCCAGCGGCGAGCACGATCGATAGCGGGATCAGAATAAGTGCCAGCCTATTTTGCATGGCAGTTCTCCTCTCAAAACGAAACACCGTATTCACCGGGACCTTATCTTGGCACACCGGCTACCACAATCATAGCCCCGACTTCTGCCGTTGCAGCTTGGTCTTTCATTCTGCTTCTCAAGATCTTCATCGGCACCGTCAAACCAGAAGCGCTGAGCTGCGCCCCGGTGAATGCCCAACCGCCCACGGATGGCGTTGCCGTACCTGCCGGGCTTCAACTCATCGTGCTTGGGGAAGACCTCGATTCCTTCCAACCGCCTGCCTCCCTTGACCGGGATACCCAGCCGCAGGGCAAGACCGCAAAGGTAGATCCGGATGTCCCGCGCTAGGAGCGGCTCTGCTAGGAATATCCAGAGATGCCCGCCCCGATGACTCTTCTCAAGAGCCGAATCCACCCCATCCTGCCTGAGGCAGAAGCCAAGCTTGAAGAGATCCGCGAGCGAACGTGCGATGGATCCAGGCGGCTGGTTCGAGAGAGATTTCGTGAACACACCAGACGAACACCCCGAAGTGGCGACGATCGGGCACCACATGTTCTACGCCTAGAGATTCTGACAAGGTACTTCCGTCCTATTCCCACGGCACATAATTTCAAATATCCTCATGGGTTGCAGTGCCAAAGGGAGGTTGCCCGTGCCCACGCGCCCCAGCGTTAGCAACCAACGCCAAAACGCGACAAAGCGCATTGTGCTCTGCTGCGGATTCGTCGGCCTTTCATTTCTCGCCATCGTGGGGTTTGGCCTTCTTCAGAGGACACAAGCCTCAGAGAGTGTTCTCCCTGATCGTCAGGTTTCTACCGCGCCCACGAAAATTCAGCCCAAGCTGGTGACGAGTTACGGCAAGCTGCCTCTCAGTTTCGAGGCCAACCAGGGCCAGGCGCGTGGCCCCGTCAAGTTTCTCTCGCACGGCCGCGGCTACACGATTTATCTCACCGCTGACGAGGCCGTCCTGACCGTGCGGAAGTCCCAGCCCGGCATGAGCCGGTTTGGCAGGTTCGGACTTCCCGGTCGGCTTGACCCGTTTGGCCTGGTTGACCCACGTGCCGGACGCTGGCCGAGCCGCGCTGCCGACTGGAAATCACTCTGGCGGCCCCTAATCCCCGCTCTCAGCGAAATGGTTCCCGACCCGAACGCAGGCAGAGGCGGCGTGGCGGGGGGACCGGAATCTGAGCCACCGCAGGTGATGCGGATGAGGCTGGTGGGCGGCAACGCTAAGGGGCGCGTCGTCGGACTCGACGAGCTTCCCGGCCGCAGCAACTATTTCATCGGCAACGATCCCAAGCAGTGGCGCACCGACGTCGCGACGTATCGCAGAGTGGCGTATAAGGATGTCTATCCCGGCGTTGATCTGGTCTATTACGGCAACCAGCGCCAGCTTGAGTATGACTTTGTGGTAGCGGCGGGCGCCGACCCGAATCAAATCCGGTTGGCTCTTGTAGGGGCGGGCCTTGTGCCCGCCCTTGGGCACCCACAAGGCGTGCCCCTACAGGTTGACCCAAGCGGCGACCTCGTCATTGCGCTGGAGGGCGGCGCGGTCAGGTTCCGCAAGCCGGTCGTCTATCAACCTCTAGCGCCGGTGTCCTCATCGCGGTCTGCGGCAAGAGGTTCAAAATTCACAATTCAGAATTCAGAATTGATAGACGGCCGATACGTGCTGACTGCCACGAATGAGATCCGGTTTGAAGTGCCCACCTACGACCGAAAACGCCCCCTCATCATCGATCCGGTGCTGAGTTACTCCACCTTCCTGGGCGGTAGCGGCATTGACGGAGGCGCTGACATCGCCCTTGACACTGCGGGCAACATCTACCTCACGGGTGCAACCTACTCGACCGATTTCCCCACTGTCGACCCGCTCCAAGGCGCCTGCGGTGGCTGTAGTCACGGCGGCATGACCGTATTCGTCGCCAAGCTGAATCCCGCCGGCAGCGCGCTGGTCTACTCCACCTACCTGGGCGGAAGCAGGGGTGACGTTGGCGGCGGCATCGCGGTGGACACGTGGGGCCACGCCTACGTCACGGGCGTGACCGACTCGCTCGATTTCCCCACCTTCAAGCCGCTCCAGGCAAAGTGCGGGAGTTGCGGCCAATACACCGAGAACGCGTTTGTGGCCAAGCTGAGTTATGCCGGCAACGCGCTGGTTTACTCCACCTACTTGGGCGGCAACGATATGGATTCAGGCAGCGCTATCGCGGCGGACGCGGCGGGCAACGCCTACGTCACGGGCATGACCAGTTCGAGCAATTTCCCCCTCGCCACCCCGCTACAGCCCAACTTCACCGACGGTGGGTGGGACGCCTTTGTGACCAAGCTGAATCCCGCCGGCAGCGCCCTCGTCTATTCCACCTACCTGGGCGGAAGCGACAATGACGTTGCCACTGGCATCGCGCTAGACGGCGCGGGCAACGTCTACGTCGCGGGCTCCACCGAGTCGCACGATTTCCCCACCGCCAACCCGCTCCAAAGCGCCTGCGGCGGTTTTTTTTGTAACGACGCGTTTGTGGCCAAGCTGAATCCCGCCGGCAGCGCCCTCGTCTATTCTACTTACCTGGGCGGAAGCGACGTTGACTTCGGCTCCGGCATCACGGTAGACGGCGCGGGCAACGCCTACGTCACGGGCGCCACCTGCTCGACCGATTTCCCCACCAACAACCCGTTCCAGCCCAGTTTTGACGGAGGTAACTACGACGTGTTTGTGGCCAAGCTGAATCCTGCCGGCGACACCCTGGTCTACTCCACCTACCTGGGCGGCAGCGGGGACGACGAGGCTTTTGCCATCGCGGTGGACGCGGCGGGCAACGCCTACGTCACGGGCTTGACTACCTCGACCGATTTCCCCACCGCCAACCCGTTCCAGGCCACGTGCGGCGATAATTGCAGCAACGGCCAAACGTCCGACGCTTTTGTGGCCGAGCTGGGTCCCTCTGGCAACGCCCTCGTCTACTCCACCTACCTAGGCGGCAGCAACTGTGACGCCGGCAGCCGCATTGTGGTGGACAAAGCAGGCAACGCCTATGTCGTGGGATCAACCGGGTCGCCCGATTTCCCCACGGTCAACCCGTTCCAGGGCCCATGCGATGGCTGTAGCGGCAGATCCGACGACGCCTTTGTGGCCAAAATCTCGCCGTCGGTGGTCAGTCTCTCCCCGGCCAGCCTCACCTTCGGCTCGCTGACTGTTGGCGTCACCAGCGCGCCCCAGACGGAAACTGTCACCAACACCGGCCCGGCCAACCTCACCATCTCCACGGTCACGATTGGCGGTACGAATGCTAGCGACTTTGCCACGAGCGCCGACACCTGCACGGGAGCCACGCTCACACCTAACAGCACCTGCGCGGTCAGCGTGACGTTCACGCCGTCCAACTGGGGGGACCGTGACGCCTTATTGATTTTCACCGACGCCGCCTCCGACAGCCCTCAGACGTTGGGCCTGAAGGGGACGGGAGTGGCCAAAGTTGGGGTGGCCAGCGTCTCCCCGCTCAGCCTGACGTTCGCCATCCAGCTCGTGGGGACGGAGAGCCTATCGCAGCCAGACACCCTGAGCAACCCGGGCCCCACCGCACTCACCATCGCCAGCATCGCCATTAGCGCCAACTTCGGTCAGACCAACAACTGCGGGGCCAGTGTCGCGGCCAGGGGTTCCTGCACGATGAACGTGACCTTCTCACCCACGGCGACCGGCCCGCTCACCGGCACCCTGACCGTCACCGACAACAGCGATGGGGTGGCAGGCAGCACGCAGACGGTGAGTTTGAGTGGAACCGGTATTGCCCCTAGCGTCAGCCTGAGCACCGCCAGCCTGAGCTTTGGCAATCAACCGGTGGGGACGACCAGCGCGGCGCGCGCGGTCACGGTGACCAACAGCGGCACGGCGTGGCTGGCCTTCACGAGCATTGCGGTGACGGGGGACTTTGCCATAGCCGCCAGCGGCACCACCTGCAACACCAGTACGTCGGTTGCCGGCAGCGGCAGCAGTTGCGTGATTAATGTAACGTTCACGCCCACGGCTACGGGCAGCCGCTCGGGCAGCCTCACGCTCACCGACAACGCCAGCGGCAGCCCGCAGACGGTGGCTTTGAGCGGAACCGGGACGGCGCCCATGGTGAGCTTGTCCGCCCCTGGTGGTTTAAGTTTCGGCACCCAGCCCCTGAGCACGACGAGCGTAGCGCGGGCGGAGACCGTCACCAACGCCGGCACGGCTAACCTCGCCATCTCCACGGTCACGATTGGCGGTGGGAACGCCAGCGACTTTGCCAAGAGCGCCGACACCTGCACGGGAGCCACGGTGATCCCCAATGGTGCCTGCGCGGTGAGTGTAACCTTCGCGCCTTCGGCGTCGGGGAGCCGCACGGCGACGCTCTCGATTAGCGACAACGCTGCAAATAGCCCGCAGACAGTCAGCCTGACCGGTACGGGGACGGCGGTGAGCCTCTCGCCGACGTCCCTCAGCTTCGGCGCACACCTCGTGGGCGGCAGCTCTCTGAAGACTGTCACGCTGACCAACCTGGGCAGCACCCCGCTGAGCATTTCGGGCCTCACCGTGGTGAGCTTTGCGCCCCTCACTCTCCTGGGCACGAAGGCTGAGGACTTCACGATTGAATCAGGCTCGTGTGTGGCGGGCGGTAGCGTAGCCGGGCTCGGGAGTTGCACGATCAACCTGCTGTTCAAACCCACCGCGGCCGGGGTACGGTCCGCCACCCTTGTCATCGCTGACAGCGATCCCAGCAGCCCGCAGACCGTCAACTTGAGGGGTACGGGGACGGCAGTACGGCCCCCCGCGACGTCCCCCGGCTTCGGCCCACAGCACGTGGACACCACCGGCGCCCCATAGACGGTCACGCTGACCAATCTGGGCAACACGTCGCGCTCGAGTCGCAGGATGGATTGCAGCGCGATCTCACAGATGTGCTGTTTGACCACGAACTTCTTTCGGTTGCGGTATTCCTTATCATGTTGAATGCCACTTAAGGTGACGCGTCTGGCAGCAATGGACAGAGCTGGGCGTTTGATCCAGTTCGCATTGGCCTGTTTACCGCGAGGATTCTGAAGGTACGATTCAGACCTGCATTACCCACATTTTCCCAGTCAATCATCCGCGAGAGTCTGCTATGCTTCGCCCATTGAAACAGAGGGACTGGAGCGCCGACAAACGTGCGCCGGTCCAAAGCGCAGCGACTACCCAGCGCTCCAGCGCGGAATTGTATGCGCAGCGCACTATTCTGCGGTTCTAAACATGACAAACGTCCGCAAGTTAATCATGACTCCGGACGAAAAGCCGCGGACCTTGCGGAACAGGTCCGCGTTACTCGCTGGCTGAAGGCGCTAAAAGTCAGTTCGATGATTGCCGTCAGCCGATGCCGCCGGGAAACGGGTGAACTCTGGCAGGGACGCTTCTTTGACTATGCCCTCCGCACAGTTAAGGATTACTGGGAAACGGTGGAGTACAATCATCTGAATCCGGTGCGCCGAGGCTTGGTGAAGCATCCGGAGCAGTGGCGGTGGTCGAGCTACAGTGAATATGCCGGCCTGGACGGGGTCGAGCAGGAGCGACAGTGCGGGTTGAAGATTGATCGCGTGCGGCTGCCCGCCGACCAGCGTGCACGGATTTGAAGCAAAGAGCCGCAGACTACCTGCTGGTTCAAAAGAAAAAAGCGAGGAGCGCCGTGAGCATTAGTTTCTTTCCCAGAATAGTTAAGTTTTTTGATCTGTTTGAAAAACAAGGCGGCCTTGTGAAGGATGCGGCCGTCGTCCTTGATTCGATCTTCAAGGATTTCAGGGACGTGCCCGCAAAATGCAAACGCATCAACCTGCGTGAAACCGAAGGCGACAGCCTTTCACGCGAAATCTCCTCCCAGCTTTCGCTCGCCTTCATCACGCCGCTTGACCGCGAGGACATCCACGCGATTAATATGGCACAGGAAGATGTTTTAAACATGATACGGGCTATTGCATCGCGGATCGGCCTGTACCAGTTCGAAACGCTTGAGCCGGCCGCGGTGGACCTTGTTGAGAATCTGCGGATGGTTGTCGAAGAAACGGAAAAAATGCTCGGGAAGCTCAGCAGCAAAAAGGAGGTTGAAGAGCATTCAAAAACCGTCACTAAAATCAAGAATGAATCGGAGCTGCAACTGCTTCTCGCGCTTGGCGTGCTCTATGAATCAGACCCTGCGGAGACCGGCAGGCTTCTGCACGTCATCAAGTGGACGCAGATTTACGACCGCATTGAACAGGCCCTGGACAAGGCCGAAGTTCTTGCCAACATCATTGAAGGGGTGAGCATAAAAAATGCCTGACATACCGGCACTGCTCGCGCTCATCGTCGCGGTCGCGCTCGTCTTTGATTATACAAACGGGGCTCATGACAGCGCAAACGCCATTGCCTCGGTGGTCTCGACCAAAGTCCTGACTCCCAAAGCGGCCGTCATCATGGCGGGCACGCTTAATTTTGCCGGCGCTTTTCTGGGAACGCACGTGGCCGAGACCATCGGCAAAGGCATTGTGCGGCCCGAGATGATATCCGGCTGCCAGTCGCTGCTGCTTGCCGCGCTGTCCGGGGCGATTTTCTGGAACGCTTTAACCTGGTATATCGGCCTGCCCTCCTCCTCATCGCATGCGCTGATCGGCGGCCTGATGGGCGCCGGGATTGTCCACAGCGGCTGGGCTTCGCTTGAATACGGCTCGATTCTGGAAAAGGTGATTATTCCCCTGTTTTTATCCCCTGTGGCCGGTTTTATAGCGGGCTATATTCTCATGCTCGGCATTGCCTGGACAACCTGCCGGGCCCGCTATAGGCCAGCAAACGCTGCTTTTAAAAAGCTTCAGATGGCTGCCGCCGCGTGCATGGCGCTCACCCACGGGATGAACGACGCGCAGAAAACCATGGGCATTATTTCACTGGCGCTTGTCGTGTTTCATAAAATTCCGGTGCTGTACGTGCCGGTCTGGGTCAAGATTGCCTGCGCCGGGGCGATCATGATGGGTACGCTGACCGGGGGATGGAAAATCATAAAGACCATGGGACAGAAAATTTTCAAGATGCGGCCGGTGCACGGCTTTGCCGCCCAAAGCGCCACAGCAGGCGTCATACTGACCGCATCGCTGCTCGGAGCGCCCATAAGCACCACGCAGGTTATTTCCTCATCAGTGCTCGGGGTCGGTTCATCGAAAAGGATTTCCGCGGTTCGCTGGGGTGTTGCGGGAAGCATGGTGCTGGCCTGGTTTGTGACAATACCCGCATCGGTACTGGTGGGAGGCCTGTGCATGTTCCTGTGCAGGCTGCTCGGGCTGGCATGAGCAAAAGCGCAGGCTGGCGCAGAGCCACCTGACGCGGCGGCTGTTTGGGAGCATGGTGCGGCGAATTGCGGCCCTGCCGGTGCAGACTGGATAGGGGGCGGCAGGCAAGCCAAGAGGTCCAAGGAAGGAGGGAGGACGGAGAGGTGTATGAGAAAGCGCTTGAAATGAGTCACTTGCGGGTTTTTCCAAACCCGGAGGTGGCAGATCTGGCCCCTTCCTGGGCCACCCAACTCGCTCGGGAAAGGCAGCCTGAAGAAAACGACTTCAACGGAGGCCGCTGGGTGTAGAATCGATGGTGCCCGGGATGCGAAAAAGGAAATTCTGAATAATCGGTTACGCAAGTCCTGTATCAGGAAGGAGCACAATGACGATTACATCGATCCATGCTGGCGACGCCGTAGCCCTCCGTGTCGCCGGGCGCCTGGATGCCATTACGTCGCCGGAATTCGAGAAAACGTGCCAGCAGTGCATCAACTCCGAAAGCCGGCGAATGGTGGTGGATTTTGAGGGCGTGGAGTACATCAGCAGCGCCGGACTGCGGGCTATCCTTCTGGCTGGAAAGGCGGTCCATGCGGGCGGCGGCGTGTTGGGGTTGAGCGGTCTGCGCGGCACTGTCAAAGACACCCTAGAAATGGCTGGTTTCTGCGCCCTGTATCCGGTCTATGATTCCATGGAGGCAGCCCTTGAGCCGCGCTGACGCTGCTCCTCATGCGCCGCACTCCGACACGCTGAAACTGACTCTGCCCAACGAAATGCCGTACCTGCCGCTGGCCCAGTCGTTTGTCCGGGAAGCTGCCGCCCACTTCGGCTTCCAGGGCGCCAGTCTGAGCCAGATCGAACTAGCTGTGGAAGAGGCCGTCACCAACGTCATGCAGCACGGCTATGACGCCCAGGAAAGTCAGTGCTTTGACATCATCTGCGAACACCTTCCGGGCGGCATCCGCGTCATCATTCATGAAATGGGCATGCCCTTCGATCCGAGCCATATCCCCGAGTATCGGCCCGGCGAGCCCGCCGGCATGGGCGTGTTCTTGATGAAGGCCATGATGGATGATTGCGCCTTCCACAACCTCGGGCCCTTGGGCAAGGAAACGCACCTGATCAAGTATCTGCCCGGGCCTGCCGGCGAAGCCGGCGTTCCCGCGGCGCGTCCCCCGGTCGAACCCGCCGCCATCACGCAGAAGATCAATTACGGCGTGCGGCTCATGCGCGAGGAGGAAGCCATCGAGATCTCCCGCTGCGCCTACAAATCCCATGGGTACAGCTTCTTCGACGACCACATTTATTATCCGGCGCGCCTGGTTGAGTTGAACCGGAGCGGGGAACTGATCTCCGCCGTGGCGGTCACCGAGGACAACGTGTTCATGGGCCACGCCGGCCTCCTCTACCAATACCCGGAAGACCGCATCGCCGAACTTACCTTCGTCTTCGTGAACGTCGAGTACCGCGGGCAGGGCGCCCTCAGCCGGCTCCAGGAGTTCCTCCTCGCCACACCGAAGTCACGCGAGTTGGCCGGGATCTATGCGTACGCGGTGGCGAATCACGTCTTTACACAGAAGGCGCTGGTACGGGGCGGCTTCAACGACTGTGGTATCCTGCTGGCCACCAGTCCGATGAGCTGGAAATTCAAAGGCATCCCCGGCGACGCATCGCAGCGCATCAGCGTAGTGCTGGCTTTCAAGTACATGGAAACGCCCCGCCGTCTGACGCTGTATGCGCCGGCCCACCATCGCGATATGGTGGCCAAACTCTATCGTAACCTGGGCGTTGAACATGACTTCGACACGCCGTCGCTCGCGGTGCCAGCCGCGGGGGCGCCGGAAATCCTGAGCAGCGTGAACCCGGCCGAAGGCTGCGCGGAGATCTTCGTGGCCCGTTACGGCGATGGGGTGGTCCGCGAGGTTCGCAAACTGTTGCGCGGCTTCTGCCTCCAGCAGGTAGCCGCAGTCAACCTGTTTCTGAACCTGGAAGACCCCGCCACTTTCCTGCTGACCCAGGAATTCGAGAAGCTGGGCTTTTTCTTCGCCGGCATCCTGCCACGCGCCCGCGTGGGTGACACCCTCATGCTCCAATATCTCAATAACGTCGATCTCGACTACAGCAAGATTGCGGCGTATACGGAAGCGGCCAAGGAGATCCTGGCCTACATTCAGGCGCACGATCCGGTCAGCACGATCTGATGTTCCCCGAGTTGCAGGGCAGCAAATACTGCTACGTGAATCTGGAGGCCGAGGCCGTCCGGTGGAGCGGTGAGCATCCCGAGTTGTTCTCCGCCGGGTGCAACCCGCTTCTCGATCCCGCCGTCTGCCAGCGCATGATGGATGAGATTCACCGCCGCTACGGCGTGGTCTGGTCCCACGGTGGATATCTGGAGAACCGCAGCCGCCTCTGGCGCGGAAGCTATCTCGAGTCAACTGGCAACTTTCTGCACCTGGGCGTGGATTGCACGGTGCCGCAAAGAACCCGTGTCGCCGTGGGATTTCCGGCCAAAGTCATCCTGGTGGACCACGACCCGGACCGCGACGGCGGCTGGGGAACGCGCGTCTTGCTGACCTCAGACGGGCCGGTGTTCGTGTATGCCCACTTGCAGAACGTGGGAGTGAGACCCGGTCAGGCCCTGGAGCCTGGCACGGTCTTCGCCGAGGTGGGTGGCCCGCCAGAAAACGGCAATTGGCACCCGCACCTGCACGTCCAGGCCATCCGCGCGGGGCTGTTCCACGAAATCCTGCTGGAGCGCTTCCAGGAACTCGACGGTTACGGGCACCCTAATGCAAGTACCGAGTTGCAGCAGGACTTTCCCGATCCCCGGCCCTACCTCGGTTTGTAAGGCTCGGTTGCCCTATGGCGCTGAGACTGGTTCAAATCCTGCCGGCATCCGGATGCCCAGCCGAGCGGCCGATTGAGGGTTGAAGACGCGTTTGCGGATCGCCACCTGTTCCAGTTGCGCCCCCGAGGAGTCACCTTTTTCGAGAATGCGTGCGGCCTGCGCCCCAACCTGCCGCCCCCAGGCGTAGAAATCCGCGCCATAGGCGGCCAGCGCCCCCCGCGCGACCAAGCCTGACTCGCTGGTAAAGACGGGCAGGCGCGCCTGGTCGCACACCTTCTTCAGCGCTTCGAACGAGGCAAAGACGGTATTGTCCGGCATGGCGAAAAACGCCTGAACTCCCTTGGAAACCAGGACCTGGGCCGCCATCACGGCGTCAGTCGAAGAACTCACCGGGGTTACTTCCAGACTCAAGCCCTGCTCGGCGCACGCCTTTCGGATCACCTCCAGCGCCAGCACAGACTGGGGTTCGGCAGGGTTGTACACCAAGCCAACCATGCGCGCCTGAGGGACCACCTGGCGGATGATCGCCGGCCCTTCTTTGAGGTAGTCCAGCGTCTCGTACGCCCCCAGCAGGTTACTCTGAAAACTGCCTCCGGCGCGGGTCAGGCCCACGATGTCGGGCCGCGGCGAAACCATCATCAGAATCGGGATATCCTGCGTCCGCTGGGCCGCCACAATGGTGGAAAGGGTGGGGCAAGTGGCGATCAGCCTGGGACGCCGCGAAATCAGGTCCTGGCAGGCCTGGATCAATGTCGGCTGGTCCCCCTGAGCGCAGCGGTAAACGACTTCGATCGTTCCTTTCTTCTCACTAAAGCCGTGTTCCGCCAGAGCCTCGATGAACCCCTGCCGGGCTTTGGCCAGGGTATCGTCCTCCACGAAATCGAGAAACCCCACGACCGGGGTTCCGGGCCTGGAAGCGCGGCCGCACCCGGCCAGCATGCATACCCCTAACAGCGCCGCCAGACTTCCGTTCAACCGCCTCAGAATGTTGAGCATATGTTTCAAACAACCTCCCGCCCGGGGATCATAGCACGAGGCCGAAGGCGGCGGTAAGGGCTGGATGAGCGTCCGCGTCCTGGTCACCGGCGCTGACTGTCACTGGAAGCGCTGGGAGAAGATCCGGCGGTTGGACGCGGAACGAGCCTCCTCGAGATTCAGCGCGTTTTCCACACTCCGTTGGGAATGTTGACCTCGAAGGATTCCGTGTGTGGGCCAACTCCTTCGGCAACGAAGTCATAGTGGAAGCCTGCCTTCTCCGCCTTGTGTTCGTGAACGTTGATCTTCCCAAGCTTGCGGCTTCCGCCAACCTTGATGACGCCCGTGCCAGAGTAGATAAGCCTCTTTTCGCCCTTTCCGTAACCTTCCTTGATGACCCCGTCGAAGTCATCCACGGAGTGAGGCTCACTCTCAACCGCCAAGGTTCTGGGCCGCTGATCGGTGGGCAGAAATTCCTTCAGTATGAACTTCGTGTATTCCTTCCCACTCCGTGCATCTGCTAGTGTCCTGAGTCAGAAGAAGTCAGCCCGCGGAGCGGGCGGAAGAAGGTAGCCCACGGCGTGAGAAGCTGTGAAAAATTCAAATAGGCGAATGATAGTGTTGTTGCGAGCGGCATCTGGTGTTGGTGCCGCTAAGGCTCGCGAGCCGGGCGACGACCTACGGGTCTATTCCGTCACTACCTTTCGGCGGAGCCCGTTTGCGGTTGGTTTTTGGCGTTTCCATCGTCCTGCATACCTCCTGGTGGTGCTGCTGATTCAGGCCGCCGCGGCGGCGGCCGCCGCCAGTTTGGGTCGCCAACAGAGGCGGACCCACTGTTGAATGTTGTAAGTCAGGCAGGCCCAAATGGCTTCGCAGGTGGCTTTGGCCAAGCCTCGCACCCGAAAGCGGCGCAGCCCCAGTTTTTCCTTGATCCATAAATTCGGAAACTCCGCGATGTGCTTCCGCTCCCCGTAGATCCCTTGTGCCTCCGGGGTCTTCATCTTCTCCACAAAAGCAGCCACCACCGGTACGTTCTCGGTCCGAACGATCATCCGCCCCTTCACCCGTTGGCCTGCTTTGACCGGGCAACACTGCGCTTGATGCGGACAAGCGCGGCACCGCGACGCGGCCGCCTGAAACCGATGGCGCTCCACTCCCTCGCGATCATGCTTCACCCCCCGATGCGGCAACTCCTGTCCCGCCGGACAAACGTAGAGGTCGCGTTTCGCATCATAGACAAACTCTTGCGGGTAGAACTCCTCCGACACGCCGCGTTTTTCCCAGTTCTGCTGGCTCCGCGCCGCGTACTTGGAATCCTCCAACTGTCCTCCCGCAACCAGGTCCACTCCGCGTTTGTCCATCTCCAGCACCGTGGCCCGGCTCAGATATCCCTCGTCCACGACCGCCTGCCCGGGGAGCGCCCCGTTCTGCCGCTCCACCTCGGTCACCCCCGCTTCCAGTTGCCCTTGATCATTACGGGCTTGCACCACCTGCACTCCCACGATCATATCCTGGGCGGCATCGGTCATGAGTTGCACGTTATAGCTGGGAGCAAAGCCGCCCCCCACCGCCTGTTTCATTTTCCGTGCTTCCGGTTCGCTCTCGCTCACGCGGCACTCGGCCGGGTTGGTCGCTTCCGCTTCCGCCCGCACCTTTTGCAGTTCCTCCAAACTCTGCTCCATGCGCTGCAACTTCTCCCGCGCGGCACGCTCCTGCGCCTGGCGTTGCCGGGCGCTCCGCTCCGGTTCGTCTTGCTGCGAGTCCCCCATCTCCCGCACCCGCTCCCGCGCCTCCTCCAGATGCTGCTGCAGCTTCGCTTCCCGATGGAACGAGGCCGGACTGGCCGCCGCCTTCACCTTGGTCCCATCTTGCATCACGCGCTCCAGCGTGATCATCTCCTCGCCCCGCAAGACCGCCAGCACTTGCGCAAACAGCTCGTCCAACTCCTCCCGGTAATCCACCCGAAAATCCGCCAAGGTGTGATAATTGATCACCTTCATCCCCGTCAGCCACTGATAGGCGGGATGATAACCACAGCGCCGCTCGACCTCGTGCGCCGAACTGACGGCCTCGCTGTAGGCCAAGATCCACAGGCTGATCAGCAGGCGCGGATCATAAGGGCTGCACCCCGCCACCCCTTCCACCGCCTTGGTGCCCACCCAGAACCGGCGCAGATCGAGTTGCCCCACCAACTCCCAAATCGCCCGCACCAAGTGCTCGGGCGGCACTAACCGTTCCACGTCGATGGC
>JBEKUR010000066.1:0-24481 GCA_049514855.1 Terriglobia bacterium
TGAAGGTCTGGTTCCACTGCGGCAAGTATTCTTCCTCCAGATAGGTCTGCGCCGCTTCCCGACTGTCGGCCCCCACCAAGCGCAGCCCTTTCACCAAACGGTCCTGGGCCGTGCCGAAGAAGCGTTCGATGCGGCCCTTCGCCTGCGGCGAGTGCGCCCCGATCCAGCCAATCCCCAGTTCCCGCAAGGCCCGCGCCGCCTATCAGGATTTCCTCACGCTCTGGAAAGACGCCGACCCTGATGTTCCCGTGCTGAAGGAAGCCAAGGCGGAATACGCAAAGTTGAAATAATCCCCGCGCCCCGACCCGCGCTTCCAGGGCCTCCTTTGCCACATGAATTTCCCGCCGTAAGGTCGCCCTCGCCCTTTGGCTGCCCTCTTTCTTGCGTGCGCCTCCGATGCTATTCCGTTCCGCAAATGCGCAGTCGCGGAATCGGCTGGCATACATGACAACAAGGGAGCACAGCCCTTCCGACCGCCTCTGCCAGATTGTGCCTGTGAAACGCCCATCCACGCCGGAATCCAGCCAGCCGCAATTGACAGCGCCAGTTGATGGCTAGCCGACTTTTCAGGCCGAATCCGAGCAGGATGCTATCGATCATCCAGAAATCATTGGTGGGAAGGGGATTTATCACTAGGAATGGGTGGCAATGCCATCAGTCGACACTGCAGCGTTACTCGCGATCTATCCCCGCAGGTGCAATGCGACTACAAACTTCCTTAAACCTGAGGTTTAGGAGGATGATTTGTGGACGTAAAACGGGGTTGCTGGATCTGGACGCCAATTTCTTTGTGCAACGAACTTCTCATCTCTGCTACGATCACAACGATGCGACTTTACCAAAGCCTCTTTTTCCTCATTGCTCTAGCCGGTTGCGTATTCGCCCAGGACCTCCAACCGGTTGCTAATCGCCTCGCCGCGCAGAACGCCCTCTTCGACGAGCAGTACGAGTCCGACCTCCGCAACTTCCCCGAGCGCGCCACGGCGTTCGGCGACTATCGCTACAACGATAAGCTCGGCGAGTACTCACTCGCCGCCATCGCCCGGAGCGACGAAATCGACCGGACCTTCCTGTGCCGCCTCCAGGCTATTGCCACCACCGGTTTTTCCGACCAGGACCAACTCTCCCACGACCTCCTCATTCGTGTCCTCCAGCGGCGCATCGCGGACTTCGACCTGAAAGAATACGAGATGCCGGTCGACCAGCACTACGGCATCCACACCAGTCTCGCCGATCTGCCTCTCGCCGTTCCTCTCGACTCTGTGAAGCACTATGAAGACTACATCGCCCGGCTTCACCAGATCCGCCGGGTCCTCAGCGAGACCACGGAGGTCCTCCGCGCCGGCATGAGGGACAACCTGATGCCCGTGCGTTTCCTCCTCGAAAAACTCCCTGTTCAGTGCCAGGGCATCATCGATGCGGATCCCTTCCTGATTCCGACGAAGAAGTATCCCGCCAGCATTTCCGCGGAAGAGCAGAAGCGTCTCACGCAGCAGATCACGGCCGCGATTGAAGCCGATGTCGTACCCGCCTACAAGAGCTTCGCTGCCTTCCTTCGCACGGAGTATGCCCCACACGGCCGCACCGTACTTGCCGTTACCTCTCTGCCTGACGGCGAGAAGCGCTACCAGAACGATATTTACGGGCGCACCACCACCCACATGACCCCGGACGAAATCCACCAACTCGGTCTCCGCGAAATGGAACGCATCCAGGCCGAGATGACCGTCATCGCGAAAAAGGCGGGTTTCGCGGACCTCGCCTCTTTTCGCGCGTCCCTAAAAACCAATCCCAAGTACATACCAACGTCGGCGGAGCAGATTCTCGACGCCTTTCGCCACTACATCGCCCAGATGGAGCCCAAGCTGCCCGAGCTCTTCACCCTGCTTCCCAGATCGCCTGTAACAGTCGAGGCGATCCCCGCCTTTCAGTCTGCGGCGGCGACCCACTATATGATTGGCACTCCGGACGGCAAGCGTCCCGGCCGCGTGGTGGTGGCCACCTCCAACTTCGCTGAGCGCTCCCTGATTGGCTGCGAAGCGACCGCCTACCATGAAGGCATCCCCGGCCACCACATGCATCGGTCCGTACAGCAGCAACTTACCGGCCTGCCCAAGTTCCGCCTCAATCCCCTCGGCTTCACCGCCTATGTCGAAGGCTGGGCCCTGTACGCCGAGCAGCTTGGCAAAGAGGTTGGCTTTTATCAGGACCCCATTTCGGATTATGGCCGGCTTTCGTCCGAACTCTTCCGCGCCGTCCGGCTGGTGGTTGACACCGGAATCCACTCGCAAGGTTGGACCCGCGATCAGGTGGTGGATTTCATGCGTAAGTCGGGCGCGGTGGACGAGCCCACCATTCAAACCGATACCGACCGGTACATCGCGTGGCCCGCGCAGGCCCTCAGCTACAAGCTTGGCCAGCTCAAGATCCTTGAACTTCGCGAACGCGCCCGGAAAGAGTTGGGAACTAAGTTCGACCTCCGCACCTTCCACGATGAGATGCTCAATGGCGGAACCTTGCCCCTCGATCTGCTCGAAGCCCGCACCGACAGATGGATCGCCCAACAGAAGTTAAAATGACGCCCTAAGAAACTTCTATATAGGTCTCTATTTCATCCCTCACAGCGTTTTCTGTTAAGAAGGCATTCCTCCCGTAAGTTCGCCACAATCGCAAACCTTGTGCAAGCCTTTGCTCTCATAGTGGTCTGTCTTCTAAGGTATGATCAAGATAGGGGTTTGTTGCCCCGCATGAGCTTAAAGCTCTGGGAATATGGCCTCCAAATTCTCCCGTTGTGTGATTTTTTCCCACCCTCACCGGGCCCATTCATCAGTGAAGGGGCTATTCGGCCACACGGCTGACTCACAGTAAGTCGAGTAACCGGACATATGCCCCTCACGGTGCAAACAACGTTGCGGGAAATGGGTCCTGCCTTGTCGCCTAGCGTTTACCTATTCCTGGTGAGAACAGCCCTTACCACCAGCAATCATGCAAACTCCGCAGATCTGGCGTTCGGGTCCTCGACGGGGACTTCGGGGGAGTCAGGGGTTGCACTTCCACTAGTAGGCCAAGTGACTCCCATATGACGTGAAGCCGACTTTTCATTCCCAATCCATTCTGTGCGCCCAGCACCCATGAGTTCTACTGCGACCTTTAGGGAAGTTCTGGTCTGCAGCCGGGACCGTGTCACGGTCAGTCCAGCACGGAGAGGTTTTGCTACAGATGGCACTTCCGCAGACCCCCTCCCTCTGGGACTCCTCCCGATAGACCTGCAGCGATAGACCTGCAGCGTTGACTTAGCTGCAAGCGCGGCCTAAGATGGCGTGCAGCGGCTGGTACCTTGCATGACTGGCAAGACCATTTCTCACTATCGCGTTCTGGAGAAGCTCGGCGGCGGTGGCATGGGTGTGGTCTATAAGGCCGAGGACACCAAGCTCAAGCGCACCGTCGCCTTGAAGTTCCTGCCTGAAGACCTCTCCAAGGACCGGGAAGCCCTGGAACGGTTTCAGCGCGAGGCCCAGGCTGCTTCCGCGCTCAATCATCCCAACATCTGCACGATTTACGACATTGATGAACACGAAGGGCAACCCTTCATTGCCATGGAATACCTCGAGGGCGGCACACTGAGGGAGCGCGTTGAGCGCGGCCCTCTGCCGGTCCTCGATGCCCTGGATCTTGCCTGCCAGATGGCTGAAGCCCTGGCCGAGGCGCACGCGCACGGCATCGTGCACCGCGACATTAAGCCGGCGAACGTTATGTTGACGAAGGCCGGGCACGTGAAGCTGGTGGACTTCGGGTTGGCGCGGCTGCCGGAGATGGCCGGTGTAACGGCGACAGGTGCGACACTGGGGACGCCCGCGTACATGGCGCCGGAGCAGGTGCGCGGGGAAACGATCGATGGCCGGGCAGATCTGTGGGCGCTGGGGGTGGTGTTGTACGAAATGCTGGCGGCCCGACACCCGTTCCCAAGCGAATCAGCGCAGGGGATCTTCTACGGTGTGCTAAATCGCGCCCCCGAACCGCTCGAACGCCTTCGCTCGGGTCTGCCGCCGACACTGGTGCGCATCGTGAACCGGGCGCTGGCGAAAGACGCCCTGAGGCGATACCAGCAGGCCGAACAGATGCTGGCGGACATGCAGGCATGCCGCCAAGAACTGCAATCAGGCCCCGCGCGAGGGGAAGGTGAGCGCCGGGTGCCGTCGATTGCGGTTCTGCCGTTCGCAAACCTGAGCGCGGATAAGGAGCAGGAGTACTTCTGCGATGGGATGACGGAGGAGTTGATTACGGCGCTCAGCGCCTTGCAGGGGCTGCGGGTGGCGGCGCATAGCTCGTCCTTCCAGTTCAAGGGTCAGGCGCTCGACATCCGGAAGGTGGGTGAGCAGTTGAACGTGGAAACGGTTCTGGAAGGGAGCGTGCGGAAGTTGGGGGAACGGCTGCGGGTGGCAGCGCAGCTCGTGAATGTCAGCGATGGGTATCACCTTTGGTCGGAGCGATACGACCGCCGATTGGATGACGTGTTCGAGGTCCAAGATGAAATCGCACGCGCCATCGTCGAGAAGCTCAAAGTGAAGCTGATGGGCGAACCCGAAGCGCCGCTCGTCAAACGCGGGACGACGAACCTGGAGGCGTACCAGCTCTATTTGCAGGGCCGCTACTATTTTGCGCGACGGTACAAGGGCGGGTTAGGCGAGGCAGTCCACTGTTACTCGCGGGCGGTGGCGATCGATCCGGGTTTTGCCCCGGCCTGGGCCGGCCTCGGGGAGTCCTATGCGATCATGTCTTGGTTTGCCTACGGGCCATTACGCGAGTTACACCCGAAGGCATTGGAAGCGGCCAGGCGCGCCCTCACGCTTGACGCCAGCCTCCCCGAGGCCCACCACGCGCTGGCAGTGGCGCACATGTATCTGGAGTGGGACTGGACCGTCATCGAGCGCGAGTTTATGCGGGCCTTGGCGCTCAACCCCCATGCCGCATTGACGCGCGCGATGTATGCGATCGTGCTGGCAGCGATGGGGCGCGACAACGATGCCATACGCGAGGCTGAATGCGCCACCACCCTAGATCCGCTGTCTGCGATTTTCGCGTACACGTGCGGATTGATGTGCGCCCTTCTGCGCCGCTTCCCGCGTGCCAGCGAAGAGTTACAGAAGGCGGTTGCGCTGGATCCCTACTTTGTACCGGCCTGGTGGGGGCTTGCCATCGCGTGTACGTCGAGTGGCAGGCACGAAGAAGCTATCGTGGCTGCCGAACGTGCGGTGACTCTTAGCGAGCAAGCTGTGTTCTGTGTTGGCGCTCAGGGTTTGGTGCTGGGCAATGCAGGGCGCATCACCGAGGCCCGGCGACTGCTCACGGAGCTTACGGAACGGTCCCAACGTGAGTACGTGCCACTCACGATGCTGGCATTGGTCCACCTCGGGCTCGGCGAGGACGATGAGGCGTTAGCCTGCATCGAACGCCAGCAGGCGGAAGACGGGATTACTCCCTTTATCCTAGTAACACCGTGGTGCGACCGAATCCGGGGAGATCCACGGTTCACTGCAATCCTCGCCGCTACCGGCTACACCGGCCCATGGCTGCATGCGGGGTCGACAGGCACGCAATCAGACCCGCGACCGTGAGCTTGCCGGCGCCTGTGCGCCGAGAGTCATCACGGCTTGATATAACTCGTGTTACAGTTACTCCAGGGTTCGACATCCGCGATAATGAGACCGTGGAGTGAAGTTGGTTGAGCTAAAGTTCTTGCCCCGGTTTGCCTCCCAACCCGCCCCTCTAGGACCTCCAGCGCCGCATGAACTTCCAACCGTAAGGTCGCCCGCGGCCTTTGGCTCCCCGTTTCTTACGTGCCCCTCCGATGCGATTCCGTTCCGCACATGCCCAGTTGCGGAATCGACTGGCATACATGACAACAAGGGAGAACAGCCCTTTGGACCACCTCTACCAGATTGTGCCTGTGAAACGCCCTTCCACGCTGGAATCCGTCTTACGTAGCGCAACGGGCCAATTGACTGCTAGGTCCCCAAAGGTCGCCCTGTTTACAAACCGTACTCAGTAGCTAATTTCAGGTTCTGATCGGATGACGGCACTCGGAAACTATCCGCTGGTTCCGGTGCAGCGGGCTCGGCACTTGACCAGAGTCCCGCAAAGCGGTCCCCTAGTCTTAGTGCTGTATCGGAAGCACACTGGTTGAGCATTCACCTCGGTGCCCGACTGGACACCCGCTGCCTGCGCTGAAACGCTTGCCCAAAAACCCTGTTCTTGCGCTCGCCGCAAGTGCTTGATCTTCCGATATCGATTTTCGCGGGTTGCCTAGCCCAGAATCAGACGATTTTGAGGCGTCTCCGCCGCCGCAGCGGCTCGGCCTCGACGAGAATCGGGCGGCGGAAGGCAAGCGAGCTGTTTCCGAGCGCCATCAACGGGGCACAATCGCAAATGTGAGAGGGAAGGGCGCATCTGCGGTTTGCCGACCAAACGTCCGCTTCTA
Organism: Terriglobia bacterium; assembly: GCA_049514855.1. Lineage (GTDB taxonomy): Bacteria > Acidobacteriota > Terriglobia > UBA7540 > UBA7540 > CAVROP01. The sequence continues at coordinate 6,479 of JBEKUR010000066.1, forward strand.
TCTGGCTCGGCCTCGCAGCTATTTCAGCCTCGCGTACTCCGCCTTGGCTTCCTTCAGGATGGGGATGTCGGGGTCGGCGTCCTTCCAGAGCGTGAGGAAATCCTGGTAGGCGGCACGGGCTTTGGCGGTGTTTCCTTCCATGGCGTAAGCGCGGGCCAGTCCCAGCCGGGCCAGCGCACCCCAGGGAAAGTTCACCACCACTCCTCGGTGGTCGATGAATTTCCGAAATTCCGTTGCCGCTCGGTTGCCGTCGTGCAGCATGAGGTAGGCTTCCCCACGCACATAAGCGGGGCACATTGATATCGCGAGGTTCGTTATTAGGCCAAGCTCGGCCGTGCTCGCCACCTTCAATAGTTCGATTGCCCGGTTCGGGTCTTGGCGTTCCAGGGCGACGCCCGCCCGGATGGTGGGCAGCCAATTCCTCTGGACCAGCGTGTCCAGCGGGAAGGTCTTGTCGAGTTCGGCCGCCAGCTTCTCCGCCCCTGTCGCATCGCCAGCCCGCGCCAGGGCCAGCGCCGCCATATCCCGCACATCGCGGTTCGGGGCCAGCTTCAACGCCGCATGGGCCTCGGCGCGCGCCTGCTCCCGGTTTCCCGCTTCCACCTCGCGCAGCGCAGCCGCTGCCTGATACGCTGCGGCAGTCTCTTTGGCGTCGTTGTGCAGGGCTGAATCCATCGCCCGCCCGGTCAGCTCGTGCGCGTTCTTCAGCTTGCCGTACCAGCCTTCCGTGTCCGCTTGGGTAGCCAGCAACAGGTCTTCCGTGCCCGGCTTGCCCATGGCGGCTGAGACCAACTGCGCCATCTGCGCCGCATCGCCCTTCAGAAAAGCCAACCAGTAGCGGCCCTGGAGCAGAAGTTCGCCCTCCAGCTTGCGTTCCTCCGCCCGCTTGTACACCGCCCCCGCCTCATCCAGCCGGATGAGGGTCGTGTAGGTCTCGCCGAGGCAAACATAGTTGCCCGCATTATTTGGCTCCAGGCGCAGCGACGGTCGAAATTGCTCCAATGCCTTTTCAAAGTCTCCCAGGTAGAATGAAATAGCGCCCAGCTGTATGTAAGGCAAGTCGTCTCTTGGGTAGGTCTGCTGCCACAATTCGAAGGTCTGCGCCGCCTTCTCCAGCTCTCCCGTCGCAAACATGTAGTAGTTCCCCTCGATGGTGAACCGCTCCCGTTCGCTTACCCTCTCCCGCAGCTCGTAAGCCTTGCGTATATTATCCGCCGCCCGCCCGACTTCGTTGAGGTCGAAGAAATTCATCGACATCCCGACGTAGGGCATCGCAAAATTGGGGTCAAGCTCCACCGCCCGTTTGAAGAAGGGCAGCGCAGGTGTGTCCCCTTTCGCATAGGCCGTCTTTACTCCCAGGCTGTAGGCTTTCAGTGCCTCCAGGGATGGCGTGGTCGCTTCCTCCACCGGCGTGGCGTACTTCTGCACTGAGCTGAGCGACTCGCCCAGCTTGCCGCGCAAGCTGACCGCAGCGGCGTCCAGAGCCTTGAGCACCGCTTCCTTGCCCGCCGCCTGCTCCTGCGCCTCGGCCAGCACGTCCCCCGTGTTGCAGTTCACTGCCTTCAGGCCAATCACGTACTGGCTGCCCAGCCCCGCAATCGACCCGGCCAGCATGGCCTTGCTGCCCGTGCGCAGGCAGACCTCGTGTGCGACCTCCGGCGTCAGCCGGTCACCGGCCTGACGTCCCATCAGCTTCAATGTCTCGTTTACCCTGCGCTCGGAAACCAGGGCGAGAAAGGGCGATTGCTCAAGCTGTACCGACAGCCCCTGCTTGAGCGTGTCGTCGAATACGCTGTCGCCCGTCTTGTTATCGAAATCGGAGAGGACGATGGTGTCCTTGTCGGTCAGGGGGGTCATGGCCTGGCGGGAGCGGAAGTAGAGCGTTCCCGCGATGGCAGCGGCGACAAGCATCAGGGCAGCGGGAACAAGGACCTTCTAGAGTTTCCTGCCCGCCACGGGAACTTGGGCCGCTCTCGCCTCGCCCGATGACGAAGGCCGCCCGGATTCCGTGTCGCGCTTCAGGCGCTTCAGGTCGGCGCATAGCTCGGCGGCGCTCTGGCAGCGCAGGTCGCGGTCTTTTTCCAAGGCCTTCAGGATGACCTCTTCCAGCTTCGGGGGCAACTGTGGATTCAGTCGCAGAGGTGAGGCGGGGGCTTCGTGCAGAATGGCACCAAAAATCGCCGCCGAAGTATTGCCGGGAAAGGGTATACGACCCGTCGCCATTTCGTACAGCACCGCGCCGAAACTGAATAGGTCCGTGCGGGCATCGAGTTCCTCGCCTCGCGCCTGCTCTGGCGACATGTACGCGACCGTTCCCATCACCTCGCCGGGGCTGGTGAGATGCTCGGGTTCGATGGAGGCGGTGGGCAGCGCAGAGGCTCCCACGGCTTCCGCCGCCCGCCTGGCCTTTGGTGCCAGCTTGGCCAAGCCGAAGTCCAGGACCTTCGCCTGGCCACGCTGGGTCACGAAAATGTTCGCGAGCTTGATGTCCCGATGGACGATGCCCTTCGAGTGCGCGGCGTCGAGTGCGTCGGCGATCTGGATGGCCAGGTCCAGCACTTCGTCCGTCTTGAGCAGTTTCCCGGCAAGGCGCTGCTTCAGGGTCTGCCCCTCCAGCAACTCCATAGCGATGAAGGGCTGGCCTTCATGCTCGCCGACCTCGTGAATAGTGCAGATGTTGGGATGGTTCAACGCAGCGGCGGCGCGGGCTTCGCGCTTGAAGCGTTCCAGGGCCTGACTATCCTTGCTCCATTCCTCAGGCAAGAACTTGAGAGCGACCCGACGGCCCAGCGTCGTGTCCTCGGCCTCGTAGACCACGCCCATGCCCCCGCCCCCGAGCTTCGAGAGGAAGCGGTAGTGGGAAAGGCTCTTGCCAACCATGGCGAGGGTCCCGCCTCTGATGGCCATCTTAGGCTGCGCTTGCAGCTAAGTCAACGCAATAGGGCTATTGCGTTCTCTCCCGTCTGGGTTTTTCCACTGCCTTCGCCACGTAGCTGCGATAGTAGTCCGTGTGGTGCTGGCAGTAAAAAGCCGTCTCGCCGTCCGTATCCATGGCGCTGACGATTTCCGGGTTTCCGCAGTCCTGGCATGTTGCCGCCCGAAAATGCTGCGTACAATAGACGAACGGCGGCATGATGCCGCTGGGAATAACGGTAGGAACTACGTGCGTGGGCGAGTCTTCGCAGTCCCGCTCGCCGTCTTTCCCCCGGTGTTCGCAGAGGAGGGGGAAGGGGTCGGCCGGTCTGCCCGTGTCCAGGTAGGTCTCGCCGTCTTCCGCCAGGATGCACTCCGTCTCCAGGTGGTGGTCGCACCACGGGGCGGTGATTATCCCGTTGTGCGTGTCTTCCGCCATGTTCCCGCAGCCCTGCACGATGCACTTCTTAATCATGGTTTTCCCCTTCTTTCTGCCCCCAACAGGGGCGGTCGCAGCCAGCCTTTCCTCGGGAACAACGCCCGCCATGCCTCATTGCCCATCGGTCTGATTATTCCTCCGGGTGCTGCGCATGCCCGTCGCACACTGCCCGAACCCCGCCGCCTGTTTCCCGCTGTTTCCCCGGCTGGCCGCAGACCTCGCAAGTCCGGGAGGATTCCTTCCGGGCCTCCGCGATGCGCTCGTCAATGGCGTCGGAGTGATGGCTCGCGTAGAAGCGCAGCGTGCCGAGCTTCTCCTTGACCTGCACCACCTCGAAGCGCCTGCCAGTCTCCCGCTCAAGCTCCATGACCATCGGCTCCAGGTCCAGGCACAGCCGCCACAGGATGCTGTACCAGCCGTCGCCGCACTGGAACCCGAACGGCATCAGGGTGTGGCGGACATCGCCGCTTACGTTGAACCATGTCGGGAACCGCTTGGCCAGCTTTGCCTCAAGTTCCTTGCGCATCGGGCTTGTTCCACATTGCTAGTCTTTCCGGCGGTCGTTATCGCCGAACTTTTCCCGCCACAGCTTCCCTCTTGGGGAGTTCCAAAATCGCTCCATGCGTTCCGCATATCGCTCTGGGTAAATCGCCCTGTTCATTGCACAGCACACCCAAGCAATGCCGCTGTCAGGCAGGTCAATCAGGCTCATTTTGGAGTGCGGGTATTCCGTGTGGCAGGAGTCGCAGCAGCCTGTGCTGAGGTGCCTGAAGGCGGCGCAGGTCTTGATTTTGGTGTCGGGCGGGAGCCTGCTTTGAAGCTCCGTGATGACGCCCGAGAGGAAATCAGCATCGTCGCTGGACTTGGCGTACTGTCCCGAAGGCAACAGAACGCCTATCTCCCGCAGGGTCTTCAGGATGATTTCACTCCTGGTCATTTCAGCCGTGTCGTTGTAGTGACCGTCCAGCACCGAAGGCGGATAGATGTTGTTCTCTCTCAGGAGCTTCTCGACAAATTCGTCCGTGATGATTGTCAGCGTCCCCTCCCGAACTGCCAGCAAGATGACGGCGAGATTCTGCCTGCGCAAATCCCGCTTCGGCGTGGGCGAAGAACTGTTTGGCCTAGCGGCCCTGGAAATCAATCACAATCGGCCTCCTGTCCAGGCTGCCATCCTCACCCATGAGAGAGGCGTTCACGGAAACTTCGTGATTGTCAGGCATGGACGCACCGATGCCGAGTGGAACGGTAACTCCACTTACCCCGGGAAGGGCCTGACTTACGTGCTGGCTTGCCGACCCGCCTCAGTGATTCCCCACCAAGCTTGAGGGTTACAGCTACGCGCCTTCTTCATTCGCAGTTCGACCAAGCCCTCTTTTTGCAGGGCATACAGGACCTTTCGACATTGACGTATTCGCTGGTCGGGATTGTTAGACAGGCCGCAACCCGATACAGCGTACATCAAACTTTTCGTACACCAGAAACCACCTTGTGCGAGAGCATGAAGCAGACGAGGTCTTAATCTATCTTGCTTCTTACGGTCGAACTTAAACATCTTCGTTTCTCCTTTTAGGGGTCGGTCGTTTCTGGCCCGTATGGCTAGCGGCCCTGGAGGTCAATGACAATCGGTTCCCTGTCCAGCTTGCCGCTGTCGCCCAACAGGGAAGCGTTTACAAAGACTGTATCGGACGTCCGGCGGGTGCCGTATCCTGCATGGATATGCCCGAACACGTGAATCCGTGGCATCGCTCGGAACACGGCTTCCAAAAGCTTTGGACAGCCTTCCCGGCGCTCCGAGGGTGAGGCGTGGTCAAGAATCGCAAAGGGGGGAGTGTGCGTAACCAGGATGTCCAGACCTTCGGGAATGGATGCCCAGAGCTTTTTCCGGTCTTCCGGCCTCGACTTGCCAAAGGCTCCGCCGTAAAGCGGAGTGGCGGGAGAACCCCAAATCTTCAGGCCCTCGATTTCCACGCCGGAGTCCACTAGCAGCATTGCCTTCGTGATTACCTTATGTTCTTTCGGGTCCTCAAGCAGGTAATCGTTGTTTCCGGGGATGACTATCTTGTGGCGGTGGGGCAGTTCCCCAAGCCAGATGTCGAAGTGACGGTACATCCAGGGGCGTTTAGACCGCACGGAGATGTCACCGGCGTGGATTAGCAGGTCGCCAGGAGGCACCACGAGTTCCCGGTGGAGTTCGTGAGTGTCAGCGATGCAGACGATGCGCATGGTTGGGGTCCTTGCTGGCTAGCCAGCCCTCTTATGCTTCTTCTCTATCGGTCTCGGCCCCTCGCCCTTCTAGGGCCTCGTGGATGGCGGCATCAACCCGCCCCCAGAACTCTTCTTCCAGTTCCCACACGTTCTCGGGCAGGCGGATTTCCGATATGTCCTCTGCCACGGACCTTGCCCTTGCCGCCATCTCGCCGATAGCCTGGCGGCGAAAGTCCTCATCAGCGTGCCTGAGCAGCCGACGAACCACGACGAAAAAAGGGGTCTCCCGAATGTTCTCCGGCGTGCGGGCAGAAGGCTCCCCGTCAGGAAACGGGTCATTTGTCTTCCGAACTTCTTTCCGGATGAAATCGGCTGCCCGTTCACGCAGGAACTTCTCAAACCCTCGGATGAAGTCGCAGCGTGCGGGGCGGGTCGCCTGGTAGCGGCGTTCCTTCTCCGCCTCATGCTGCCAGCAGCCCTGCTCCCGGAAGGTGAGCAGTCCGGCCCGTGCGGACTCCGGGTTGGCGCAGGCCCCCCAGTCCGGCCACGTGCGGAATAGCTCCGTGAACCAGCAGCATGTTGCGCAGTCAGGCCGGTCTTCCCGGCGGCCCAACCATTTGCGCTCGCCGTGCGGCTCCCAATCGGACGGCAGCTTCCTGCACGCCTCCCACAACTGCTCGTCGCCTGAGTCCACAGGTCGCATGTCGGCCCCTCCATATGTCCGGCTCACCGCTGTAGCCGTCGAAACAGCCAATCGGCAACGTCCTTGCTTAAGGCGTCCTTTTCAGGACCCTCCGCCAGCGATTTCAGCCGTGCCAATTTCTCGTCGAGCTGAAACTCGCCACGGTGGCGGTCGATTTCCTTCCTCACCTCTTCGACGTGCTGGCGCTCTTCCTCCATGTGCTCGGGACAGGCAAGAAGCTCGACGGGGTCGTCGCATCCGCTGTGGTCGAAGCCTTCAAGCGGACGTCCGCACGGAAGGCAAACGCAGACGGACGGCTCGGCGTCGCCGCCACGCAGCGCCTTCCCCTCGCACTCCCAGTAGTGGCCGGCGACATGGCAAAAATGCTGGTGGCTCATCTCGACTCCTTCTTGGCTGTTCTAGCCTTCGCTGTGCCGTCTCCCCCGCACTTCTCGCACCGGGCATGATGTTTCCAAGTCATGCTCAGGCTCCGGGCGGCTTTGCTAACGGAGCGGCCAGCCGCAGAATCCACTCGATGTCCCGCTCGATATGCTGCTCGTAGTCCCGGTAGAACAGTTCCAGCGACTCGCATGTGCCGAGGTTGTTGAACCGGCACAGGGTGAACTCCCCGGCAATCTTCCGCAGCACGTCCCGGCATGCCAGGAGCGCGGAGGCGGTGCCCACTGTGAACTCGATTGCGACCCAGTCACCATGCCCCCGCAGCCGGATGCCGCCAGAGGCCATGACCGCGAGCAGAATCTTCTTGCGGTTCTCGCCGTCGTAGTCGTTGGGAATGTCACTGATGGCCTCCCGGACGGCATCGGGCAGGCCGATGCTGGCGAGGTTGCCGGGGCGCTTCGCCCAGTCGGCGTGCTCGTCGATGAAGGACCACTGGCCGGTCTTGGCGTTAATCCAAGCGCCTTCACGCAGGTGCCCCATGCCTATAACATGCCTCGCACACCTAAACTTTGAACAAGATTCTTGAGCCAAACTCCGAACAGGCCCGCCGAGCGGAGCAGCGCAGCTTGCTGCCATCACCGCTGTCCGGAGCCATGGCAAACTCGGCAGTCGCCCGAGCCCTGGCATGCATTGCAGGGGGTGCGATACGTATCCACCGGGCCGTAGCCGGGGTAGCCGAAGCGGCCACTGCCTTTACAAACCTGGCATCTGCCTGTTCCATGACAACTTGCGCACTGCTTCTTCGCCATACGAACCTCCGCTAATTAGGATGGAGCAGACATTGCTGTTGACCAGGGTGGTCCGGCTGATCTGCTCGTGGTGAATCCGCACGCAATAAACTGCAAACCGGAGAGTGATGCTCCTGCGTGCCGTTGCCAGCACCGGCGCTCGCCCTTCCGTTCTTCCGCTCCGCCTCGCCCGGCACAATCTGGCCAGCGGCGGCGCTGCCGCATAGCCCCGCCAGTCTCGCCCGGTATTTCACCGTGAGCGCCTGCGCCTTCTCGATGGCGGACCCGGCCTTGTTGAGCTGCCCCTCAATCTCGTCGATGTCCACGAAAGTTCTGCGGACCTCAGCGGCGACGGCGGCGTTCCTTTGCAGGAAGTCCGGCCCCTCGGCCCTCATCCGCTCGAACACCGGGCGCAGCACTTCAAGGTCGCGGGGGAGCCATGCTCGGGTGGAACGCAGCAGCCACACCCCGTCCTCCTGCCCCCATCTGCACTGCCGGTCGGCATGCCTTAGCTGTGATTCCTCCCGCGTCACGAGCACGGCGACGGGAAGCTTGCGTTCCCTGGCGTCCCGGACCAGCTTCCTGATATCGGCCTCGGCGACGGTGGCCTTGTCCTTGTTGTCCACGACCATGCTGGGTTCAAGGGCGTTCCCAGCGGCGTCGCTGAAGGCCATCAGGTAGTCGCTGTTGCGCGGCAGCTTCTCGCCAACCCAGATGCCCGGCCACGACCGCGCCTCCTCGGCGAAGTCCAGTTCCTCCTTTTTCCCGACACGGGCCACCTTCGCCATTTCTGCTTCGAGCTGTTGATTGCGGTCGCGGAGGCCAACAATCTCTTGGAGGTAGTCTTTTCCCTGGCGGGCGAGGTCGTTCGCCTTTGCCTTCTCGCTGCTCAGCGCAGCCTCAAGCTCGGCTCTCGCCCTGGCGACCTCGGCCTTCTTCTGCTCGTCCGCCAGCCTCTGCGCGGCCTCAAGCTCGGCAATCCGCTTGGTCAGTGCGGCAAGCTGCTTCTGAAGCTCCTTCTCGGCAGCCAGCCGCTCCTCCTGCCTGGTGTTGTCGAGCGTGGCGGAGGCGTTCTTTTCGAGTCCCTTCAGGCGACCGGCAAGCTCGCTCTTCTCGGCCTGAAGCTTCTGGAACTCGGCATTGTGCTTGCCCGTGACCTCGGCGACCCGCCTTGCCAGCTCTGCGTCGAACTTCGACCACCGCGCCTGCTCGGCATCCTTCTTCTTCAGGATGAGGCGGATGGCCTCCTCAGCGCTTGGCTGGGCTACGCGGGCGTAGTCTTTCATTCCCAGCCGTTCAAGCAATTCCGTGCGGCTGAGTTCGCCCTTGCCGAGGCACAGCGGGCATTCGATGGCCTCGGGGAGGGCGGGTGTGGAATCTGTCATAAGCGCTTGCCTCCAATAAGAAGATGTGCCTTGGGACCGCTGCACGCCATCGGCCGCCTAAAGGCCAGAGGCCCGGCTAGATTGGCTGCCATCACCGGACCCGCACCATCCCTGCCGCCTTCAGTTCGCCATAGGTCGACTGGAGCCAATCCTTGACAGCCTCGCTTGCAGGAACTCCGAGGGGGCCAAGCTGTGCGTGACCCGCGTGGCCAGGCCGTCCCAGTCGTCAGCTTCAATCAGCTTGCCGCAGGGCACGCACGCCTTCCACTCTGGGGTGAAGCGGTGCTCCTGGAGCAGAGGGCCGCTTTCCATAAACGCCCGCGTCCGCACAGTGCTGCTGTCTGCCGTCCGGTACGTCCTTGCCGGGCAAGGGGCGTTGCAGAAATCGCAGTTGGTCATTTGGGGAACGTCGGCCATAGCCCTTCATTCGGAATCCTGCGAGCGAGAATCGAGTGTTTGCCGCCCGCCGGAACCGGCAAGATAACCCTTTACATTTCAATCCTGGCGGCGGCCCTGGGACGGGAGGTTTTTCGCTCACCTGCCGCCAGCCGCATGCGGACTGTGCCGTAGCCGACCCCGAGCTTTTCGGCGATGCTGCGGAGGCTGCGGCCCTCGGCCTTCATGCGGGCGATGCCGTCAAGGTCTACGACACGGCGTGGACGGCCAAGCTGCTTCCCGTTGCGCCGGGCGTTGTGGAGCCCCGCCCTCACCCTCTCCTGGATGAGCGCCCGCTCGAACTCCGCCATTGCCCCTATGATTTGGAACATCAACCGCCCCGAGGGTGTGCTCAGGTCGAGATTGTCCTTCAAGCTGGCGAACGTCACGCCGTAGGCGTCAAGGTCGGCGAGGGCATTGACCAAATGCCTCAGCGACCTGCCGAAGCGGTCAATATTCCACACCAGGACGATGTCAAACTGCCGCCGACGGGAATCGCCCATGAGGCGGTTCAGCTCAGGGTGGGACTCCTTCGAGCCGGACACGCCCTCATCAACATATTCCCCCGAAATTTGCCAGTTACGGCGGGATGCGTACTCACGCAACTCAGCCAACTGCATTTCGGGGTGCTGACCGTTGAGGGTAGAGACTCGGGCATAGAGTGCGACTCGCATAATCCTATTGTTCTCCCTTCCTCCACCCCTTGAGGCCAGGCAATCGGCTGGCGTTTAGGGCGTCCCCGGCTGAATGTCGCCGTCTTCGGAAAATTATTAGAGCGCCTCCTTAAGGCTCAAGGATGGGTTCGGATCAATCAAGCGCAGCCTTCCGGTTCCTGCCAGGATCGGCCGCATCATGGGGGGCTTGGTTGGGAGGGGTGTTGCACACCCATAATATACCTAGCGGAGCCGGGTCTTCTGAAGGAAAAGTGAGCCTTTCGGCCAAATGATGACCATCTACACCCTGCGGCAAGCCAGCCGGCGCTCGTAGAGGATCGGACAGTGGTCAAACGTCAATGTCAAGTTCTTCTACTACGCCGGCCCCATGCAGGAAGCGTGTTTGAGGCTGATGGGGAAGAAGCTGCTGGTTTCGCTGGCGATGGAAGGGAAGTTCGCGAGCGACGGCCTGCAGGCGATTGACGAAGGTGATGACATCCTGATGGCGATGGCCAGGGAGCTGGTGACTGAGAAGGGGATCGGCGAATCAGCCGACGCCGTGTGGAGACTATTCCGTTCTCGGAATAGCTTCCAAACCGAGCCAGCACACGAAAATGCAGCATAAAGTATTCTGGATCTTCATAATTCTCCTTTCGAGAATAGCCGCAAGCCGGTCAAAACAAGAATCCTCACTGGGCCAGCCCGAGGCCACGGGGCCCAGGAAACGCCCGCCACGACGCTATTGAGTTTGGTTTCGACGAGCTTGGCCCATACCGGCTTCATGTACTCTAGGCTGGTGGCGCTGTTGTTGAGCAGTTCTCCCGCCAGCGCCAAGAACGGCTTGCCGTGCACGATCAGTTGGGTGACCGTACCCTGCTTCAGCAAATGAGGAATGTCCGAAGCAAAGGTGGCTGAGACCGATCTGCCGTTGCTCTGACTCGCGGCGAGGGCGAGAGAGCACGTGAGAGTGGAGTAAATCAAAGTGACAATCCCCTAGTCTAGGTAGATAACCTCTTCACTCAGGCAGCTACAATCCTACGCTGATCGTCTGTTGCAGCTTGACTTCGGCCGAGGAGGCGCCCACCATCAGGTTGACTTTCTCGTCCTCCACCACCCACTGTTCCTTCGCCGCATCCCAGTAGGCAAGGTCCTTTGCCTTAAGCGTGAGTTGGACGGTCTTCGTCTCGCCCGCTTTCAGGGCGAGGCGCTGGAAGCCCTTGAGCTCCTTGATCGGCCGATCGACCCTGGAGCCCATATGCTTTACGTACAACTGGACAACCTCCTGCCCGTCCCGCTTGCCCGTATTGCGGACCTTCACGCTGACGGTGACCTGGCCGTCCTTGGCCAGACGCGCAGTATGGGCGCGGAGGTTCGAGTAAGCGAACGTCGTGTAACTCAATCCGTAGCCGAACGGATACAGCGGCTCACCCTTGAAGTACATGTACGTGCGGCCGTGGCGGATGTTGTAGTCCATCATGGGCGGCAAATCGTCGATCGACTTCACCCAGGCCTGGACCAGACGCCCGGCGGGGTTGTAGTCGCCGAACAGAACGTCGGCCAGAGCGTTGCCCTCCTCCTGGCTGTTGTGGGCCATGTGAACGATGGCGGGCACATTTTCCTGCGCCCAGTTGATGGTGAACGGGAAGCTGGCCTTGATCACCACAATGGTCCGCGGATTGGCCTTGTAGACATCCTTGATCAACTGGTCTTGCTCGGGCTGCAGGTCGATGGACCTGCGGTCGATGCCTTCCTTGCCGTCGCTGAGGGCTTCGCACTGGCCCCAGCCGGCATCGCAGGTCGGGTGGTTGCCGATGACGACGATGGCGACATCGGAGGCCTTGGCCGCTTCGACCGCCGCGTTGTTGTCGTTGTTGAGGGCGAAGTTCACCTTGACGCCGGGGCCGACCTTACTCTTGATTCCATCGAGCGGAGTAATCGCATAGGGGAACTTGCCGCTGTACCAATCCCAGGCGACGTCGTTGGACCGCTGGCCGACAACCGCGATGGACTTCAGCTTGGACTTATCCAGAGGCAGCAGATTGTTCTGGTTTTTCAGGAGCACAACCGCCTCTTGCGTCACCTGGCGGGCCAGCAGCTTGTTCTCGTCCCTCGTCCAGGGCTCCGGACCGTCTTTGATCTTGGTGTAGGGGACCATCTCGGGAGGATCGAGCAGTCCGAGCTTGATCATCACCCGGAAGCTGCCTCTCATGACCTCCTCGAGGTCGGCCATGGTGAGCAGGTTCTTCCGGAGGGCCTGTGTGATGGCGTCCTCGGAGACGCCGTCGAGGAACTGGTTGATACCGATCTTGACCGCACCCGCCGCGGCCGTGGGCAGGTCCAGATAGTACTTGTGACCCCTCACCATACCGTCGAGAGCGCCCGCGTCCGTGACAATGATGCCGTTCACCCCCCACTCCTTGACGGTGATCTCCTTCAAGATCGGCTGGGCGGTCAAGCACCACCGGTCTTCCCACCCTTCTGTTCCTGTGGACGACGCGGAAAGATGATCCTGATGGCTTGAGGGAATAGGCAGGGAAAAACCAGAGAATGGACGACGGGCGGTCAGATCCGCAGCTCACGTCCTCGTGTCTGCGGGAACCCCAAGCAAGGACTCCGGGGGCCGCTCCAACCGGTGAAAAGGATTCCCTTGCATGCCAGCGCTGACAAGTTTCCGGACTACCGAAACTACTATATGGGGGGATGCTTGTTGATACAAGCAAATCTCACCCCCCCTAGAAGTTTCAAACGAAAGCGAAGGTAGATTCCATGAACGATGAGAAGCAACTTAAGGACAAGGAGGACGGCAGCGTCAACTTGGGACGGCATCAGGCCCAATGCAGCATCTGTTTGTCCTCCTATCGCCAGCAGATTGATGAGCTTTTTGTTGATTGGGCCAGTCCCTCTCTTATTGCCGAGCAATACAATGGCCTTAGTCGCGATTCCCTGTATCGGCACGCTCACGCCTGCGACCTTTTCAGCAAACGCAAAAAGAATATCGGGATGGCTCTCGAGAAGATAATCGAGAGAGTGGACAATTTGCCCATGGCTGGTTCGCAAGTAGTCTCCGCCATTCAGACATACGTGAAACTCAACAGCCCGGGGAAGGGAACAGAGTGGGCGAAAGGGACGAACCCTAAGGAACTGTTTGAGCGTATGTCGAAAGAAGAACGAGAAGGGTTCGCCCGAGATGGCTCGCTTCCGGACTGGTTTTCAAACGGGATAGGCGCAACACTAAGTGACAGTCAGGAGGGTGAAAAGGAGAGCCAAGTCACTGAAACCAAACGGTTGCAGTAGCGGGCAAGGTGCAACAGATTCTCTCCCCTAACCGAGAGATTTTCCGCTGTGTTCAGCAGCGTCAAGGGGCCTATAGATAGCCTCGCGGATGGTGGGGACGGAGCGCTGGCGGGGGGAACTGCCTGGAACTTATGCGCGCGGATTTTCTGGCGGGGGGGAGAGGAGTCTTCGCCCGAGGAGACCTGGATGGTGATTCACCGCCTTGTCCATCTGCTGCCGCGGGAGTATCCGGCGCGTCTTCCGCAACTGACTCGCGTGGGCGGGCCTCGGCGCTATGGGGGCGGCCTGACCCAAAAACCTTGTGAAAACTCAAATCTGCCAGGTATGTTGTGGGTAGGGGACAGGAATGAGGAGCGGCGCAGGATGGTGGGATACAAGAGCTTTGAAGCTTACCTAGAGGAGAAGTTTCCCGACTCCCGGAGGAAGGCCTATTACCTCATGTCGATCCATGACCACCTACCGCAAATTCCGGCGCCCGAGATCGAAGAACTGGGCTGGTCAAAGGCGTTGGAACTGGCGAAAGTGGCGAGGGTGAGCGCGCAGCCTGGAAAAGAGGAAGCGGTGGGCAACGATCCAACCGACGGACTGCAACATTTGCAAAGCTCTGATGGCGAAACTCGCCGCGGGCATCGGAGGGATCTTGGCGGCCAGCGCTCCACATAAGTCGGCGGCCTGCTTTTGGAAGCGGCGAATCCAGAACTGGCCGCGCTGGTAAGGCATGTGGGGTTGCGAGGCCGCCGCCGCGGCAGCCAGGAGAGTCCGGCCCTCCAACAGACGAGCCACGAGAAAGAGAGCCATCACCGAAACACTGAAGCGGAGATAGGGCAAGGCGAACTCTGGCAACAGAGAGACGGTGCGCTGACAGCCGCGGCACAAATAGCGGCGAACGCGCAGGAAGCCATCAAAGTTCACCTCCACCAGGGTTCGGCGGTAGAAGCCTTGAGCGCACAAAGGCCGCCTCGCCTCGCACTGCGGGCAATGATCGGGCCGGTAACGATCGGGATCGGCAATCGCTTCGTCATACTGCTGGAGGGAGCCGGAGAACGGGTGTAGGATTTGCACAGGGTCCTCCCTGGAGTGACAAGACTCCCGGGTTGGTCTACGGAACGGAGGGCTCTTCGACTGGGTAAACTTACAGAGCCCTCCGGCCTTCCCCAATCCTACAGCCGAACTCAAGAATCACAGGAATATGAGGGAACAGAGAAGCTACGCCGCGCCACCCGCCGGAGCTTCACATTAGGCTCCGGCGCTGAGGCACGGCTGCTTCCACTCAGGCGGGACTCAATCTGAGAAAAAAGGCTTCCTAAGAGGGAGAATAATGCGAGGCGTTACATTATGTTCCAGGTGGAGATCATATGCTCCACTGGAAACTGAAAGCGTAGCACGACCTATTGAGTGCTTTGGGCAGGCAGGGTTTACACCTTGCCTGCCTTCTTGCCCACGAAAGCAGTGGAGGAGTGGCGCACAAACGATTCACGTGTGCTGCTCGTGACACCTCAAACCCGTGTGTAAGCATTCCGTCGGCTGGGAACACCGCGGGGGAGAGGCTGTAGTGGCAAAATCCGGGGGCAAGGCGGAGGCGCCGAATGGTCGCGGAGGACCTATGTTCTGTGCAAGAAACAGGGCTGCTCACCGTTGTCGAGCTAGCGGCATGCCTCAAGTGTAGCCCTAGCTTTATCTACCGCAGACTCAACCCGAGTCACCCTCAGTACATTCCGTCTACCCGTCTTACGCCTACCGATATTCGGTTTGACGGCCGGATTGTTCCCGACTTGCTAGTACCGCAGGAAAGCAGTACAGCTCCCAGGTTGGACTCGGCGGGCCGAGGAGGAGTGAAAATGACTCGACGCCGGGATCGGCAGGGCAGCCTCCGTGTTAAAGACGGAAGCTGGTGCGTTCAGTGGACAGAAGCAAACCACCGTCCTTCACACAGCCTAGGACGGGTGAAAGACCTCACGAAGAGCGAAGCACAGAAACTCAAACGCGAATGGATGAGGAAACTGAATGGTCGTCGTGAAGTCGCCGGAAACTCGCACACCTTAGCGGGCTTCTGGCGTGAGCACTTTTACGGCGAAGAGAAGCACGAAACAAAGCACGAACTGAAAGACAAAAGACCCAGTACGGTGCGCGACATGAGATGGGTGATGCGAAACATATGGATCCCACGGTTTGGCGCACGCCTGCTCGACAGTTTAGGCACTGCGGAGGTCCAGAAATACCTTGACAGCCTCAACCTCAACAGAAGAACCGCCGCGAAATACCGGGCGTGCCTGTCGAGTGTATTGTCGTCGGCTATTCGACTTGGCCACGGCTTGACATACAATCCCGCTCGCTTTGTCAAACTATCGGCCGAGGGCCCCGAAAAGTCCTATGTCATGCCAACCGCTGAGCAGGTTGTCGCCATCCTGGACGGGTTGAAAGACCCCCGTCATAAGATGGCCTGGCAACTGGCGGCCTGGTTGGGGAGCAGGAGTGGGGAACTGCGCGGACTACGCTGGGAGTCAATCGTCTGGGAACACAATACCATCTTGATCCGCGAATCGATCTGGGAAGGGAAAAGCATGCTACCCAAAACCAAGAAAGGTTATCGGAAGATCGTGCTTACCGACGAACAGATGCAGGTACTGCGGGAGTACGAAGCGCAGAACTTTCCGGATGCTCAGCCCACCGATTGGGTGCTCCCTGGCAAACGTGGCAGGCCAATCGACCTGGGCTGGCTAATGTCCAAGCACATCAAGCCGCTCGCGCACAAGTTCGGCATCCCAGAACTTCACTGGCACGCTCTGCGACACCTGAACAATTCGCTCATGCTGAACGAGGGCGTGGATATGAAGACTCGCATGGACCGACTGGGACACATGCAGGACCGTGTGAACATCATCTATTCGCACGCCGGGGATCAGGCTCAGCTAGAGGCTTCGGAAGCGGTTTGGCAGAAACTCAAAGCGGCGGGTTCAGAACGCAATCACCCGCCCGCTGCCGCTTAAAGTAGCCGGAAAAAGTAGCCGGGAAAAGGGGGTTCGCTGTAAGTCCTTGAAAAGATGGTAGGCCTGGAGGGATTCGAACCCCCGACCCACGGTTTAGGAAACCGTTGCTCTATCCTTCTGAGCTACAGGCCCATCAATGAATTACCCTCTTATGGTGGCATACTGATTGCCTATTCGCAACCGGCAATGACTTGATTTATTTCCGACCTGGTGGTTCTGTTCATAGATGTGGGCAGATTCGAACGCTCAGGGCAGCTCTTGGTCGCGTGTCGGAATATCGACCAACACCCCCCTCACCCCTCGCCTCGGCGGGAGGACCCGGAAAGAGTCTGTGATAGGCTGATTATTGCGGCCTTTCCACAACGTAATCTATTGGATCTTGGTTCTTGATTGGAGTTTTCACGCACACTCCGAAGCGGGCAGAAGGTACCCCGGGCTCGCAATCACCTGATGAGCTCAACCGGGGATCTGTTCGAGGCAGCAGGTTATCAGAGCTACCCACCAGCAACTGGTGGAGAGGTCGTTTAGGGCGTAATTCCTGGACCCGAAAGTGTGGCTGGCGGAATCGACAAACCAAGTGCTGTGGTAAGTGATCACCAGCCGCACACACATTCCCCACACCACGAACGGCCAGCCGCCGAGCCAGTAGAGAAGCTCAGCTTGGCTCACTCTTCTGATAGTGCTGACTGCCCTAAACCTGTCTGGAATCAGAGGGAGGACCCCTGCACGACGTAATCCCTCACCACAGAGGCAGGAAACTCTAACCCACTACCGACCTCATTCTGTGAGGGGCTGGGGATTAATGCGCACACTTCACCGTCAAGACCGAGAATCTCTTCCCTTGGCGAGCCTATTTACTGCCCGGGTCTTCAGGTGAGAATGCTCCCGGCAGTCTGCAATCCGCCGGGAGCGGCCGCCTTGCTGAGTTACACTCGCTCGACGTCTGCGGCTTGCAACCCTTTCGGGCCGGTTTTCACTTCAAAGCTGACTCTTGCGCCTTCTTCTAACGACCGGTATCCGTCGCCAATAATAGCTGAGAAATGGACGAATACGTCCTCCCCGCTTTCGCGCTGGATGAACCCGTAACCTTTTGCGGAGTTAAACCACTTGACTGTACCTTGTTCCTTCATGCTGCCTTGTGTCCTTGTTGGATTGGAATTGCAATTTGTGAAGACGGCAACGGCGGGAACGCCCGACGATCCGCTGTAACACCACTAGTCGAAAGGCCCGAAGGTAGTTGGGTCGTCCCTCGTAGCTCTTTCGAGACTCGTCGGAATTACAACAACAAACTGCAAGTCCAGCCTAGCATTCTTTGGTAGGGATTGTCACCACAAAAAGCATTGGATTTCTGCCCTGAAGATTCGGCTGGGGCACGGGCAGGCGGCGCCGACCTGAACACGGGGTCGCACCCGCCCATGGGCAAGGCCAAGACCCGAGATACAGGGGCGTAACAGCCATGCTACGGTGGAAGGACACGGGGAGACGGCGATGCCCCGGCGGAATGACATTGTGGCGACAGGGCGACTTTCGCGCGCGATCGAGGTGGCCGGTCCGGCTCGGGCGGCTGGGATCCTGATTGGACATTTGAAATGCAGATTTCAGATGGCAAAACGGGGCGACAAGTCATAGGGCGGTGGGAGCGCCTCGCGCCCCGGCAGGTTCGGGGGCAGGTGTGATGCGGGTCCCGGCCATGCCATGCAAGGCTTCGGGGAGGTTTTCAGGGGAAGTGATGATGACCAGCTTGCCCCCGCGATCGAGGTAGGCCAGCGCAGCCTCGATCTTCGGACCCATGCTGCCGGAGGGGAACTGGCCTTCGCGCAGGT